>DASYGA010000188.1:0-23619 GCA_036000265.1 Steroidobacteraceae bacterium | reverse complement strand
ATGGCGGTGTCCATGGTGCGCATGCCGAACTGCCCGCCGGCCTGCATGGTGTTCTCCAGCTGGTCGAGCTTGCCCTGGCGGATGAGGTTCGCGGCGGCGGGCGTGTTGATCAGGATCTCGAGCGCCGCCACGCGGCCCTGCTTGTCGGCACGCTGCAGCAGCTGTTGCGAGACCACGCCGCGTAAGGACGTCGACAGCATCGTCCGCACGTGCGACTGCTTATCGGACGGGAACACGTTGACCATGCGGTCGACCGTTTGCGCAGCGCCGTTCGTATGCAGCGTGCCCATGACGAGGATACCCATTTCCGCTGCAGTGACCGCGATGCTCATCGTCTCGAGATCGCGTAGCTCACCTACCAGGATGACGTCCGGATCCTCACGCAAAGCCGAGTGCAGCGCCGCGGAAAAGCTCGGGCTGTGAACCCCGATCTCGCGCTGGCTGATGAGGCAGGTCTTCCTCTGGTGCACGAACTCGATCGGATCCTCGATCGTGAGGATATGGCCCTTCACGCGCTGGTTGATGTCGTCGATCATCGCGGCGAGCGTCGTCGACTTGCCGGAGCCGGTCTTGCCCGTGACGAGGATCAGGCCGTTGTTGGCGCGGCCGAGCTGGCGGACGGACTCCGGGAGCTTCAGCTCGTCCATGGTCAGCGCCGTCGATGGTATGGCACGGAACACGGCGCCCATTCCGTTCAGCTGCCGCATGACGTTGACACGAAAGCGCCCGCGCTCCGGGATGGTATAGGCGAAATCCGCCCCGTCCTTCGACTCGAAGCGCTCCAGCGCGGTCTTCGGCATGATCTCGTAGAGCGCGTCCTTGACGAAGTCCTGCGCGAGGCTCTCCGGCTTCAGCGCCATCAGATCACCGTACTGCCTGATCCGCGGCGGGTCGCCGGCGATGAAGTGCAGGTCCGAGCCGCGCTTCTCGAGCACTTCGAGGAGCAAGGTGTCGATCGTAGCCATCGCCGTATGTTGCCTCAGCCGGCTGCAGCCGCTGCGGCAGGCTCCGCCACCCTGGGCAGGATGGTGGTATCAGTGACGTACTTCTGGAATGGACGCTTGTCGGTCGCGTAGGAGTAGGCGTCGTCCGGGTCGATTTCCCGGGCGCCGATCGCGGCGAGCAGCGCCTGATCGAGCAGCTGCATGCCGAGGTCGCGGCCCATCTGCAGCTGACTGGGAATCTGGTGCGTCTGCTCCGTCTGGACGAGCTTGGCGATCGCCTTGGTCATCATCAGGATCTCGCAGATCGCCTTGCGGCCCCGCGCATCCGGCGTCTTCACCAGAACCTGGGTGACGACGGCCAGCAGGCTCTGCGCGAGGAAGCTCTTGGTCTGCTCCCGCTCCTCGATGGGCAACGCATCGATGATGCGGTCGATGGTCTTGACGGCGCTGGTGGTGTGCAGTGTCCCGAGGACGAGGTGGCCGGTCTCTGCCGCCGTCATCGCCATCGAGATGGTCTCCGCATCGCGCAGCTCGCCCACGAGGATCACGTCCGGGTCCTCACGCATGGCGGCGCGTACGCCCTCCGCAAAGCTGGGTATGTGCGTCCCCAGCTCCCGCTGGATCACCTGGCTGTGCTTGCTGCGGTGCACGAATTCGATCGGATCCTCGAGGCTGATGATGTTGAGCTTTCGGGTCTCGTTGAGGTGGTTGATCATTGCCGCCAGGGTGGTCGACTTGCCCGTGCCGGTCGAGCCGGTGACCAGGATCATCCCCTGATGGAAATCGCACAGCTTGGTGATGGTGGCGGGCAATCCCATCTTCTCCAGCGAGGGCACCTGGGAGGGAATGGCGCGGAAGGTCGCCCCGATGCCGGTTTCCTTGCGGAACACGTTGACGCGGAAGCGGCCGCCGTCGCTCGATACGTACGAGAAGTCCAGATCCTGCCCCTTGGCGAAGTGCTCCGCCTGGGAACGGCTCATGATCTCGGTGATGTAGCCCTCCAGCTCCGCGGCACGCAGCTCACGAAATTTGATCGGCAGGAGGTCGCCCTGCATGCGCAGCATCGGCGGCACGCCGACGGCAAGGTGGACGTCCGAGCAGCCCTGCTGTGCTCCCAGCTTGAGAAACGCGTCTATACGCGCCAAGGAAGATCTCCAACGTGAGTCGAGCCCGTCTGTTTTGCCCCCTTATGTCGCCAAAATCAATGGCTTGTCCCGAAAAACTTGACGCAACGCACGCCTTCGGCGGCGCGCGGGGGGCGATTACATGTACTTCGCCAACGCTGCCCGCAGCTCGTCCATGCTCTGGAAGCGCTTGTTTTTATCGACCGCCATGCTCTTCATCACCAGATCCGAGAGGCCGGCGGGCAGAGCCGGATTGACCTCCTGCGCCGGGCGCGCCTTGCCCTGCACGTGTTGATACATGACTGCCATGTGATCGCCGCGGGAGTAGGGCGGCACGCCCGTGAGCATCTCGTAGAGGATCACCCCGAGAGCGTAGATGTCGGCGCGCTCGTCGACCTTCTTGCCGAGGATCTGCTCGGGCGCCATGTATTTCGGCGAGCCGATGACGTACCCGGTCTTGGTGAGCTGGGTATCGCCCTCGCGGTGCGCGGCGGCGACGCCGAAATCCACGATCTTGAGCAGCCCCTCCTGGTTGATGAGGACGTTGGCGGGCTTGAGGTCGCGGTGCACGATGCCGACCTGGTGCGCCACCGTCATGCCGGTACACATGTCGATGCCGAACTGCAGCGCGCGCTTCAGCTCGATCGGCTTGTCGCCGACGATCTCGCTGCCGAGGGTATGCGAGGGGAAGTACTCCATGGAGATGGCGTAGTTGCCCTGGATGAAGAGGAAGTCGTAGATGCGGATGACGTTGTGGTGCGTGATCTTGCGCGAGTAGCGCAGCTCGTGGACGAAGCGCTTCATGACTTCCTCGTCCGTCGCCACGTTGGGGTTCAGGAACTTGAGGATCAGCCGCTCGTCGACCACCGTGTCTTCCATCAGCAGCACGGTGCCGAAGGCGCCGCGGCCGATGCGATCGATGTACTTGTAGCGGCCCTCGATGATGTCGCCGGGCTTGAGCGTCTGGATGTCGAGGCGCGGCAGCCCCTCGGCGATCCGCGATTGCGAGGCCGCATCGACGACCGCTGTGCGTCCGGGCTCCATCGTCGGGGGCGGCTGCGCCGGGCGAGCGGCGGCGGCCGCTGGAAGCGCCGTGCCCCCGGTGATCGCCGCGCCGCCTGCCAGGCGGTGGTCGAGCTCCGCGAGCGCCGCAGCGGCCACCCGGGAGATGGTCTGATCCGGTGAGACCGCGTGTGTCTGCAGCTCGGTGCGCAGCTGCTCCGCGCGCCGCTCGTCGACCAGCTTCGACAGCGCCTGCATCGCCTCGATCCGCAGCTCCCGCTCCGGCCGGGCCAGGAAGGGCAACAGGGTGTCGACGAGCTTCGCGTCGCCGAGCCTGCCGAGGGCGCGAACGACGATCGGCGTCGCCTTGTTCGGGGCGTCCTTCAGCATCTCCGTGAGCCGCGGCACGGCGCGCTTGCTGCCGATCTCCGCCAGCGCGTCCACGGCGCGCTCGCTCACCCACCAGTCCGCATCGCGCGTGGCCTGGATGAGCGATTCCACCGCCCGCTCGTCCTTGGTCTGGTTGAGGATCTCGATGGCGGCGCGGCGGATGTCCTCGTCCTTGTCTCGGATGAGCTCGAGCACCGCCTCGATGACCCGCGGGCCGCCGATCTTGCCGAGAGCGTCGGCGGCGCGGCTGCGTACCCACCAGTCGCTGTCCTTCAGCGACTCGAGCAGGTGCTTCACGGACTTCGCGTTACCGACCTCGTTCAGCACCTCGACCGCGGCGCGGCGCGCGTTCTCGTTCTCGTCCTTGAGGATCTCGATCAGGTAGCGGATGGTGTCGGGATCGTTGGCCTTGATGACGACGTCGATGGCCTTGTTCTGCACGTCGATCTCGGGGTCTTTGAGCAGGGAGCAGACACGCTCGATGTCGATCTTGCCATCCATCCGCTGCAGCGCCGACAGGGTCGCGCCGCGGATCAGCTTGTTGGGGTCCTTGAGCAGGCCCTGGAGCGCCGTCTGCACTTCCGGCGTGTTGAAGCGGGCGAGAATGTTGATGATGTGGACGCGCGCGATGGGGTCCTTGCCGTGCACGCGGCCGATGAGCTCCGGCACGGTGTTGGCATCGGCGATCTCGCCGATGGTGCGGAAGAGGGCCGCCTTCTCGTTCGGCTCCTGCGTATAGGCGGCATTGAGGAGCTCGCGCACGCCAAAGCGCGATTTCTGCGCGGCGATCACCTCGAGCAGGGCGGACTTGGAAATCCCGGGAGTTGCCAGCGCCTCGAGCAGCAGGTTGGGCGGGTAGTTGCGGCTGCTGGTGAGCGCCCAGGCGATGCCTGCGACCACGCGCGGGCTGCCTTCGACCAGGCCGCGCGCGAAGAGTGGCAAGGACTTCGGGCTCACCAGGCCCGCGAGCACCTCGACGAACGCCAGGGTGGCATTCTTGTCGGCATCCGGCAATGCTGCGAACACGGGTTCGATGGCGCCCGGGCCGAGGTCCTTCAGGCGCGCGATGGCCTTCTGGGTATCGGGACTCGCCGGATCGGTGCAGGACCTGATCTCGGTGATCAGCCTGTCGGCGCGCAAATTGGTGAAGAAGCTCATTCAGCCATCCCGGAAAGGCACTCCCGCACCGCTTCCTCGCGCAAGTCTTTCTTCACCGATACGTCGCGACATCAGTGCCCAGGCGCAGACCCACCCCACCCGCCGGGCCGCGCCTCTAGGGCCCCCGGTCGGGAACGTTGCCGAATTATGCCATAGGCCCGGATCCGGCAGACGCGCCCCGGATCACGTCCGTGCATGCCGCCGGCGCGGCGGAAACGCTCTACAATCCCCGGCTGGACCCATCCATTGCTGCAATCGCCCCATGGCCGATGACTCCACTTTGAGCGCCGTCAGGAACGCCCTCGAGGCCTACACCGATCCCTACCTCGGGCAAACCCTGGGCGAGGCTGGAGCCATCAGGGAGCTGCTCGCAGAGGGGGGTGGCTGTCGCGCGCGGATCGCGCTCGGGTATCCGGTGGGCGGCTATCGTGAGGAGCTTGCAGCCGCCCTGCAGGCGCATCTGGCTGCCGCCGGGCAGCCGGCGGCCCTCACTCTCGAGCTCGAAGCGGATATTCGCTCGCACTCGGTGCAGCGCAATCTGAAGCCACTCGGGGACATCAAGAACATCGTCGCGGTCGCTTCGGGCAAGGGCGGCGTGGGCAAGTCCACCGTCGCGGTGAACCTCGCACTGGCGTGGGCTTCGCAGGGGGCCAGGGTCGGGATGCTCGACGCGGACATCTATGGACCGAGCCAGCCGCTCATGCTGGGACTCGAGGGGCAGCGGCCGACCTCGCCCGACGGCAAGCACCTCGAGCCGCTCCAGAGCCATGGCCTCGCGGCAATGTCCATAGGGTTTCTGGTGGATGCGGAGCAGCCGATGGTCTGGCGAGGCCCGATGGTCACGCAGGCGCTCACGCAGCTGCTGTCGGAGACTCACTGGGGCCCGCTCGATTACCTCGTCGTCGACATGCCTCCGGGGACCGGCGACATCCAGCTCACCCTGGCGCAGCGCGTTCCGGTGGCCGGCGCGATCATCGTCACGACTCCGCAGGACATAGCCCTGGCCGATGCCCGCAAGGGCCTCAAGATGTTCGAGAAAGTCGCCGTGCCCGTCCTCGGCATCGTGGAGAACATGAGCATCCACTTCTGCTCCAACTGCGGGCACGCCGAGCATATTTTCGGCGCGGGCGGCGGCGCGCGGATGGCCGAGCAGTACGGCGTCAAGCTTCTCGGTGAGCTGCCGCTGGATGTCCATATCAGAGAGGAGGCCGACGGCGGTCGACCGACAGTCGTTGCAGCACCGGACTCGCCGCGCGCGCAGGCGTATTTTCAGATGGCCCGGCGGACGGCGGGTGCGCTCGCCCTGCGCGCCCGCGACCGCAGCAGCGTGTTCCCGAAGATCGTCATCGAAGAGAGCTGAGGCGAAGGCCGTGGCTGCATCTCAAGAGGCCGCCCGATCGGCGGTCTACACGGGAATCCTGCCGTGTCAGAAAATCAGGGAAATGCTGGTCACGGGCGAGATCCTGCCGGCCGCCATGAGCCAGATCGTCCCCGACCAGATTCAGCCTGCAAGCATCGACCTGCGCCTCGGCGAGTGCGCCTATCCGGTGGACGCCAGCTTCCTGCCCGGCAGGGGAATGAAGGTGCTGGAGAAGATGCGGGAATTGGATCCGAGCTACGAGCGGTTCCAGATCAGCCTGCGCGACGGCGCCGTCCTGGAACGAGGCCGCGTGTACGTCATTCCCCTCCTGGAAGCGATCAATCTGCGCGGCGACGTTGCCGCGTTCGCGAATCCGAAGAGCTCGACGGGTCGCCTCGATATCCTGACGAGGCTCATCGCGGATCACGCGGCGGTGTTCGACCAGGTCGAAGAGGGCTACCAGGGGCAGCTTTACATCGAGGTCGCTCCACGCAGCTTCAGCATCGTGGTCAGGACCGGCACCCGCCTGAATCAGCTGCGCTTTCGCCGCACGCGCGGTGAGAACCCCAAGCCCATCACCGTTGCCGATTGGAAATCGCTGCTCATCGAGGGCCAGGTCGCAGATTCCAACGCCCTCAGCGAGAGGACCGGGTTCCTGCCCTTCACCATCGACCTGAAGGGGTCCGGCAGCGACGACGCGCTGATCGGCTGGCGCGCGAAGAAGCACGTGAAACGGATCGATCTGGAGCGGCGCGATTACGACCCGCTCGATTTCTGGGAGCCCATCCGCTTTCACAAGGACTCGTCGCTGATCCTGGATCCGGACGAGTTCTACATCCTGATCACCAAGGAGGCGATCGCGGTGCCGCCGGAGTTCGCGGCGGAGATGCTGCCGTACGATACCCGGGCCGGCGAATTTCGCGTGCACTACGCCGGCTTCTTCGACCCGGGGTTCGGCTGGGACGCGCAGACCAGGCGGGCCGGCAGCAGCAGGGGCGTGCTGGAAGTCAGGTCACACGAGGTGCCGTTTCTGCTGGAGCATGGCCAGACGGTGGGGTGGCTGCGCTACGAGCGCATGGCGGAAAAGCCCGAGGTGGTCTACGGCAGCGGCATCGCCTCGAACTATCAGGGGCAGCAGCTGAAGCTCGCGAAGCAGTTCAGGGCTTTCGACGCGAGCTGATCCGCATCCGCCGTCATCGCCGCGCAAATGTCCGGATCTCGAGGGCGACTTGTGTGCTGCCCTTGACGTGTTGCTCGGCGCGCGCCGGCATGTAATCGAGCGCGGGCGCGAGCCAGAGGTAAGTGGTCTTGTCGGAGCCCGGCAGATGGCTGGTGTAGAGGATGGTGCGCAGCTTCCCGACCGGGGTGTCGAGCGTGCCCTCCTGGTGCCGGACGTACTGGAAGCGGTCAATCTCGTCGGTGTTGAGCATCCAGAAGCCCTGGGGAGCATCGCGCGCCAGCAGCTTCAGCATGATGGCGATCTGCACCGAGAGAGGATCCTGGGTGCCCGCCTGCAGCTTCAGATCGAGCAGCTTTCCCTTGGCCATGCCGGTCACCTGCCCGGTCTTCCAGTCGAACTGCGCCATCACATCGTTGCCGGCACCGCCCGCCTGGAAGTCGAGCGGCTGGACCTCGCCGGCGTCGATCCTGAAGCGGCTCGACTGGCGCAGCGGATGCGGGAAAGCCAGCCTGAAGACGCCGTAGGCCGTGTCGGTCGAGGTGTAGAGATACAACTGCGGCGCGGTCTCGCGCAGCTCCAGAGTCGAGGTACCGGCGGTGACTCCGTGCCAGGAGATCGTATAGGTGGCAACGAACGGAACCGGCTGCGAGGCTGCGGCCGATGTCGGCTGCGCGAGTGCGGCCGGCGATGCAGTCAGTGCCCCTGCCGCAAACAGCACCGCGGCAAAGAATCCCCGGCGTGTGAGAGCCACGCGTTCAGTCGCCGCCAGTACCTTCATCGAGCCTCGTCGTCAGGGGAAGTCCACCACCACCGGCGCTTCGAGCAGCTTGCCGTCGAGCCAGGGCCGCTCATCGTGCCAGGCGAGCCTGCCGTCGGCGAGCCAGCCGACCACCTGCGGATAAATGATGTGCTCAGTGGCCTGAACGCGCGCTGATAACGTGTCCTCGGCGTCTCCGGCCCGCACCGCGACTCGCGACTGCAGAATGACCGGTCCGCCGTCGAGTTCCGCGGTGACGAAATGCACGCTGGCGCCGTGCACCCGATCACCGGCCTCGAGGACGCGCCGGTGAGTGTGCAGGCCGCGGTATTTCGGCAGGAGCGACGGATGGATGTTGAGCACCTGGCCCGCGCGCGCCTCGACGAACTGTTGTGACAGGATGCGCATGAATCCGGCGAGAACGATCAGATCCGGCCGCACGGCCGCGAGCGCAGCTTCGAGATCGCGCTCGAATCGCGCGCGTTCCGCGGCGCCAGGCCAGGATACGGTGCGCGTCTCGATTCCCAGCGCCCGCGCGGTGTCCAGGCCGGCAACACCTGGCCGCTCCGACAGGACGAGGTCGATGCGCGCATTGAGCTGACCTTGTGCGCAGGCGCGCGCGATTGCGGCCATGTTGGAGCCGCGGCCGGAGATGAGGATCGCGAGCCGCAGCGGGCCGGGTCGGACCCCGGACGTGTCCCGGCCGGTCACTCGCTTATGACCACGCCGCGAGTGCCGGGACGGATCTCACCGATGATCTGCACCGACTCCCCGCGCGCGGCGAGCAGCTCGACCGCCTGCGCCGCCTGCTCCTGGGAGACAATGGCGACCATGCCGATGCCGCAGTTGAAGGTACGGTACATTTCCGCAGGCTCGATGTGTCCGGCTTGCTGCAGCCAGTCGAATACCGGATCACGGTGCCAGCGGCGGCGCTCGAGCACGACTTCCAGACCTTCCGGCAACACCCGCGGGATGTTGTCAGTCAAGCCGCCGCCGGTGATGTGAGCGAGCGCGTGTACGTCGAGCTGTCGCGCGAGCTCGAGCAGCGGTTTGACGTAGATGCGGGTGGGGGCGAGCAGCCGATCGAGCAGCGGCTTGCCGTCGAGCTGAGTGTCACTGCCCGCAGCGCTCAGCGCGACGAGCTTGCGGATGAGCGAATAACCGTTCGAGTGTGGTCCGGAAGAGGCGAGGCCGATCACGACGTCGCCCGCACCCACTGCACTGCCGTCGATGATGTCGTCTTTCTCCACCACGCCCACGCAGAAGCCGGCAAGATCGTAGTCCTCGCCGTAGTAGATGCCGGGCATTTCCGCGGTCTCGCCGCCTACCAGAGCGGCACCTGCCTGGGCGCAGCCTTCCACGATGCCGCGCACCACAGCTTCCGCAACGTCGACCCGAAGCTTGCCCGTGGCGTAGTAGTCCAGAAAGAACAGCGGCTCGGCGCCCTGCACCACGATGTCATTGGCGCACATGGCGACGAGGTCGATCCCGATCGTGTCGTGGCGTCCCGCATCGATGGCGAGGCGCAGCTTCGTACCGACGCCGTCAGTCCCGGAGACCAGCACCGGGCGCCGGTATCCCGGCGGCAGCTCCACCAGCGCACCGAAGCCGCCGATGCCGGCCAGCACCTCCGGCCGTCGCACGCGCGCAACAAGGGGCTTGATGCGCTCGACGAGCTCGTCACCGGCGTCCATGTCGACACCGGCCTCGCGATACGTCATGCCGCGGCCTTCACTCACCTGATCGCCCTCGTGTACAGGCCGGAGCCTTTGCGTATGGTATTGTACATTTCGCGCGATCCCCGGCGCGATCCAAACATTCCCGATGCCCTGCCGCCAGACAACCGCGAAACGCCTGGTCCGCGAAGCGCTGCTCCTCTTGGCGTGCGCCGCTGTGCCAGCGGCGGCGTGGGCGGCGCGCCCCGTGCCGGTATTCCAGGTCGATGTGGCCGGCCAGTCCGTGCCCGCCCTGCAGCAGGCCATGCGCGAGGCGCTGGTGCGCGCGACCGGCCGCCGTGAAGCGGCGAGCGACCCGGCCTTCGGCGGACTGATCGCGGATGCGCCCAAATATGTCCAGAGCTACGATCGCGGCCCGCAAGGCGAGCAGCAGGTCATCTTCGACGCGGCGGCGGTGGATAAGGCCATAGCCGCGGCCGATCGCAGCGTCTGGGATCCCGACCGCCCGTTCACACTGGTGGTGCTCTATCCGCCGCCGGATCAGGCCGACCAAGCCACGGATCAGGCAGCACTCGAGCAGGCCGCGGAGCAGCGCGGCCTTCCGATCAGTATCGTGCCCCTGCCGGTGAGCGATGACAGCGGCAACCTGCTGCCGCGGCAGGCCCTGCTCGAGATGGCGCACCGGTTCGGCGCGGAGCAATTGCTCGTCGGCAGGCCGCCAGCCGCCGCCTTGGCATCCGGGCCGGCAGTGTCCGGTAATGGAGCGCCTGCGAGCAGCACCGCGCGCGTCGCGTCCGGAGCAGCCGCGCCTGGCACTGGGGCCGGGACAGGCCCCGCCGGCATCCAGCCGCAGCCTGCCGCAGGAGCGACAGCCGCGACAGCGGCAGCTGCGCCGCAGCCCGCCGCCTCGCAGGGCCCGGGGGAGTGGCAGTGGACTCTCTACACCGACTTCAGCAGTCAAAGCTGGAGCGGTCCGCTCACGGCGGGGATCGAGGATACCGTCGATCTGCTCGCGCCGCCGGCAGGCGCCGCCGCAGGCGGTGCGTCCGGGGAGGCGGCGGTCGAGATCCAGGGAGTGATGAGCCTCGCGGACTACGCCAACGTCGAGCTGATGCTCGGCGCCGTTCCAGGAGTGAGCCGGGCGGACGTCAAGCAGGTCAGCGGCGATTCCGTGCTGTTCGAGCTTACGGTGCGCGGAGGCAATGCCGCCATCGAGCGGGCACTCTCGACCTCGCCCAGTTTCACCCGCCTCGGGTCGACCTCACAGGCAAGCGGGACGCCCGGCGCACCTCTCGTCTATCGGTACCGCACGGGTTAGCCGTACTCGAAGCACACGCGGGCGCAGCCACTCCCCTCATCGTGCGTCACCTGCCCAACCTCATCTGTCTGGTGCGCCTCGCGCTCATCTGGCCGATCGCGACCGCTCTGCATGACGGCCGCTACGGCCTCGCGCTTGCGCTCTTCGTGCTGGCGGCGTTTTCCGACGGGCTCGATGGCTACCTCGCCAAGCGGTTCAACTGGATCTCCGAGCTCGGCAAGTTCCTCGATCCGGCGGCCGACAAGTTGCTGTTGGTGACGGTGTTCGTGGAGTCCACCTGGGTCGGCCTCGTCCCCTGGTGGGTGACCGCCGCGGCGGTCGCGCGGGATGCGCTGATCGCCATGGGCGCGCTGGTGTACAGGCTTTGGTTCGGCCCTCTGCGCGGCCGGCCGACGATCATCAGCAAGATCAACACGGCCGCGCAATTGCTCTATCTCACGGCGGTCATGCTCGGCGCCGCGGCCGCCTTTCCGCCTCATGGCGTGCTGCGCGCGCTGGCACTGACGGTGCTCGCGACGACCACTCTGTCAGGCCTCAACTATGTACTGGCCTTTACCCGGCGCGCTTGGGTTGCGGTCGCCGACACCGGCAGCGGACCCGCAATGCGCGACATAAAAGACGCACGGCGCGGCAGAGACGCCAAGCACACGGTCTGAGGAGTACGCGTGCATCAGCTTTCCTTGGGAGTGCGCCTGCCGGATCGGGCCGTCATTGCGAGCTTTCTGCCCGCCCGCAACCGCGAAGCACTCGAGCATGCCCGGCGCGTCGCCGGCGGGGAGGCCGCGGGCGCCACGTGGATCTGTGGTCCGGCGAGCGCGGGCAAGACGCATCTGCTGCAGGCGGTGTGCTCGCAGTCGGCCGAGTCGCGTCGCGCCGGCTATTTTCCACTGGCGGAGCTGGCGAGCCTCGGTGTCGGAGTGTTGGAAGGGCTGCCGCAGCTCGAGTGTGTTTGTCTGGATGATCTCGAGGCGGTTGCCGGCCGCCTGGACTGGGAGAAAGCCATCTTCGGCCTGCTGCGGGAACTCGAGGATTCCGGCGGGGCGCTGGTCATGGCGGCGCGGCCGCCGCCGGCGCTGCTCGCCTGGGCGCTGCCCGATCTGGGCTCGCGCTGCGCCGCCGGGGCCGTTCTGCAGCTGCGGGCTCTCGATGAGGTGGAGCAGCAGCAGGCGCTGCAGCTGCGCGCCCGATTGCGCGGCATCGAGCTTCCGGAGGAGACCTCGCGCTGGCTGCAGCGCCGTTTTCCGCGCGACATGCGGCGGCTCTACGAGCTGCTCGATACGCTCGACGAGGCGGCTCTCGCTGCGCAGCGGCGCCTGACCGTGCCTTTTATCCGCGAGGTATTGCGCTCGGTACCTTAGGCTGAAAGGCGCACCGCCAGCGATGCGACTCTCTTCCCCAGCGCCTGGGCCAGGGCCCGCTCGTCCTCCGTCAGTACCGGCTCCTCCTCGCCGCCAGCGACGTGCGACGCGCCATAGGGAGTTCCGCCGGAGCGGGTCTGGTGCAGCGCACGCTCTGTGTACGGCAGACCAACAAGGTACATGCCGTGGTGAAGAAGCGGCAGCATCATCGAGAGGAGTGTCGCTTCCTGGCCACCATGCAGGGTTTGCGTCGAGGTGAATACGCCCGCCGGCTTGCCGGCCAACGCGCCGGAGACCCAGAGGCTGGATGTCGAATCGAGGAAATACTTCAGGGGTGCCGCCATGTTGCCGAAGCGGGTGGGACTGCCGAGGAGGAGGCCGTGCGCGTTACGCAGGTCCTCGAGAGTGGCGTAAGGCGCGCCAGCCGTCGGCACTGGCTTCGGCTCGCGCTCGCTATCGGCACTGACGGGCGACACGGTCCGCAGGCGCGCGGCGGCGCCGGCGACACTCTCGATACCGCGGCACGCCTGCCGGGCGAGCTCGGCGGTCGACCCGTTGCGGGAGTAGTAGAGCACCAGGATCTCGATCATCGCAGCTTCCCCTGTCTCCGGCCGCGCGCATGGTACGGCAAACGGCCGCACCAGCCTGGGTCGAGTTTGCGGATACGTTGCCACAGCGCGATGTCTCCTTCCATGTCGAAGAAGCCTGTCCGTGGGCAGTCTCGCCGGCGCGGGCTGCTCACCGCGAGGGGCCATTGCGGCGAGTTACCGCGGAAATGGGTATATTTGCCGCGTGATCTGCAAGAAATGCCTGGTCTCGGGCCGCGTTCAGGGGGTCTTCTATCGCGGCACAGCCGCGCAGCGCGCGCGCGAGCTCGGCGTGCGCGGCCACGCCCGCAATCTTCCCGATGGGCGCGTCGAGGTGCTGGTCTGCGGCGAGGAGCAGGCCGTGCAGACCTTCGTCAGCTGGCTATGGACGGGCTCAGCTGCGGCGAAGGTGAGTGCGGTAGAGGTGGCCGATGCGCCGGAGCACCTGGAACGGCCGCCGATGGGCTTCCAGACCGCTTAGTACGTGCGGCAGGACGGCGCAGCTCAATGCCTGGATGCAGGTCTCGAGCTGGCAAAACCCAAGTCGTCGGCCCCGGACCACCTCTCCCAATCCGTCAGCACCCGGTCGGGATACTCCGGGTGGCCGAGGCTGCCGTTGTATTTTTCCAGCGCGAGGCGCACGTCGTTGTGCGTGTGCTGCAGATAGAATCTGAGGATGGCGCAGCCCATCCTGATGTTGGGCGCGACGTGCACCAGCTCGTACCCTTTCATTCCCAGCCGCTCCGGCCAGTAGGGCATCACCTGCATCAGGCCCACCGCGCCGGCAGGCGAGACCGCCCAGCGGTTGAAATCGCTCTCCACCTGCATCACCGCCATCACCAGTCCCGGCGGCAGCTTGGATTCGTCCGGCCGATGTGTCTCGCAATAGACCTGCTGCAGGATCTTCAGCCGCTGCGCGGGATCCGGCACGAATCGCTGCAGCCGCGGGCCCATGAGCGTGTACCAGACGGCGGCGTCGTAGCGGTCGGCGAAGCACTGCGCGTGCGCGATCGCGCGCTGCACGACGGGCCCGAGCGCCGGATCGCGCTGCTGATCGGCCAGCGCCCAGGCCGGCAGCAGCGCGAGCAGCAGCGCCGCAGGGACTGCGCGGCGCCATGCCCGCAGCCAGCGCTCAGCGGATGCGCGCCTTGAGGAACTCGATCGCCTGGTCGGCCGGAAACTCGCTGCTTTCGCTGTCGCGGCGATAGCGGTACTCCAACCGGCCGGCCTCGAGGCCCCGATCGCCGACCACCAGCCGGTGTGGAATGCCGAGGAGCTCCGCGTCGGCGAATTTGACTCCGGGCCGGGCGTCGCGGTCGTCATAGAGCACCTCGATGCCCTGGGCGGTGAGCTCGCTGTAGAGGCGTTCGGCAACTTCTCTGACCCGGGCGGATTTCTGCAGGTTGAGCGGCACGAGCACCACCTGGAACGGGGCCAGCGGCTCCGGCCAGATGATGCCGCGCTCATCGTGGTTCTGCTCGATGGCGGCCGCGACGACGCGCGTCACACCGATGCCATAGCAGCCCATGAGCAGGGTCACTTCCTTGCCGGACTCATCGAGCACCGCCGCCTTGAGCGGCTCGCTGTACTTGCGGCCGAGCTGAAAGATGTGTCCGACCTCGATGCCGCGGGTGAGCTTCAGGTGCCCGCGGCCGCTCGGGCTCGGATCCCCTTCGCGGACATTGCGTATATCGGCCGCGACGACGCCGGGCACATCCCGGTCCCAGTTGACGCCGGTGAGGTGCATGTCCTTCTCGTTGGCGCCGCAGACGAAATCGGCCATGGCCCACGCGCTGTGATCGGCGTAGACGCGGCAGCGCAGACCTACCGGGCCGATGAAGCCGGCCTGCGCGCCGGTGGCGCGCGCAATGCGCTCCGCGCCCGCCATACGCAGGGGAGTTGCGACGCCCGGCAGCCGTTGCGCCTTGAGGGCGTTGAGCTCGTGATCGCCCCGCAGCACGAGCGCGACGACGTCCTCCTCTTCCGAGCCGTTGACGAGCAGGGTCTTCACGCAGCGGGACGGCTCCACCTGGAGCATGCGTGAGAGCTCTTCGATGGTCCGTGCGCCGGGTGTCGAGACCTTGGCCATGGCCTCCCGCGGCGCCGGCCGCGGCTCCTCCGGCGCCAGCGCTGCGGCTGCCTCGAGGTTGGCGGCATAGTCGTCCTCGTCGGAGAAGACGATGGCATCCTCGCCGGAGGTGGCGAGCACGTGGAATTCCTGGGACACATCCCCACCGATCGGCCCGGAATCCGCCCGCACCGCGCGAAAGTCGAGACCCATCCGCGTGAAGATGCGGGTGTAGGCGTCGTACATGGCGCGATAACCCTGTTGCAGCGAGGCGGCATCGACGTGGAAGGAATAGGCGTCCTTCATGATGAACTCGCGTGCCCGCATGACGCCGAAGCGCGGGCGTATCTCGTCGCGGAACTTCGTCTGCACCTGGTAGAAGTTCACCGGGAGCTGGCGATAGCTCTTGATGTCGCGGCGCACGATATCCGTGATGACCTCCTCGTGCGTAGGCCCGGCCACGAAGTCGCGCTCGTGGCGGTCCTTGAAGCGCAGCAGCTCCGGACCGTACTCGCTCCAGCGCTTGGACTCCTGCCACAGCTCCGCCGGCTGGAACACCGGCATGATGAGCTCCAGCGCACCCGCCCGGTTCATTTCCTCGCGTATGATGGATTCCACCTTGCGCAGGGTCCTGAGCCCCATCGGCAGCCAGCTGTAGAGCCCCGCCGCCTCGCGGCGGATGAGCCCGGCGCGCAGCATCAGCTGGTGGCTCAGCACTTCGGCTTCGGCCGGGGTTTCCTTGGCGGTGTTGATCGGATACTGCGAGAGCCTCATTGTGCGCGGGTCTTTTTGCCGGGTTTGAAGAGTCCCCCATCTTATCAGGACCCCACCTGATAAAATTCGCCCCCCTGTCCCCTTCGCTGCCGAGGCAGTCTTGACGTCCCCGAGCCCGAACCCGGAGAGTGCCCTGAGCATGGATCCAGATGCCGACAACGAGGTCAAGCCGCAGCGCAAGGGGATCTATCTCCTGCCGAACCTGCTGACCACCGGGTGCCTGTTCTCGGGCTTCTACGCCATCGTCGCCGCGATCGACAAGCACTTCGCCGCGGCCGGCATCGGGGTGTTCGTGGCGATGATCTTCGACACACTGGACGGACGGATCGCGCGCTTGACCCGCACCGAGAGCGCCTTCGGCAAGGAGTACGACAGCCTCGCGGACATGGTCTCCTTCGGTCTCGCCCCGGCCATCGTCGCCTACCAGTGGGGCGTGGTGCGGATCGCCGAGTTCGGGCATGAGTGGGGGCGGTTCGGCTGGCTCGCATGCTTCTTCTACGCGGTGACGGCGGCACTGCGTCTCGCGCGCTTCAATGCGCGCGCCCCGACGGCCGATAAGCGCTACTTCGAGGGGCTGCCTAGCCCGTCGGCTGCCGCCCTCGTCGCGGGCTTCGTCTGGGCCGCCAGCCAGTGGCACGGGCCAGGTCTCCCGGGCCTCGTTTCAGCCTTCGCGGTGACCGCGATCGCCGGCGCGCTCATGGTCAGCCGCTTCGGCTATCCGAGCTTCAAGCAATTCAAGCTCGACCGGCGCGTCCGCTTCGTCTCTCTGCTCCTGGTGGTGCTCATCGTCGTGCTGATCGCAGTGGTCCTCAACGCCACCGACCCGCCGACACTGCTGCTGGCGATCTTCGGCACGTACGCGGCCTCGGCACCGATCATCTGGCTGGTTCGCCGTCTGCGCCGCCATCGGCGCGCACCCGCCTGATGGATCGCGCTCTTCGCGCCGAATACCTGCGGACGCTCGGCATCGACGTCTGGGAGCCGCGATCCGGCACTGTCGTCAGCCCTGGCCCGCAACTCGCAGTGGAATCCGGCCAAGGAGCCGCCGCGCCGGCGCAATCCGCGGCGGATCTGCGCCCGACGGCGAGCACTGACCCCTGGGATGCGCTCCGCTCCGAGGTGCTGCGGTGCACCCGCTGCGGTCTGCATGCCACGCGTACCCAGGGGGTGGTCGGGGTGGGCAATCCCCGGGCCGAGTGGATGGTGATCGGCGAGGCACCCGGTGCCGAGGAGGACCGGCGTGGGGAGCCTTTCGTCGGACGCGCCGGACAGCTGCTGGATGCGATGCTGCGGGCAATAGGCCTCAGTCGTGCGCAGAACGTCTATATCGCCAATGTGCTGAAGAGCCGTCCGCCGAACAACCGCGATCCGCGCCCGGAGGAGGTCGCCGCCTGCCTGCCCTACCTGCGGCGCCAGATCGAGCTGATACGGCCCCGGGTTCTGCTCGCCGTCGGCCGGATCGCGGCCCAGAACCTGCTGGCCACGGAGGAGTCCTTGAGCCGCCTGCGTGGCCGGGTGCATCGCTTCGGCGAGCTGAACACACCCCTCGTGGTGACGTATCATCCCGCCTACCTCCTGCGAAGTCCGGCCGACAAGCGCAAGGCGTGGGAGGACTTGAAGTTCGCGCGTAACGTGTTCAGGCAACTGACGGCAGGCGTACCCGACGATGGCCATCGCTCCTGAGCTGCTCGATGCCGCCCCGGAGATCGGCATCCGCCCCATGACGGAAGCGGACGTCGCCGAGGTCTTCGCGGTAGAGCGTGCCTCTTACCAGTTTCCCTGGAGCGAGGGCATATTCCGCGACTGCCTGCGGGTCGGATATGTCTGCCGCGTGCTCGCTCTCGGGAATCATGTCATCGGCTACGGGGTCATGAGCGTCGGTGCCGGCGAGGCACATGTGCTGAACCTTTGCGTCGCGGATACCTATCGCTGCCGCGGGCTCGGCCGGCGCATGCTCGGCTATCTGCTCGAGCGCGGCACCGCCGCCGGGATGAGCGAGGCGTTTCTGGAGGTACGGCCCTCGAACGTGGCGGCGATCCGCCTGTATCAGGCGATCGGCTTCGAGCAAGTCGGCATGCGCCGGGGTTACTACCAGGCGGTGGGCGGCAGGGAAGATGCCGCGGTACTGAGGCTCGCACTGCGCGGACGCCGCGCCCCCCGCACTCCGATCTGACAAGCTATCCATGACTGAACTGACTGCCGAGATACGTCGGCGGCGGACGTTTGCGATCATCTCGCACCCCGACGCCGGCAAAACAACACTTACCGAGAAGCTGCTGCTCTTTGGCGGCGCCATCCAGATGGCGGGCACCGTGAAGGGCCGCAAGGCGGCGCGCCACGCAACTTCCGACTGGATGCGCCTCGAGCAGCAGCGCGGGATCTCGGTGACCTCCTCGGTGATGCAGTTTCCGTACCGCGACTGCATCATCAACCTGCTGGACACGCCGGGTCACGAAGATTTTTCTGAGGATACCTACCGGACGCTGACGGCCGTGGACTCGGCCCTGATGGTCATCGACTGCGCCAAGGGAGTCGAGGAGCGGACCATCAAGCTGATGGAGGTCTGCCGCCTGCGCGACACGCCCATCATGACTTTCATCAACAAGCTCGATCGGGAAGGGCGGCCGCCGATCGAGCTGCTCGATGAGATCGAGAAGGTGTTGGGAATAGCCACGGCGCCCGTGACCTGGCCCATCGGGATGGGCAGGGAACTGCGCGGCATCTATCACCTGCCGGAGGACCGCATCTACGTATATCTTGCGGGCGAGCGCGGCCGGGTCGGTGAGCATCGGGTCATCGAGGGCCTGCGCAGCGAGGCCGCGCGCGAGCTTCTGGGTGAGCGGCTGGAGGCGATCGTCGAGGAGATCGAGCTCGTCAAGGGCGCGACCGCGGCGTTCGATCCTGAGGCCTACCTCGCCGGGCTGCAGACGCCGGTGTTCTTCGGCTCGGCGATCAGCAACTTCGGCGTGCAGGAGCTGCTCGCGGCCTTCACTGCCCATGCGCCCGGGCCCCGGCCGCGCGCAGCGCGGGAACGGCAGGTGCAGCCTCTCGAGGAGGCCTTGTCGGGGTTCGTGTTCAAGATCCAGGCCAACATGGATCCGGGACATCGCGACCGTATCGCGTTCCTGCGCTTGTGCTCGGGCAAGTACACGCGAGGCATGCGGCTCTACCATTCGCGGCTCGGCAAGGAGGTGCGGGTCGCCGATGCGCTCACGTTCATGGCGGCGGAGCGGGAGCATGCCGAGGAGGCGTTCGCGGGCGACATCATCGGGCTTCACAACCACGGCACGATCAACATCGGCGATACGTTCACGGCGGGGGAGAAGCTCGCGTTCACGGGGGTTCCCAACTTCGCGCCGGAGATCTTCCGGCGCGCGGTGCTCAAGGACCCGTTGAAGATGAAGGCCCTGCAGAAGGGCCTGTCGCAGCTCTGCGAGGAGGGTGCTACGCAGCTCTTCAAGCCGGTGCGCAACAACGATCTGATCCTCGGGGCGGTGGGGCAGCTGCAGTTCGAGGTGGTCGCCTTCAGGCTACAGGATGAGTACTCGGTGCAGTGTGTGTTCGAGCCGGTGGGGGTGCATACGGCGCGGTGGATCGATGCGAAGGATGGCAGGAAGCTGGAGGAGTTTCGCACGCGGGCGCATGACAACCTGGCGGTGGATCATGCGGGGGCGCTGGTGTACCTCGCGCCTACCAGGGTGAATCTGCAGCTCACGCTGGAGCGGTGGCCGGATATCACATTCCGGGAGACTCGTGAGCACGCGGTGTGAGAAGTGCGGTCTGAAAATCCGCGTGTCGGTGGTTCGATTCCGGCCCTGGTCACCAAAGCATATACTGTGTCCGGCGGCTTCATGAGCTCGAGGTGCACATCGAGAACAAGCTCACCGCTCATGACCGAGCGATCGCCGCCATTCTCTCGGAGATCCGTCAGCTCACAAACCCGCCGACGCCCAAGCAACGTCCCATTGGCTTTACCGCCAGTCTCAGGGAAGACAAGTAGCCGCATCGTCCCCGCTCACTGTCATCGCTGCCCGCATGCCAGTTATGAGATTGCCGTTCCACCGATTGTACGCAAAGCCTCCAACAGTGCCTTCTCGCGGGCATGTAACTCTCGCAGTTGCGCCTCGCTTGCCTGCGCTCTTGCCTCGCTGGCCTCAGCGCGTAGCGCGAACAAGGCGGCGCCGATTTCGTGGGCTACGTGGGCGAGCAACTCGCGTTCCTCAGCCACCGAGTGCTCGCCTGGACGCGGCCCCACTATGAGGACTCCGAGCAAATGGCCGCGCACGCGCAGCGGGAACGCGTAACCATCTTTCCCCATTGCGCTCGGCGCTGCGTGCAAGTTGACCTCTGGGTCATGCGCCCGCAGCTTCACTAGAGCAAGATCGTCGGCTGCGACCCGCGGCGGTAAATTCTGGGTACCACGCTGGCGAACACGAGAATAACCATCGGGCGTGTACTCGTACATGGCGATCCATGGGACACCGGCATGGAGGGTAATCTGCTCCATGGCAAGGTCGAGCAAGCTTTCAGGATGGGTCACGAAAGCGCATTCTTGGGCAAAGCGGCGCAGGGCGATCTCTTCGCGGTACTGGCGGCGAAACACCAGACGATCGACCAAGCTGTCGATTCGCCGGTGAACGGTGCTCAGCGAGACACCCAGGCCCAGCGGTACCGCGAGTTCCATCATCAGGCTGGCGTCGTGGCCTAACGCCGAGCGCTCGATCAAACTCTCGAAAAGAGCAAATAGGCCCAGCACGAAGCTTGTGGTTGCTGCGTATACGAGCGTGCGGTTCAGGATTACCGTGAAGTCGACTACCCGGTGACGGAGGATCGTGTACAGGAAGCCGATCCCCGCCATTGCGGACAGAAAGAACGATGCGGCGAGGGATATCGAAGAACCCAGAAGTGGCGTATTGTTTAGAACAATAGCGGCAAGGAATAATGCGCTGCTCGCTAGCATCCAGCGCAACCGGAGCCGCTGTGCCACCGCTGCACACTGATAGCTCACGAGGAGCAGCGCGACAGGGGGCAGATAGGTCGCACTGACGATCAAGCCGTATGCGGGTCGCAGCATTTCTGCCCAGCCCGTGGTGACAAAGACGATCGGCCCGATGAGTGCCCGGATGGCCGCGATCGTAAGCAATACAAAGAAGCCAGCACGCCACCATGTTCGCGCTCGCGGGTGAAGCGACCCGGTGATCATGGATTCCGCCATCACGTAGAAACCGACCCGTGCGAGCAGGTAAAAGCTCCACATTGCCAGCACTGGTCCGAGGCCGTCAGACGGTACAAAGGAAATCGCGATCGCCGTCAGAAATGCGGTGGCCCACATTGCAAGCCCCGCTGCGGCTCGGTCCCGACCGCGCCATACGGCGAGCAGCCCGATTACACCGATCAGACCGTCGGTGCAGAACGCGGCCCAAGCGCCCTCGAGATTGCCGTGGACGCTCGTGATCTGGACGGTGATGCGCGCATGGCCGCGACGGACGACGAGTGGATAAGTTGAACTCGGCGGAAGGCCTGCCAGATTGAGGGGCGAGTCGATTGCGACGCGGGTTGGCCGCGGCTGCGCCGCCAGATCGATGAGATCACCCGGGCGCAAATCGTTTGGGAACGGGATGCCCTGGGCAGGTCTGATGACCGCCGTGTGGGCATCCAGGAGCTGGATGGAAAAGGGCAGCTGCGGGGAATGGAATATCCCGAAAAAGCTATAGGCGCCGGTCAGCAGGATGATTGCGGTAAGCAGGATCGAAAGTTCGCGGCGGTGACGCATCGCACTCCCCTTATCGACCGACTACAGCGTCACGACAGCAGGGGCGCAGGCGATGACAGCGCTCCCCAGTGTAGTCCGTCCCTGCGCGCGCGCACGGGAGAAAGAGCGGCAGCGCGACGCGACACCCACGAGGATCGCGAATCGCATTTACTCTGTAGCGGCAATTGGGTGCTGGGCTGACTTGTATAGATAGAACGGCACCCCCACCAGGATCACCAGCATGCCAAGTGAGGAGCGTACCGGCTGCTCGATCCAGAGATTCGTCGTGAGAGCCAGAGTGGCGGCGATGAACAAGAGCGGGGTCCATGGATAGCCCCACGCACGATACGGGCGCAGCAGGTCGGGCTCGGTCAGGCGCAAGCGGATGAGCGTCAAAGCTCCGAGAGCCGCAAACATCCACATCACAAAGACATAGAAGGAAAGGAGCTGCTCGAACGTGCCGGTGAGCGCGATGAGTGCCCCCAAGGTCCCCTGGAAGGTCAGGGCTCCTATCGGACTGCGGACACGGGGATGAACGCTGCCCATCCACTCGAAGAAGAGCCCGGCGCGCGCCATGGCGTAGGGCACGCGGGCGTCTTCCATGAGTACGCCGTGAAGAGAGGACAGAGCGGATATCCCCATGGCGACGGTGAGCCAAATCGCGCCCCTCGGGCCAATGAGGGACTTGACGACATCGGAAGCCACGTCGCCTGACTGCGCCACTTGCGCGAAGGTCAGCACATGGAAATAGATGATATTAACCAGTACGTAGAGGACGCCCACGATGAGCATCCCGAAAAAGAGAGCACGAGGAATGTTCTTCGCGGGTTGTCGTATTTCGGCGCCGAGGTTTCCCAGATATTGAAAGCCATTGTACGCCCACATCACCGGCACGATCGCGGACAGCGTCGCTGCGAAGGCCCCGCCGCGTGCTGATCCCAGCTCGTAGCTCACGGCATCGCCCATCGGCTTGGCCAACAGGAGGCCGGTCAGAATGATGATTAGGATTGCCGCAACCTTGAGCGAACTCAGTACGAGTTGAATGCGACCGCCAACATTAACGCTGAGACAGTTCAGCGCCGTCAGGCTCAAGATGACCGCTGCGGCCAGCGGCTGGGCCACGGTAAGCATGAAGACATGGTGGCCGGCATGAAGTGTGAGCCAAGGGACGTTGAGTCCGGGAGAGAGAAAGCCGGCGAACTTCATGAAGCCGGCCGCCAGAGTCGCGAACGCGACCGGCCCCATGAGCAGCGAATCCGCCCAGCCGAACAGGAATCCCCAGATCGGACCCAGGCCGCGGGTGAGATACGCAAACAGGCCCCCCGCATGGGGAAGCGCCGCGCCGAGCTCAGCGAAGCAGAGCATTCCGCTGAGCGCAATGACGGTGCCAGCCAGCCACGCGACGAAGACAAGGCCGGGAGAACCGGCCGCACGAGCCATGGGCGCAGCGACCAGAAAGACACCTGTGCCGATGATCGTGCTGACCACTACGGCCGTCGTCTGCCAAGGCCCAAGGCCACGGACGAGGTCCGCGCTTTCCGAAGAGCGCGCGGCGGATTCGTGTACCGGTGCTTCCGTGGTATTCATGACGTGCCTTGGTCAGAGCATCGCATCGGTATACTTCCAGGCGTGAACGACCGTTGTGGCAATTGCGTTCCAGGCCGACCTTTTGGCCGGCAAGCATCTCCCCAGGATGCGGAACGCGGTGACAAGGCTGTAACGGGTGTCTTTCTTTGGTGTTCTGGTCAATCCGTGGGCCGCCATGCGATCGGATGCTGCATTTTGCTATCTGGGCCGAGCAACTATAAACCTCTTGGCTCGCCGACAACCGTCTTTCCACAGTCGGGACGGCCGGGCGAACCAGCCCCATGCGGCCCGCTGCGAAGGGAGTCGACCTGCGCCCCGGTCTGTATGCCGCCTGCTTTCTCGGACACGTTACCGTCTCCCCTGGTCTGTTCCGGGGGGTCTCCTCGCGCAGACCTGGTCCGACGGTCTCCTCTGGGTCGGATCCGCGGCAAGCTGGGAGATCCTGTTCACCCACCCGCGAGGAAGCTGAGCACCGCTTGGTTGAACAGCGCGGGGTCTTCCCACAACGCGTAGTGGTCGGCATCGGGAAAGATCAACTCCGAGGCAGCGGAGATCGTCCGCGCCATCATGTCGGTATCGGAGCG
>DASYGA010000165.1:0-4376 GCA_036000265.1 Steroidobacteraceae bacterium | reverse complement strand
GAACCTGCTCGGCCAGGTTCGGATCTTCTATGCCATGGGCCGCGACCGTCTGCTTCCCCCGGCATTCGCCTCGGTCGACAGGACAGGGACGCCTCGGATCGGTACGATCATAACGGGTGTGGTCGCGGCGATCGCGGCGGGAACGCTGCCGCTGAGCTTGCTCGGTGAGCTCGTCTCGATCGGAACGCTGCTGGCTTTTGCCGTGGTGTGCGGCGGGGTTCTGGTATTGCGGGTGACCAGACCGGAGGAGCCGCGACCGTTCCGTGTGCCCTTCGCGCCTTGGACGCCTGTCCTAGGCGTATTGGCGTGCGTGGGCTTGATGTTCGCCCTGCCGGCTTTGACATGGGCGCGTCTGGCGATCTGGTTGGGCGTCGGCGCCCTCGTCTACTTCCTCTACGGCGCACGGCGGTCTCCGGTGCAGATCGCAGCTCGAGCGCGTCGGGCGGCCGTTGTGAATGTGCCTGAAGCCGAGTGACGACTTGAGCCATGTGTGACCGTGACGCTCGTTTCCGAGTTCACCGCGAGCAGGAGTTTCACCATATGAAATCCGGTACAGCCGCCCGTTGCAAGCTGGTGACCGATGTCCGCGAGAATACCGTCGTCCAGCATTTTCGGAACCCGCATTGGAGTTCGTCGGATATTCGAGAGGTGGTGCATCAGTGGTTGCCATTCACGGCACAGGCCGATGCGGCACGGGAGGTTCGCTCGTGGTCAGACTACGAGCGGACGCGTCTGCTCGACTTCCCGGACCTGGCAGCCGACGCTGCTGTCGCGCAGGTGTGGATCAAGGACGAGGCTCCGCGTTTCGGGCTTGGGAGTTTCAAGGCCCTGGGAGGCGCCTATGCCGTCAGCGCGCTTGCGCGCAATGCAGCCTCCACATCGGGTGAGACGGCAGCTCAAGCGTTCGCCTGCGCCACCGACGGAAATCACGGCCGGGCAGTCGCCTGGGGCGCCCGCCGGTTGGGATGCCGCAGCGTCATCTATCTCCATGAGCGGGTCAGTGCCGGGCGCGAAGCCGCCTTACGGGCGCTCGGTGCCGAGATAGTAAGAGTGGCCGGCACTTACGATGACTCCGTACGGCAAGCTGCTTTCGATGCCGCCCGCCACGGCTGGACGCTGGTCAGCGACACATCCAATGACGAGTGCGATCCCTCGCCATTGCTCGTCATGGCAGGCTACACGCTCATGGTCGAGGAGATCGTGGCTCAGCTCCGCTCGAATGTGGCGCCTACGCACATCTTCGTGCAGGCCGGAGTCGGCGGCCTCGCCGCGTCCGTCATCGCTAGCGCCTACGGCAGATGGATGCCTGCCTTCCCCCGGATCGTGACCGTGGAACCCCAGCGGGCAGCGTGCGTAATGCGCAGCCTGGAAGCCGGGCGCAGAGTGGCGATATCCGGCTCGCTGGACACAGTGATGGCGGGATTGGCCTGTGGGGAAGTCTCGCATGCCGCCTGGCCGATGCTCAAAGCCGGCGTATCCGACGCGCTGACCATTTCAGAGGTAGGCGTGCCATGCGGCATGCGGCTGATGTTTCGTGGTACGGCGCTTGATCCTGGCTTAACCTGCGGCGAATCAGGGGTTGCGGGAATCGTGGCGCTGCTCGCCGCCACACGGGATGAGGCGACCAGCGCCGCGCTGGGGCTGCATGCGGAAAGTCGCGTCCTTCTCATCAGCACCGAGGGGGCGACGGATCGCGAGATCTTCGAAAGGCTCGTCCCCGACGCGAGGCAGGCATCCGCGTAACTCGCCGTGTGACGGACGACCGCAGGGTAGATCTCGTGATTCCGCGTCAATCGTAACTGACGCCATTCGGTGGTTCGATGCGAAAGTGGTCAAACTTAGGTATTCGAGTGGTGCAAGGCGCCCGCATGGCGCCGACGATCATTTTTCAGGAGCTGAAATCATGTCCGAGTTCGTCGTGCACAGCATTCCGGGCAGCCCCTTCGGGCGCGCGGTCCTGGCAACGCTCATCGAGAAGGGCGCGGTCTTCCGCATGGTGGCGGTAGAGCCTCGCTCCATCAGGAGCGAGCCGCACCTTTCGATGCACCCCTTTGGCCGCGTGCCCGTGCTCGAGCACGAAGGATTCAAGCTATACGAGACGCAGGCGATCCTTCGGTATCTCGACCGGGTGTTACCAACGCCGGCGCTGACCCCGGCCAATGTGAAGGTCGCGGCGCGCATGGATCAGATCCTCGGTGTCAGCGACTGGTATCTGCATCAGGGGGTCAACAGCATCATCGGCTTCCAGCGCGTCGTTCGCCCGCGGCTCATGGGCCTGCCAGCCGATGAGGCGGCCATTGCTGAAGCGTTGCCGCGGGCGCACGTGGTGGTAGCCGAGTTGTCGCGACTGCTGGCTGCAAATGCCTACCTCGCGGGTCAGCAGGTCTCCCTGGCCGACATGGTAGTTGCGTCGCAGATGGATTTCCTCGCCGAGACGCCGGAATGGGCGCCTCTGACGGCGGAGCGTGCAAACCTGCCTGCCTGGCTCGCCCGAATGAATGCGCGCAGGAGTTTCCAGGCCACTACCTGGGAGCGGGTCGCCGAGATGGCCAAAGCCGGCTGATTCAACGCCGTGCCACGGGTCCGCTCTCCGATTTTAGGTCTCATGGGTAACCCGCAGGCGCTTTCAGCATCCGCGGATTCAACCCCGCTGCGCGTTGCCGGGTCGGCACCTCGTCGCGGCTCTTCGAAGCAAGCGTGGAGCACGCCCGGATGGCGGGGTGAACCGGATCCCATCTGGAGGCTCTTGTGCAGAAACCTGCCTATCTTCTATTGGCTCTGAATCCAGTTCTGTGGGCGACTTTTTACACCGCAACCAAGTCAGTACTGACACATGTAGATCCAATACGGTTTTCCTGTTTCGAGCTGTCAGTTGCCGCTGCGCCTGCTCTGTGTATCTTGGCCTTGAGAGCGCGCAGGCTGTCCCTGCTTGCCGCGGTGCAAGGCGCTCGGCTGGGCTCCCTTCTGTTTGCATCTCTTTTGTGTACCACGATAGCGCTGCGATACACGACAGCCACAGACACCGGATTCTTTCCCGCTTTGAATGGCGCGTTTGCGGTGATGTATGTCGCAACCTTCCTCAAGCAGTCGGTTTCTTCTGGAAGTTGGACTGCGGCCACTCTTTCGGCCGCGGGCGCATTACTTTTAATCTTCCAACACGGTGTATTCGAGGCGTCATTGGGCGATGTACTGGCATTCTTGGGCGCAATCGTTTATGCGGCGTACATCTTTGCCGTAGAGGCAAAAGCCAAAGCTACCGACGACCCAATTTCGGTGTTTTGTATTGAAACACTAGTAATGTGGGCGTTATCCGTGATTATTACCGGGGTGTTTGATGGATGGACGCTTGGAGCGCTTTCAGCGGGAAGCGTGTTCACAATCGCATATGTTGGCATATTCACTACTTTCGCGCCCACTATGATCGCGATCACGATGCAAAAGTTCGTTCCCGCGATTACTGTAGCCTTTCTGTACGTTCTTGAGCCGATCTGGTCAGCCCTGCTCGCGCGCCTTTATCTGCACGAAACGCCAAGTGTGACGGTCTTTGTCGGAGGGTCCCTGATCGTTGCGGGCGCGGTCCTGCATCTGGCTGTTACGAGCGCGCAAGCCCGGCGTATGCCCAAGGCGGCGGCCTGCTAACCCTTTCGCGGTGTCGAAACTCGGGATTCTCGGCCGTCGTTGTCTTGACCGGGGGGAGCATCCCCTTACGCGACAGAGGGTGGATATCATGGTAGACACGAGCAGTATCGAGAGAAACTCAGCCTGCATCCGCAATCTCATCGAGGGGGTCATCAATGCCGGCCGCCTGGACCTCTGCGATCGCTATCTCGCCGCCGATCGAGTAGATCATCACGATTATGGCTTGCCGCCGGGCGACGCCGATGGCCGCGAAGGGCTATGGCGGACCCTGTCAGCGAATCATCTGGGGCAGAAGGGGGTAGTGATGGGCCGCTTGGCGGCCACGACAGCGGTCGTGATGCTGGTTCTCGCCGTTCCTCGAAGCGGCATGGCTGCGTCCGTAACGGCTCATCATCCTGGGCACCCCAGGCGGCAGACTAGCGCGGCCGACGGGTCCGGATTCGTGCCAATCGGGGGCATCGATCAATGGATTCAGATCCGGGGAGATGACCGGCACAATTCGGTGCTACTGTGGCTTAAACGGCGGTCCCGGCTGCTCGACCATTCCCTCCACACGGGGGCGCATCGGCAGTGGGAGAGAGCGTTTACGCTCGTCATGTGGGATCAGCGTGGCGAAGGCAAGACGTTTGAGCGCTCCGGAGAGTCCATCGCGCTAGCTGTCAAGCGAGGAGCCGTAGCGTGGAGCTCATCGAGTAGTGGCCTTGCCGAACCATTCAGAAGCCGGCGCTGCGCGCTGC
>DASYGA010000152.1:0-34769 GCA_036000265.1 Steroidobacteraceae bacterium | reverse complement strand
ATCCTCCGCCGTGGACGGCTGCCCCGTCGGCGTTTTGCGCACTACGGGCAGCCCCAGCTTCTCGAACAGCACCTGCTGCAGTTGCTTCGGTGACTCGACGTTGATGTCGAATCCCGCCTCCTGCCGCGCCTGCTGCAGCAGCTCCTGCAGCTGCGCCGCGAACCCGCAGCTCTGTGCCTTCAGCAGCTCGCGATCGACCAGCACGCCCCGGCGCTCCATGCGCGCGAGCACCGGCACCAGCGGCTGCTCGATTTCCTCGTACAGCCCCTGCAGCGCCGGGATGCTCTGGATCTTCGGCCACAGCGCCCGGTGCAGGCACAGCGTGACATCCGCATCCTCGGCCGCATACTCCGAGGCACGCTCCACAGGCACCTGGCTGAAGGGGATCTGTTTGGCGCCCTTGCCGGCCACGTCCTCATAAGTGATGGTGCGCAGGCCAAGATAACAGAGCGCCGCGGAATCCATGTCATGCCGCGTTCCTACGCTATTCCAGACGTAGGACTCCAGCATGGTGTCATACCGCATTCCGGCCAGGCGGATGCCGTGATTGCGCAGCACGTGAGCGTCATACTTGAGGTGGTGTCCGAGCTTTGGCTTCTCGGGATCCTCCAGGATGGGCCGCAGCGCTTCGAGCGCCCGGGCACGCTCGAGCTGCGGCGGCGCGCCCGCATAATCGTGGCCCAGCGGGAGGTAGGCGGCGCTGCCCGAGTCCACGCAGAAGGAGATTCCGACGATCTCGGCGCTCATGTAATCGAGGCTGGTCGTTTCCGTGTCGACGGCAATCAACTCCGCATCCCGCAGCTTTACGAGCCAACGCTCCAGATCCTCCCAGCGCGCGAGCGTCTCGTAGTTCCGGGCCACAGCCGGCGCCGAAGGCGGAGCGGGGCCGTCCGGCGGCCTCCCCAGGGCTGTCGCAAGGCCGCCGCCGGGTGACCCCGCGGCAGCATCGGCCCCGGCAGCCGCGGGCGCGCGATCGGGCCGCGTGCTCCCCGCCGACTCGCCGCCCCCGATGCCACTGCCACCGTCACTTCCGCTGTCGAGCTGACGCAGCAGCGACCGCAGCTCGTACCTCGTGAAGAGCTCGCGCAGGCGCTCGGTATCCGGCTCGGCCGGCACCAGCTCTTCGAGCGTGATGGGCAGCTTCAGGTCGCTGTGGATGGTGGCGAGCTTGCGTGACAGCTCGAGCGTCTCGAGGCCCGCGCGCAGATTCTCACCGACCTTGCCGCTCACTTCCCGGACGTTGCTGACGAGATTATCCAGGGTCCCGTACTGGTTGAGCAGCTTTGCGGCCGTCTTCGGACCCACCTTGTCGATCCCCGGGATGTTGTCGGAGCTGTCGCCCACCAGGGCGAGGTAGTCGATGATCTGCTCCGGAAACACGTCAAATTTGGCCTTGACACCCGCACGGTCGAGCAACGTGTTGCTCATCGTGTTGACCAGCGTGATCGCCCCATCGACCAGTTGCGCCATGTCCTTGTCGCCCGTCGAGATGAGCACCGTCTGACCGGCGCGCGATGCTTCGCAGGCCAGCGTCCCAATGACATCGTCGGCCTCCACGCCCGCAATGCGCAGCAGGGGCAATCCCTGGGCGCGCAGGATGGCGAGCAGCGGTTCGATCTGTGAGCGCAGGTCGTCCGACATCGGCGGCCGGTGCGCCTTGTACTCGGCGAAGAGATCGTCGCGGAAGGTCCTTCCGGGGGCATCGAACACCAGCGCGATGCGCTTCGGCCGGCACTCCTTGAGGAACTTGGCCATCATGTTCAGCACGCCCAGCACCGCGCCGGTCGGCTCGCCGCGGGAGTTGCTCAAGGCCGGCAGGGCGTGGAAGGCGCGGTAGAGATAGGAGGACGCGTCGACCAGGACCAGGTCGGGGGAATCGGGCATGGGCATCGGGGCAGTATATCGGACAGTCGGGGTCCCACTCCGCCTGGCTGCCGTCAACCGGCAGGCTGCTCCGTGCGCTATGGGGCTCATGGACAAAGCCCTCACGCCGGCTATTGCGGCCAATCGATTCGGGCTCGGCGCGCGGCCGGGGGAGCTGGCCGCCATCGGCCGCTCGGGACCGGATTGGCTTCGCGCGCAGCTTCAGGGGCCTGCGCCGGAAATCGGCGACGCGGGATTGCAAAGCTCGGCGACCATCCTGACGCAGATCTACGATCTGCGCCGCACGCTTCGCGCGGCGCGGGCGGACAGGAGTCCGCCCCGGGCTTGCGCGGAGCAGGGACAGTGCAGCGCAATGGACAGTGGCGCGGTCTCCGCCGGGGCCGGCGCATTCAAGAAGCTGGGCCAACTCGTGCGTCCCATCTATGTCGCCGAGGCCGGCGCCCGCTTGCGTGCGTCGGTCGCGACCGATCGCCCGTTCGTCGAGCGCCTCACGCATTTCTGGGCGAACCACTTCGCCGTCTCCATCGACAAGAGCGTGTTGGCGGCACTCGCCGGCAGCTACGAGCGCGAAGCGATCCGCCCCTACGTCCTCGGCAGCTTCACCGACCTGCTGCTCGCGACGCAGCGGCACCCCGCGATGCTGCTCTATCTCGACAACCAGATGTCGATGGGGCCGGATTCCCGGGCGGCACGCAATATCGGGCGGCGCAATCCCGACCGCAAGGTGGGTATCAACGAGAACCTCGCGCGCGAGACCATGGAGCTGCACACGGTGGGCGTCGATGGCGGTTATACGCAGACCGATGTCTCCTCGTTCTCCGAGGTGCTGACCGGCTGGTCGATTGCGGGACCCGACGGTGGGCGAACCGGAGCGCAGCCCGGCACTTTCCTTTTCCGCCCCGCGATGCACCAGCCCGGACCCAAGGTTGTCATGGGCAAGCGCTATCCTGACACTGGATATGATCAGGGCGTGGCGGTGCTGCGGGATCTCGCCAGCCGGCCGGCGACCGCGCGCTTCATCGCGACGAAGCTCGCGCGCCACTTCATCGCCGACGATCCGCCCGCGCGCGCGGTGGCACGGATTGCCGCGGCATTCGCCCGGACCGGAGGCGACCTGCCCACCGTATACCAGACGCTGATCGAATCGCCGGAGCCCTGGGAGCAGCCGGTCGCCAAATACAAGTCCCCCGCGGACTTCATCGTCTCGGCGTTCCGCGGCCTCGAGTTGCCTGTCAGGGAGAAGGCGCCCGTGGGGCTCTTCCAGATGCTGGGACAGCGGATCTGGGCGCCGGGATCGCCTGCCGGGTGGCCGGATCGCAGCCCGGATTGGGACGGCGCCTCCGACCTGTTGAAACGCATCGAGTGGGCGGACGCGGTGGGCCAGCGGATCGGCCCGAGGCGCAACGCCATGGAGCTGGCGCCGCAACTGCTGGGAAGCGTACTGGGCGGCGCAACGCGGGAAGCGATCGCGCACGCCGAGAGTGCCGCACAGGGACTCGCTCTGCTGTTGGCAAGTCCCGAGTTCATGCGGAGATAGAACGAATGCAGCGCCGTGAATTCCTGACAGCCGGAGCGCTGGCCGCGAGCGGCGCTCTGTTGAGCGCGCGCGTAACCTTCGCCGGGACGGCTAACGGCCGGAAGCCGCGCCTCGTGTTCGTCATCTTGCGCGGCGCGCTCGACGGACTGGCGGCGGTACCGCCGTGCGGCGATCCGGGATATGCGCAGCTGCGCGGAGACCTGGCGATGGGGCGGCCGGGGACGGACGGCGGAGCGCTGCCGCTCGATGGGCTGTTCGGTCTGCATCCGTCGCTTTCGTTCATGCAGCAGTCCTACACCGCGCGCGAGCTCATCGTGTTTCATGCGGTGGCGAGCCCCTACCGCGACCGCTCGCACTTCGACGGCCAGAACGTGCTCGAGACGGGGTATCCGCAGCCGCACGCGGTGCAGACGGGCTGGCTCAACCGGTCATTGGCCGCGTTACCCGCCGCGCTCGCCGCGAAGAAGGAGCGCGGAATCAGCATCGCACCAACCGCTCCACTGGTGATGCGTGGGCCTGCGGCGGTGACGTCCTGGTCGCCTTCACACCTGGCGCCGCTGGACGACGACACGCTGCAGCGCATATCCGACCTCTACGCGCACGACCCGGTACTCGGACAGAAGCTGGCGGAAGCCCTCGCGGCCGAGGCCATTGCCGACGCCGGCAACACTGCGCCGGAGGGCTCAATGACGAGGGGCCAGGCAGACGCGACCGACCCAATGGCGATGACTGACGCGACTGCGAGCCGCGGAGCCAACCGGCGCCCCCTGCTGACGAAGCGCGGCAATCCCGGCGCGCAATATGCGGAGGTGGTCACAGCGGCAGCGCGCTTCCTGCGGCAGGAACAAGGGCCGCAGGTGGCCGTGTTCGACACCGCGGGGTGGGACACTCACTTCAATGAAGGTGGAGCGAAAGGCCAGCTCGCGGCGCGTCTCGCGACGCTCGATGCCGCGCTGGGCGGCCTCAAGGCGGGACTCGGCCCGGTATGGGGCGACACGGCGGTACTGCTGGCAACGGAGTTCGGACGCACCGTGGCGGAGAACGGGACCCGCGGCACGGATCACGGCACCGCGACTGCAGCCTATCTCCTCGGCGGAGCCGTCAGAGGGGGTCGAGTGGTGGCGGACTGGCCGGGGCTCTCGCCCCGGAAGCTGTATCAGGAGCGGGATCTCGAGCCGACACTGGACCTGCGCGCCGTCATGAAGGGGCTGTTGGCCGAGCATCTCGAGGTGCCGGAGCGGGCGCTCGAGAGCGAGGTGTTCCCGCAAAGCGGCGCCGCTCGGCCGCTCCGCGGCCTGGTCCGCGCGTGAGTCACAGGCCGGGTGCGGTCGTGCTGGGCGCCGGCGCGCCGTGCACGACACCCAACACCGCCGCGCCATAACGCTCGAGCTTCACCGCTCCGACCCCGCTCACCATCCGCAGCTCCTCGGTCGAGCCGGGTCGCCGCCGGGCGATCTCCTCCAGGGTCGAATCATGGAATACGGTGTAGGCAGGCACGCCGTGCTCGCGCGCCACTTGCAGCCGCCACGCGCGCAGCGCCTGGAACAGCGGCACATGAGTCGCATCGTCCGCGAGCGCGGCGCAACTCCCCGCCAAAGCGCGCGCCGCGTGGGCACCCGACACCCGGGAGCGATCTATCGGGCTGCGGCCGGCCGTACGCATCGCGCCACGGTCGCTTTCCCGCCGTAGTCGGATCGCGCGCTGCCCGCGCAACACCTCCCGACAGGCAGACGTCAGTCGCAGGATGCTGTAGCGCTCCGTGTCCACCTCGACCAGGCGCAGCATCACCAGCTGGCGCAGCACGGCGCGCCACTGTGCCACCCCGAGATCCGCGCCGATCCCGAAGGTGCTCAGGCGATCGTGACGGAACTGCTCGACCTTGGCGGTGCGGCTGCCGCGCAGGATGTCGATGATGTGCTGCGCGCCGAAGCCGAACCCGCTCGCCGATTCGCAGCGCGCAATGCAGGAGAGCAGCTTCTGCGCCGCGACCGTGCCGTCCCACTCCTCCGGTCTCTGCAAACAGTTGTCGCAGTTGCCGCAGGTCGCGGCGGTCTCGCCGAAGTAGTCGAGCAGGCGCACGCGCCGGCATTGCGCGGTCTCGCACAGGCCGAGGAGAGCATCCAGCCTCGCGCCGGCCACGCGCTTGTATTCCGCGCTGGCTTCCGACTGCTCGATCATTCGCCGCTGCTGCACCACGTCCTGCAGGCCATAAACCATCCATGCGTCGGCAGGAAGGCCGTCGCGGCCGGAACGGCCGGTCTCCTGATAGTAGCCTTCGATGCTTTTCGGCAGATCCAGATGCGCGACGTAGCGCACGTCGGGCTTGTCGATGCCCATGCCAAAGGCGATGGTCGCGATCATGACTATGCCGTCCTCGCGGATGAAGCGGCGCTGGTTCTCCTCGCGAGTGCCGCTGTCGAGCCCGGCGTGATAGGGCAGCGCGTCGACCCCCTGGCGGGCGAGGAACTCCGCGGTGTCCTCGACGGAAGAGCGCGACAGGCAGTAGACGATGCCGGATTCCCCGGGATGCTCCTCGCGGATGAAATGCAGAAGCTGCCGTCGCGGGTTGTCCTTCTCGGCGATGCGATAGCGGATGTTGGGGCGGTCGAAGCTGGCGATGAACACTCGCGGCTCGCTCAGGCGCAGCCGTTCGATCATCTCCTTGCGCGTGGCAATGTCCGCGGTAGCGGTGAGCGCAATGCGCGGCACTCCCCGATACCGCTCCGCCAGCACGGCCAGCTGCAGGTAGTCCGGCCGGAAGTCATGTCCCCACTGCGACACACAATGCGCCTCGTCGATGGCAAAGAGCGCCACGGCACACTGGTCGAGAAGGGCCAGACAGCGCTCGGTGAGCAGGCGCTCCGGCGCGACATACAGCAGCTGCAGCCCGCCATTGCGCGCCTGCCGCTCGGTCTCCAGCACCTCCGGCCAACTCATGGCGGAGTTGAGAGCCGCCGCGCGCACGCCCGCCTCCTGCAGTGCCGCCACCTGGTCCTGCATCAGTGCGATGAGCGGTGAGACGACCACACCCATGCCGGTGCGGATCAGCGCCGGAATCTGATAGCAGAGCGATTTGCCGCCGCCGGTGGGCATCAGCACCAGCGCATCGCCGCCGGCGATCAGATGACCGATGATCTCCCGCTGCTCGCCGCGGAACTGCGGGTACCCGAAAACCTCACGCAGGATTCGGGCTGCTTCACCCTGGACGTCCATGGAACCTTCGCCTCGACAGAAGGCGCAAGTCTAGTGGAGCCTCGGCGGGGCGTTCTTGCCTTTGCTGTTCCCGGCCGGCGCCGGCTGCGCGGCTTGTCGCGGGTGCGTGACCACGGTGGGGTTGCGCTCCGGAAGATACAGCGGCCCTTTGAAGCCGCAGCTCGCGCAGGCGAGGAGCAAGCCAGTCACCGCGATCCAACCGCCGGCCGCCCGCCTCCTCATGAGACCGCCGGCCGCCGCGGAACGATCGCCATCGTCAGGCGCGAGACGCAGACCAGCCTGCCGCGCTCGTCGCGGATCTCGATGCCCCAGACATGGCTGCGGCTGCCAATGTGGTAGGGCCGGGCGGTGGCGGTGACGATGCCGGAAGCGATGGAGCGCAGATGATTGGCATTGATCTCCTGGCCGAAGCACTCCAGCCGCTCCCGATCGACACATAGATTCGCCGCGACGCTGCCCACCGTCTCCGCAAGCGCCAGCGAGGCGCCGCCGTGCAGCACACCGTAGGGCTGATGGACCGCCGGGGTCACGGGCATCGTGGCGCGCAGATAGTCCGTGCCGACCTCGGTGACACTGATGCCGATGCGCTCGGCGAAGGTGCCGCGCGAGAGACGCTCGAGCAGCTCGGGGGTGACTTCGGTGCGCCAGATGCTCATCGCGGTATTCTACCCGCCATGAAGCTTTACACCTATTTCCGCAGCTCCGCGGCGTACCGCGTGCGCATCGCGCTCAATCTGAAGGGAATCGACTATGAGTCCGTGCCGGTCGACCTGCGTCAGGGCGCGCACCTGCGGCCGGATTACCTGGCCCGCAACCCGCAGGGGCTCATCCCGGCGCTCGAGGCGGGCGGCACCGTCTTGAGCGAATCATTGGCCATCATCGAATACCTGGAGGAGACGCACCCCGAGCCGCCGCTGCTGCCGCGGCCGCCCCTCGAGCGCGCGCGGGTGCGCTCAATGGCGCTGGCCGTCGCCTGCGAAATACACCCGCTCAACAACCTGCGGGTGTTGAATTACCTGCGTGCCCCGCTCGGTCATGACGAGGCGGCGGTGGACGCCTGGTATCGTCACTGGATAGCGGAGGGCTGCCGCGGCCTGGAGGAGGAAGCCAGGCGCGCGAGCGGCGACGGCCGCCACATGTTTGGCACCCGGGTGACGCTCGCGGATGTCTGCCTCGTGCCGCAGATGTTCAACGCGCGCCGCTTCAAGTGCAATGTGGAGCCGTTCCCAACCCTGAGGGCGATCTGCGCCAACCTGGAGACACTGCCGCAGTTCGCGCTCGCCGCGCCGGAAACACAGCCGGATGCAAGCTGACACAACGCCGGATTCGCGTGCTACACTGCCTCTGACGCGGCCGAAATTGCTCCTCGATCCAACTGTTCGACGCAGCGTCTGGCCAGACAGGGGTAGTGGGCGTGGAAGACATCCAGGGTGGCGGTCCGCCTGATGCCGCGACGGCGCTCGACGCCGTGGGAGTGCTCATCGGGGCGCCCGATCTCGAGTCGCTCTACGGCCGGATCATCGATGTCGCGGCGGAGCTTCTCGAGGCCGACTGCGCGAGCATTCAGGCCAGCATCCCGCAGAGAAGGCAACTGCGCCTCGTGGCCGCCAAGGGCTTCGTGCCCGAAGCGGCGGCATTCTGGGAGCGAGTCGATGCCGACTCGAGCAGTTGCTGCGGCCAGGCGCTGAGCCGGGATCGGCGCATCGTCATCCCGGACGTGGAAAGCGACGAGCGCCTGGCGGGCACGGAGGACCTGCGCCACCTGCGGCTCTGCGGCATCCGCGCCGTGCAGTCGACGCCTCTTCGTTCCCGCGGCGGCGAGCCGCTCGGCATGCTGTCGACCCATTGGCGGCGCACCTATCGCCCGCCGGATGCGGCGCTGCGCTTTCTGGATGCGCTCGCACGGCTGATAGCCTGCTTGATCGAGCAGGCCACCGCGGAAGAGGCGCTGCGAGCCAGCGAGGCCAGCCTGCGGATCAGAGTCGACGCGCTCGAGCGCGTCGATCGCGAGAAGAACAGCTTCCTCGCCATGCTCGCCCATGAGCTGCGCAATCCGCTCGCTCCCATTCGCAATGTGGGCGAGGTGCTCGCCCAATTGCTGCACGAGCAGACGGCGGTGCGCCAACCGCTGGCCATCCTGAAGCGCCAGACGGATCAGCTCACGCGGCTCGTAGACGATCTGCTGGACATCTCGCGGATTCAGCAAGGCCGGCTGATGCTGCAGGAGAGACCGGTCGAGGTCGGGGAGATCCTGGAGCAGGCCCTGGAGACCGTGCAGCCGCTCATCCGGGAGAAGCAGCACGACCTGACGCTACAGCGGCTGGCGGCGCCTGCCTTCGTGCTCGGCGACCGCGCCAGGCTCGTTCAGTGCCTGGCCAATCTGCTGCAAAATGCGGCGAAGTACACGCGGCCCGGCGGTCGGATCCATGTGGGCTGCGTCGAATCCGGCGCGAAGGTCTCGGTCACCGTGCAGGATAACGGCGCCGGAATCGCGCCTTCCCTGCTGCCGCAGCTGTTCGAGCCCTTCGTGCAGAGCGAGGGAACGCTCGAGCACTCCCGAGGTGGCCTCGGCATCGGGCTCGCGATCGTCAAGCGACTGGTCGAGATGCACGGCGGCAGCGTGGAGGCTGTGAGCGAGGGAGAGGGGCGCGGCTCCTCGTTCGCGATCCACCTGTGGCGGATGGAGCCGCCGCAAGCGCTCGGCAGCGCGGAGAGTGCGACGACAGCACGCTGCCAGTGCATCCTGGTGGTCGATGCCAACGCCGACTCGGCGGACACCCTCGCCGCGGTCCTGGCCGCCATGGGACATCAGGTGGAGATCGCCTATTCCGCCCTCTCGGCGCTGGCGGCCGTGGAGCGCCTCAGGCCGGACGCGATCCTGATCGACCTCGATCTGCCCAGAATGAGCGGGTACGCGGTAGCGCAGCGCTTGCGGGCCCGGTCCGAGCTGGGCTCGACACTTCTCGTTGCGCTCTCCGGGGATGAGGACGAGGCTGCGGCCCGCGCCGGTGGCTTCGACCGGCACCTGAAGAAGCCGGTCGAGGTGGCGGCACTGGAGCGGGTGCTGGCCTACGCATGACCGCAGCCGCTGGCAAGCATATGATTTGAAAGCTTTTTTTTGCGGCCACGCGGGCGGAACTTCCCCTACGCTGCCTCGTCTAATCCTTCGAGTGCTTCGGCACTCCCCGCTTCCCTCCCTGAGCGGGTCAACCCGGTTCACACGAGACCTGTGCCGGGTTAGTCTGCCCCGGTGGCCTCACCAGAGGTCATCGGGGTTTTTTCTTTGGCGCCCAGCCAGGCCCGCAGCACCTGCTGCGCCTCCTCCAGGCCCGCCCGGGAGTGCGCGGAGAAGAGCTGGACCGTCGCCTGGCCCGCCACGACCCCGGACGCAGATGCGAGCGCCTGACGACCCTCGTTCCGGTTCAACTTGTCCGCCTTGGACAACAGCACGTGCACCCTTTGCCGCGGCAGTGCCCACTCGAGCAGTGCCTCATCGCCCTCCCCGATACCGCGGCGCGCATCGACGATGACGAACAACCCCCTGAGTGCATCGCGGGCGCGCAGCGCCTCGATCAGACGGGGCCACGTACGCCGCTCGCTCTCCGGCGCGCTCGCGTAGCCGTATCCCGGCAGATCGACGATGCGCTGCAGCGGGGACAGCTCGAAAAAATTGATGAGTCGCGTGCGGCCGGGCGTCTTGCTGATGCGCGCCAGCCCCTGGCGACCCACGATTGCGTTGATGGCGCTCGACTTGCCGGCGTTCGAGCGGCCGGCAAAGGCGACTTCTGCGCCCCCGTCGGCGGGAAACTGCCCCGGGTCGGCGGCGCTGATGAGAAACCTGGCGTTTGGGAATGCGGCCACGGCCGTAGTGTACAATCCGGCGCTTTCGCGTCACTGCCAATACTCGGGGAAAGAGCGAAACGATGGCGAAGAGAGCACCACGGGCAACCGACTCCACCGCACTGTTGTCCGCCATCTGGGCCGGCGTGCTGGCTCTCGCAGTGACGGTCCCGGCCGTCTCTTGCGCCGCGGACGCCACCCAGGCGCCGGCGAGTTCGAGCCAGGCCGCCGCCGGACCTGCAACGGCTACCGGAAGCCCCACGACAGCCACGCCGCCTGTCACCCCGGACCCCTATGCCGACGGTTCCGTGCAGGCGGGCACCGCCAAGGCGGCCGTCTGCTTCTCCTGCCACGGTCCCAACGGCAACAGCCAGAATCCCGCGTGGCCGCGCCTCGCCGGCCAGAATGCCGTCTACATCGCGGAGCAGCTCCATCTCTTCAAGGCGGGAATCCGCAAGAACCCGGTGATGCAGCCGATGGCCGCGGGTCTCAGCGATCAGGACATCGACAATCTGGCGGTGTTCTTCGCCGCTCAGACGCCCACCGGCCTCGAGGCAGACCCCTCCTACTGGAAAGCGGGCGAGGCGCTCTACCTGCATGGCGATGACGCCCGCGGCGTTCCGGGATGCGTTGCCTGCCACGGGCCGGCAGGCCGGGGCAATCCTGCGGCGGGATACCCGGCACTCGAGGCGCAGCAGTCGGTCTATGTGGTGTCGCAGCTGCAAAGCTACGCGGGTGGCACGCGTTACAGCGGCCCGGATCCAACGACCGCGACCCCCAACAGCGTCATCATGTTCGATATCGCCAAGCGCCTGACACCGGAGGAGATCCGCGACGTCGCCTCCTACGTGCAGGGCCTGCGCTGAGGCAAGGAAACACCGATGAATCGAAAAATTTCGCTGGGTGCGCTCGCCGCCGCGGTCCTCATCGCCGTCGGCATCTGGTTCTGGCGCGCACATGCGCCGCAGGCTGCCACCGGAGCATCTCAGGCCGCGTCACAGAGTGGCGACACGGCGGCAGCGTCGCCCGCCGACAACCAGCAGTCTGCCTCCCCGCAGGCCGCCGCAGGCCAGACGGCAACCCAAAGCAGCTCGAGCAGCCCGATCAGCACCGCCCAGGCGGCCGATGCCGGCAGCACCTCGCTCGAGCACCTGGCCGCCGTGCCCGCAAGCGCCGCGCTGCCCTCGAGCAGCGAGTGGAAAGCCGGGGTCAACTACGATGTGATCTCCCCGTCGCAGCCGACCACCGTGGGGCCCGGCAAGGTCGAGGTGCTGGAAGTCTTCTGGCTGGGCTGCCCGCACTGCTACGCGCTCGAGCCCTACGTCCGCGCATGGCTCAAGACCAAGCCCTCGTACGTGGAGTACGTGCGCGTACCGGTGATGTGGGGTCCCGTCCATCGCGCGCATGCGCGGCTCTTCTACACGCTCGAGGCCCTGGGCCGCGACGATCTGGTGGAGAAGGTGTTTACCTATATCCACAATCTGGAAGACCGGTCCGGCAGCGAATCCGTGCTCTTCGCCAGCAACGCGGACGAGACCTTCAAGCAGCAGCAGGCCTGGGCCGTGCAGAACGGCGTCAGCGCTGATGCCTTCGCGAAGGCGTTCAATTCGTTCTACGTCAACACGCAGATGCAGCAGGCGGAGGAGATCACCAACGCCTATGAGGTGCAGGGGGTGCCCTTCATCGCGGTGGACGGAAAATTCAGCACCGACGTCGGCAAGGCCGGCGGCGAGACCAAGCTGTTCTCACTGATCGACTTCCTGGCCGCGTGGGAGCACGACCACAAGCAGAGGGGGTAAGGGCGGTGCCTTCATCGACGACACTTGACGTGTCGTCGATCCGCCCGGACGCTCAGAGGATGTAGCGGCTCAGATCCTCGTCCTTGGCCAGGTTGCCGAGGTGCTCATCGACGTACTGCGCATCGATCGCCACCTGCTTGCCGCCATGCTCCGAAGCGTCGTAGGAAACTGACTCCAGCAGCCGCTCCATGACCGTGTGCAGCCGCCGCGCGCCGATGTTCTCGGTGCGCTCGTTCACCTGGAAGGCGATCTCGGCGATGCGGCGCACGCCGTCCTCCGAGAACTGGACTGACACGCCCTCCGTGCTCAGCAGCGCCTGGTATTGAGATGTGAGCGACGCATCGGGCTCCGTCAGAATGCGCACGAAGTCACCTACCTTCAACGAATCGAGCTCGACCCGGATCGGCAGCCGCCCCTGCAGCTCCGGGATGAGGTCCGATGGCTTCGACAGGCTGAACGCGCCCGAGGCGATGAACAGCACGTGATCGGTCTTGACCGGGCCATACTTGGTAGCCACGGTGGAGCCCTCGATCAGCGGTAGCAGGTCCCGCTGCACTCCTTCGCGCGAGACGTCCGCGCCGACGGCCTCCTGGCGGCGCGTCACCTTGTCGATCTCGTCGATGAAGACGATACCGTTCTGCTCCGCGTTGGCCAGCGCTCTGACCTTGAGCTCGTCCTCGTTGATGAGCTTCGCGGCTTCCTCCTCGACGAGGAGCTTCTGCGCCTCGCGCACCTTGACCTTGCGGCTGCGGGTGCGGTTGCCGCCCAGGTTCTGGAACATTGACTGCAGCTGCTGCTGCATCTCCTCCATGCCGGGGGGAGCCATGATCTCGACGCCCATCGGCAGTGCGCGGATCTCGATCTCGATCTCGCGGTCATCGAGCTCGCCATCGCGCAGCATGCGGCGGAATTTCTGCCGCGTCTCCGCATCGCGCGGCTGCGTCGGCTCGTCGGTGGAGAAACCCATCATGCGCGGCTTCGGCAGCAACGCTTCGAGCACGCGCTCTTCCGCGGCTTCGGCGGCGCGCTCGCGCACCTTCTGCACCTCCTGCTCGCGGGTCATCTTCACCGCGACATCGGCCAGCTCCTTGACGATGGAATCGACGTCGCGCCCGACGTACCCGACCTCGGTAAACTTGGTGGCCTCGACCTTGACGAAGGGAGCGTTGGCGAGCCGCGCCAGGCGGCGCGCGATCTCCGTCTTGCCCACGCCGGTGGGGCCGATCATCAGGATGTTCTTCGGCGTGATCTCCTCGCGCAGCGGCTCCGCCACCTGCATGCGGCGCCAGCGGTTGCGCAGCGCGATGGCGACGGCGCGCTTGGCGGCGTCCTGGCCGATGATGTGCTTGTCGAGCTCCTGGACGATCTCTCGGGGTGTCAGTGATGACATGGCGTTAGGAACCGAGCTCCTCGATGGTGAGATTCCGGTTGGTGTAGATGCAGATGTCGGCGGCGATATTGAGCGAGCGCTCGGCGATGCTGCGGGCATCGAGCTGCGTCGTCTCCAGCATCGCCCGCGCGGCCGCCAGCGCGAACTGGCCGCCCGAGCCGATCGCCGCTGCGTCGATGTCCGGCTCGATGACATCGCCATTGCCGGAGATCACGAGGAGCTTGCCCGGATCGCCGACGAGCAGCAGCGCCTCCAGCCGTCGCAAGTAGCGGTCCGAGCGCCAGTCCTTGGCGAGCTCGATGGCGGCGCGTGTCAGGTTGCCGTATTTCTCGAGCTTGCCCTCGAAGCGCTCGAACAGGGTGAATGCGTCGGCGGTGCCGCCGGCGAAGCCCGCGAGCACCTTGTCGTTGTAGAGCTTGCGCACCTTGCGGGCGTTGCCCTTCATCACGGTGTTGCCAAGCGTCACCTGGCCGTCGCCGGCCAGCGCCACGCTGCCGTTGCGCCGCACACCGAGGATGGTCGTGCCGTGCGGATCGAATCGCTGCGAATCGGTCATCCGTCCTCTTCTCTTGAGCTAGCGCGCGCGCGTCTTGGACCGCCGCGCCCGGGGGTGAGTCGCGTCGTAAATGCGGGCAAGGTGCTGGAAGTCAAGGTGGGTGTATATCTGGGTCGTGGCGATATCGGCATGGCCCAGCAGCTCCTGCACGCCGCGCAGCTCGGCGCCCGACTCGAGCAGGTGCGAGGCGAAGGAGTGCCGGAAAAGGTGCGGATATACGCGCGCGGAGAGTCCCTGCCGGCGCGCCCAGTGCGCAATCCGCAATTCCACGGCCCGCCGCCCGAGGCGGCGGCCGCCGCGACCGACGAAGAGCGCCTGCTCCCCGGGCCGCACGAGGCAGGCACGCTCGGCGAGCCACTGCTCGAGTGCCCGTAGCGCGATTCGCCCCACGGGTACCAACCGCGCCTTGTTGCCCTTGCCGAGCACGTGCACCGTACGGTCGGGCAGATCGAGCGCCGCCAGGTCGAGCCCGACGATCTCTGCCAGACGCAAGCCCGACGAGTAGAGCAACTCCATGATGGCCCGGTCGCGGGTGGCGAATGGCTCGCCGGCGGGTATCTCGAGGAGGCGCGCCATCCGATCGGCATCCAAAGTCTCCGGCAGCCGCCGCGCCCCTTTCGGCGCGCGCACGTCCTGGCCCGGGTTGCTGCGAATCCGCGCGATCTCGTTGCGCTCGCGGTCGGCGCCGCCGGTGTTGCGCAGCGCGTGTGCCTCGCGCTGCAGAAACTCGTAGAAGCTGCGCACCGCCGAGAGCCGGCGTTGGATACTGCGCGGACCGAGACCACCGGCATGCAGGCGCGCGGCGAAGGATCGCAGGTGCCCGCTGTCGACAGCCGTCCAGCTCTCGAGCCCGGTGCGCTCGCAGTAGGACACCAGCGCCCGCAGGTCCCGGCCATAGGCCGCGAGCGTATGGGGGGAGCAACGCCTTTCCACGGCCAGATAGCAGCGGAAGCGCTCGAGCCAGGCAATGGCAGCCGGAGTCATGGCGTCGCTGCATCCGCCGCCATCGCTGGTGGACACGCATGGTCCGGCGCACCAGGGCGGACGAGGAGGGCTGTGGATCGCCAGCCGCTCCCCGCGGGCGTCACGCGCCCGGGCCCGCGCCCAGAGAGTCGGCGATCAGGTCCGCCATGCGCGCCAGGAACTCGGTGCTCATGCCGGGATGGAAGCGATCGCGATCCGTGCTGCCGAGTGCGAGCACCCCGATCGGGCCGCTCTGGCCCGAGGGACGGGCCATGTCTGCGAGCGGCACCAGCGCGACCGAGCCGATATCGTTGGCATCTTGGCCGAAAAGAAACTCGCGCTGTGTGTCGCGCACCTGCCCGCATCGCGGCTTGCCGCTCGTGAAGAGCGTCTCGAAGGGTTTCAGCCCGGCATCGTCGCGCGCCACGGTGCGGACGAATCGCTGCGGAGCCAGATCCGGGTAATCCCCGATCAACAGGAGGACGCCGCCGTGGAAGGCATCGAAGTCCTCCCGCAGGCTGGCCTCGATCGCGGTGACGGCCTCCGCGCGCGAGCGCGCGCGCAGGAGCTTGCGCGTGAAGCGATGCAGCTTGTCCGCAATCGCATCATTGCCGCGCGCGACACTCACCAGCTCGGCGAGCTTGCCCTCTAGCGCGGCATGCTTCTCGCGCAGCACCTCGATCTGCCGTTCCACCAGCGAGATGGTGGAGCCCCCCCGAGCGTGCGGTACCCGCAGCCGGGTGAGCACCGCCTGGTGGCGCTCGAAGAAATCGGGATGGTGCTGCAGATACGCGGCGATGGCGTCTTCCTCGTTTTCCTTGGCTGCCAACCCTCGGGCATCTCTTGTCGTCATGCTCTTCAAACCTCTACGTGGCCGGCGAAGGATACCTCCGCCGGTCCCGTCAGCCAGATATGCTCTCCCGGACCGTTCCAGTTTACTCGCAACTCGCCGCCGCGCACGCTGACGTGCACTTCCCGGTCGAGCTCGCCCCACCGGCGACCCACCGCGACGGCAGCGCAGGCTCCCGTGCCGCAGGCGAGCGTCTCGCCGGCGCCGCGCTCATACACCCGCAGGCGGATGTGCGTGCGATCAACGACCTGCATGAATCCCGCGTTCACCCGCCTGGGGAAGCGCGGGTGGCGCTCGATCTGCGGGCCGAGGCGCTCCACGGCAGCCGTATCCGCCGCTGCCACCGCGAGGATGGCATGCGGGTTACCGATCGACACCGCGCCGATCTCGATGCTGCCGCCGTCCACCTCGAGCCGATAGCGTTGCGCCTCCGCCTGCGCCTCGAAAGGCAGGGCCTGCGGGTCGAATCGCACCGGTCCCATGTCCACGGACACAAGACCTGCATCGAGCGTGCGCGCCCGAATCAGCCCCGCGGGACTATCCAGCGTGATCGTGCCCGCACGCGCGTGCCCGCGTGCGGCGAGGAGCGCCGCGATGCACCGGGCGCCATTGCCGCACTGCTCCACCTCCACGCCGTCCGCATTGAAGATCCGGTAGAACACGGCCGTGTCGGCCCGCCGCGGACTCTCGAGCACGAGCGCCTGGTCGAAGCCGATGCCGGTGTGGCGGTCGGAGAGGCGCCGGATGAGCGCGCCCTCGAGCGGCAGTTCGGCCGGAGCATCGAACACCACGAAATCGTTGCCCAGGCCGTGCATCTTGGTGAACTCGATGCGCATCAACCGAAATCATAACTCATAATCGAAACCGCTCGCGCAGCTCTCCTGCCATACGGCGGCTGACGGCGAGCGGCGCCTCGCAGCCGCGCAGCCGCACACAGTACTGTCCATCGGCATTGCGCTCGATGCGGTCGAGATGCCGCACGGCAACCAACGCGTTGCGATGAATGCGCACGAAGTCGGGGGCGAGCTCCTCCTCCAGCGCCCGCAGCGAGTCCTCTATCAGATCCTCGCCCCGCAGGTGACGCACCGTGGTGTACTTCTGCTCGGCGAAGAAATACTGCACCTCCTCGATGGGGATCAGGCGCAGCCCTTCGCGATGGCGCGCGGCGATATGCGTGCGCCGCTCGGCTCTGGCGGCAGCGGCGAGGCGCTGCAGCTGCGGGCGCGTGAGGCGATCGGCCTGCGCGAGAGCAGCGGCCAGCTTTTCCTTGCGGATGGGCTTGAGCAGGTATCCCACGGCGCGCGTCTCGAAGGCGTTGACGGCGTACTGATCATATGCGGTGGTGAAGATCACCGCGGGCGGCTCCTCCAGCGTGCTGAGGTGCCTGGCCGCCTCGATGCCGTCCATGCCGGGCATGCGCACGTCGAGCAGCACGACATCCGGCGAGAGCGCCGCGGCCTGGCTCAGCGCCTCGGCGCCGGTGCCGGCTTCACCGACCGCCTGCGCGTCGCCGATCTCCGCAAGCAGGCTTCGCAGCCGCTCGCGCGCCGGGGGCTCGTCATCCACGATCAACACCTTGAGCATGTCTCAAGCCTTGTCGCTGACCCGCACGTGCGGGAAGCGCAGCGTTACGATGTACTCCTCGTCGAAGCGGCCTGCCTTCACCAGCGCAAGATCGCCATAGAGCAGCGCGAGCCGCTCGCGGATGTTGGCGAGCGCCAGCCGGTTGCCTTCTCGCTCACTCTGCCGCTCGGCCACCGGGTTGCGCACGACCACGGTGATCAGCTCGCCGGCGAGCTCGCCGACGACGCTGACGGTGCCGCCCTCCGGCCGCGGCTCGATCCCATGATAGATCGCGTTCTCGATGAGCGGCTGCAGCAGCAGTCCCGGCACGCGCGCATCCCGCGGCAGCCGCTCGATATCCCAACTCACGCGCAGGCGCGGCCCGAGGCGCAGCTCTTCGATGCGCTGGTAGGTCCGGGCCACCTCCAGCTCCTCCTCGAGCGTGATCGTCTGGTGCTGATCGCTCAGGGAGGCGCGGAAGAGGTCGGCCAGGTCCTGGACCGCCTGCTCGGCGAGCACCGGGTCGGAGCGGGTGAGCGAGGCGATGGTGTTCATGCTGTTGAAGAGAAAATGCGGCCGGATGCGCGCCTGCAGCGCGTGCACGCGGGCTGCGGCACGCATCTCGATGTTACGCCGCCACTGGTGCGTCACGTAGAAGTACCGCAGTGCAGCGCCGATGATCACGCAGCCTATTCCCACATTGCGCAACACGAACGGCCACGCCGCCGATGGGAAGAACTCTGCCGTGCCCGCCCCGATGGCGAGCTGGCTGCGCCCGATGAGGTAGGCGGCGGCCGAGATCGCGGCGATTGCGGCCGTGAGCAGCGCCAGCACCGCGGCCGATCCGCGGGCGACGGTCAGCCGCTCCAGCGGCCGGCGGGTCCAGCAGAGGAGCGCCGCACAGACGAGGCCCACCCACAGCAGGAACAGGGAGGTTCGCGCCAGGTCGGCCCAGAAATCCGGCGCGGCGCCGGGGTTGCCGCCCTGGCGGGCGAGCGCGAGCACGATGGCCGTCAGCTCGACGATGAGCACGATCGCGAGCGCCGCCCGCGAGGTGCAGAAATCCGGCAGATAAAGCGACTCCGCGCCGCTGCGCAGCGCCTGTCGCAGCAGCGAGCTTCCGGTCAGGCGGATGGAGCGCGCCCTCGCGAGGGCTCGAAGAGCTCGGCTTTGAGACGGAACGCGGCGGAGATGTCCTCATCGCCATATCCGCGCGCAACGAGCTCGGCGTACTCGCTCAACATGCGCTCCACCACGGGCAGCGCGACTCCGAAGCGCGCCGCCATGTCGCGGCAGATGCTCAGGTCCTTGGCGTGCAGTCGCACGCGAAACCCCGCCGGGTAGCTGCCGCGCGCCATGTTGGGCGCGCGATGCACGAAGTACCAGCTGGAGCCGGCGCCCTTGCCGAGAGTCTCGATCAGCTTCTCGAGCGGCAGGCCCTGGGCGCGGGCGAACGCCATCGCCTCCGACACCGCCTCGATGATGCCGGCGCACATGATCTGGTTGGTGGCCTTGGCCGCCTGACCGCTGCCGGTGGGACCAAAATGGCTGATCGTGCGCCCCATGGCCGCGAGCACCGGCCGGGCGCGCTCGAAGGCTTCACCGGTGCCGCCCGCCATGACGGCGAGCGTCCCCTCCCGCGCCCCCTCCACCCCGCCGCTCACCGGACAGTCGAGGAACTCCACGCCACGCTTGCCCAGGAGCTCGGCGGCCTTGCGCGCCGTGTCGGCCGAGACCGTCGAGCAGTCGATGACCAGGCTCCCGGAAGCGAGGCCCTGAGCCAGGGCACCGACGACTTCCAGCACGTCATTGTCCGCTGAAACGCAGAGGACCACGGCCTCGACGGCGGCGGCCAGCTCCGCGGGCGTTCCGGGCGCAGCGACGCCGAGCTCCGCAGCCAGGGAGCGCGCCTTCTCCGGCGTGCGATTCCAGACGGCGGTCAGCAGCCCGGCACGATGGAGGTTGCGGGCCATGTGGGTACCCATTGCGCCGAGGCCCGCGAATCCGACACGCATGCGGCATTGCTCCGGTTCAGAGGCGGCCGAAACCCTGAGACCCGCTGTCGCGCGAACAGGCGCCTCGGGAACGGCCGTGGAGCGCCACTATAGTGCGGCGAGGCGCGTTTCGGAACGGATCAGCAAGGGATCGGAGGTGCGGTCAGCTGCCGGACCCGCAATCGGCGTCCATGGCCTGGCGGGCCTTGAGCCTGGCGGCATCGGCGTCGGCATCGGAGAGATATTGGCGCTGGCCGCTCTTGTCCGTCGTGTAGATGCGGCGGGACTGGATCATCCGCTGGTATTCCGCCTTGTCCTGGGTGCAGCGCTCGGCGCGGATCTTGGCCTCATCCTGCTGCACGGCCTGAGCATCCTGCTGCTGTGCGAGCTGGCTGGAGGCGGCCTTGCTCTCGCCCTGGATGCCCTGCATTGCGCCCGGCGCCGCCGATCCGTGGGCGGCATCGGTTTTGATGATCTTGGCGCCCGGCACCCACTGATCGGTGTAGTGCATCTCGCCCTTGGCGTCCGTCCATTCGTAAACGACATCGGCGCGAGCGATCGCGGCCACCCCCAGAAGGGCAGCCATCGAAGTGGCTAGCAGGACGGCGATGGATCGTGACATGACCTTACTCCCCGGGGGCACCGCCATTTTGCCCCGGGTGAGGTCCGACCTCCCTTGAAGTGCATCACACCTCGACCCGGATCCAGCTCACATGTCGTACGCCCGCTCGCCGTGGATGGTGATATCCAGGCCCTCGCGCTCTTCATCTTCGCTGACGCGCAGGCCGACGACCCATTTGACCAGGTAGAAGCCGACGGCGGCCACCGTGGCTGTCCACGCGATCACCAGGCCGACGGCCTCGGCCTGGATGAGCAATTGGGCCCAGAGGCCCGGATAGGCGCTGCCGCCGGGCCCGCCGAGCGCCGGGTCGTTGAAGATGCCGGTGGTCAGCGCGCCGAAGACCCCCCCGAGCGCGTGTACGCCAAATACGTCCAGCGCGTCGTCGGTGCGGATCATCTTCTTCAGGCCCGTCACGCCCCAGAAGCAAAGCGGACCGACGGCGAGGCCGATGACGAACGCACCCGGGATGCCCACGTTACCGGCCGCCGGCGTGATGGCTACCAGGCCCGCCACGGCGCCCGAGGCCGCGCCCAGCATGGAGGGCTTGCCCTTGATCATCCATTCCGTGCCCATCCAGGTCAGCACCGCGCAGGCGGTGGCGAGATAGGTATTCATGAAGGCGAGGGCCGCGGAGCCATTGGCCTCGAGCGCGGAGCCGGCGTTGAAGCCGAACCAGCCGAACCACAGTAGCGAGGCGCCTGTCATGGTCATGGTGAGATTGTGTGGCGGCATCGGCTCCCTGCCGAGGCCGATGCGCTTGCCGAGGATCATGGCGCCCACCAGGCCTGCGACGCCGGCGTTGATGTGCACTACTGTCCCGCCGGCGAAATCGAGCGCGCCCCAACTCGCCAACAGGCCGCTCACAGGGTGGTCGGCGGGATTGAGGTCGAGGCCCGGCACGTACCAGACCATGTGTGCCACCGGGCAGTAGCAGAAGGTGAACCAGAAGGCGAGGAACAGCAGGATGCCGGAGAACTTCACCCGCTCGACCAGGGCACCCACGATCAGGCAGCAGGTGATGGCGGCGAACGTGGCCTGGAAGGCGACATAAACCAGCTCGTTCAGCACCACGCCCTTGTCGAAGGTGCCTATGTTGGAATAGGCGCCAGTCGCCGGATTGAAGGTACCTGACAAGAAGAGCCGGCTCAGCCCGCCGATGAGCTCGTTGCCCGCCGTGAAGGCCAGCGAATAACCATAGACGCACCAGAGAACCGTGATCAGCGAGAAGCCCACGAACACCTGCATCAGCACCGATAGCATGTTCTTGGTGCGCACCAGACCGCCGTAGAAGAGGCCCAGCGCCGGCACCGACATCAGCAACACCAGGGCGGTGGAAGTCAGCATCCAGGCCATGTCGCCTTTGTCGGGTGTTGGCACGGGTGCATCGGCCGCCCACGCCAGCGTGGGTGCGAGGGTCGCCAGGCTGAAGGCGAGGGCCGCGATGCCGGTCATTCGACGGATCGCCTTGCAGAGGATCGGAGCGGTGCGCATGGGGTCTCCCGGGCGGTTCTCGAGTTATCGAGCGCGTTTCGAGGCGATCGGGCCAGAAATGGCGGCTACACGATCGCTCCTGGCGCGCGTAAGCTGGTGAGCGGGCAGTCGGGGTGCAGAATCCATGCCATCAGGGCTTGCCTGTAATATCCGGGGCTTGCGCCGCAGCGGCCCCCGGTACGCACTGTTTTGGTGCCGCGTGTCAGCGGCCGCGCCCCATCGAGGGGCGTCGTGCCTGGAGGTAAGAAGATGATGGACAGCTTCCGTATCGATGAGATCGCTCGCCGGCTGCTCGAGAGCGTTCCGCCGGCGTTTCGTACCGTCAGCAAAGACCTGGAAACCAACTTTCGTGCGGTGCTGCGCTCGAGCCTCGGCAAGCTCGACCTCGTCACCCGCGACGAGTTCGACACCCAGACCCGCGTGCTCGAGCGCACGCGCGCCCGCCTGGCGGAGCTCGAGGCGCGCCTGCAGGCGCTCGAGGGCCTATCCACCTCCGCGCCCGGCGTTGCTGCCGGCGTCCCGCCAACAGCAGCTGAGTAAGCCGGAACGGCCGCCCGTTGCCGGCGGGATGTCGCCCGTGAATGCACCTGGGCCGCTAAAACGGCGGCAGGCCGGTTTTAGGTCATGAACAAGATCGCCAGCCTGGCGTGCCGGGCCCAGGTGGGCCTGGAAGCGCCATTGGTGCAGGTCGAGGTCACGGTAACGAGCGGCTTGCCGGCCTTCCATCTGGTCGGCCTGCCAGCCACCGTAGTGCGCGAGAGCCGCGATCGGGTGCAGGCGGCCCTGCTCTCCTGCGGGTTCGAGTATCCCGCCGGCCGCATCGTCGTCAATCTCGCGCCCGCGGAGATCCCCAAGGAAGGCGGCCGGTTCGAGCTGCCCATCGCCCTCGGCATCCTGATCGCCTCCGGACAGCTGCGGCAGCGGCCGGCCGGGAGCGCACCGCCATCGGAGCTCTATGGCGAGCTGGGACTCGGAGGAGAGGTCAAGCCGGTCCGCGGCATCCTGCTCGCGGCCGCGCATGCCAGCCGCGACGGCCACGAGCTGATCGTTCCCGCCGCCAATGCAGACGAGGCGCTCGTCGCCGCGACCACGGCCGTCCGGGCGGCATCACACCTGAAGGAAGTCTGCCAACACCTCACCGGAGAACAGCCGCTGCGCCCGCATGCGCCACAGTCGTGCGCCCGATCGCAGGCCCCGCAGTTCGGCACCGGGCCCGACCTCAGCGAGGTCAGGGGACAGTTCCACGCCAAGCGGGCGTTGCTCATCGCCGCCGCCGGATCTCACAGCCTCCTCATGATCGGCCCGCCCGGATGCGGCAAAAGCATGTTGGCACAGCGCCTGCCGGGCCTGCTGCCGCCGCTCGCGGACAACGAGGCGCTCGACTGCGCCGCGATCGCCTCGGTGAGCTGCGCCGGTTTCAACATGAGCACTTTCGGGCACCGCCCCTTCCGCGCGCCGCATCACACCGCCTCGGCGGTGTCCCTGGTCGGCGGCGGCGCGCATGCCCGCCCGGGGGAAATCAGCCTCGCCCACCGCGGCGTCCTGTTCCTGGATGAGCTGCCGGAGTTCGATCGCCAGGTGCTCGAGGCGCTGCGCGAACCGCTCGAGGCAGGTATCGTCAGAGTCGCGCGAGCAGCCGCTCACGCGGACTACCCGGCGGAGTTCCAACTGATCGCCGCCATGAACCCCTGCCCCTGCGGCCATCTCGGCGACCCCGCTGCAGATTGCCGCTGCACGCCCGCTCAGACCCAACGATACCGCGCGCGCATCTCGGGCCCTCTCTTGGACCGGCTCGACATGCACGTGCAGGTCCCCCGGGTCGAGGTCAATGACTTCGACGAGTGCCTCGACAAAGGGGAGCCGAGCGTCACAGTCGCGGCCAGGGTGGCTGCCGCCCGTTCGTTGCAGCTTGCGCGTCAGGGGCGCTGCAATGCGCGCCTGACCGATGCCCAGGTCGACCGCTGCTGCAGGCTGCAGCCCGCCGCGCGCGCACTGCTCGATCGCACCATGAGGCAACTGCGCTTCTCCGGCCGGACGCGGCAGCGCATCCTCAAGCTGGCGCGCACGATCGCCGATCTCGGCGGACAGGACACCATCGCCGACGCCCACGTCAGCGAGGCGGTGATGCTGCGATGCCTGGACCGGGAGAGAGCTACTTCTTCTTGCCGCTGACCATCGACGGGTCGACGAGCGAGACCATGTAGTTCACAGCTTGCTCCACCATGGCATCGGGCACATCCGTGCGACCGCCCTTGGCGGGCATGGTGCCGGTGGTCCCGGTGAAGCCGTTCAGCGCGTTGTGGTAGAGCATCGGCAGGCCATGGGCCAGGTGCGGTGCCCAGGCGGCTTTGTCACCCGCCTTCGGCGCACCGGCGATGCCGGCGCCGTGGCAGGCGCTGCAGGTCTGCTCGAAGAGCTCCTTGCCGCTGGTCGGCATGGCGAGCCCCGAGGAGCCGCCGGCCTCCGACGTGGCGCCGGCCACGGGCTTGATCGCCAGGGCGGCATTGTTCTGCCCGGCGACCGCCTCCTGCTGCACGGGCGCTATGCGCGCCTCGACGCTCTTGTAATAGTCCGGCTCGCCCGTCATCTCTTTGGCTTGGGTATTGGCCCCGATCGAGCGGGCCACGACGAAGAAAATGACCGCCAGGGCGACCAGAATCCCGATCACCAGGCTGAACATGTTGACGAAATGGGTGTCCTGCTTACTCACCGACGCCTCACACGGAACTGGCGAACATGAAGCCACCAGTATAGCCCGTTCGGCTCACGCCTTCGTAAATAGCGCAGCGCCGCCCATCCGCGTATCATTTCCGGTCCCACCCGGGCAGCGCGCCCGTAGCTCAGTTGGATAGAGTGGCAGCCTCCGAAGCTGCAGGTCGCTGGTTCGAATCCAGTCGGGCGCGCCAATTCACATCAATGTGAGCACATGGGCGAACCCGTGCCCCGCCGCGAGCCGTAGCGGCAGGCGTATTCCCGCGTGAACTCCGCCCCGAGCAGGAATACCTGCGCGGAGTAGTACACCCAGAGCAGCACCACGATCACCGAGCCCGCCGCGCCGTACGTCGAGGCGACGGTGCTGCTGCCCAGATAGACCCCGATCGCGTACTTGCCCGCGGTGAACAGCACTGCCGTGATAAGCGCCCCCGCTGCAACGTCCTTCCAGCCGAGCTTCACGCCCGGCAGCACTTTGTAGATGGTCGCGAAGAGCACCGCCGCCAGGCCGAAGGAGATCAGGGAATTGGTCCACCGCAGGACCATGCCGACGATGAAGATGCCGCTCGACAGTGTCTCGAGTGCGCCAAGGGCCGCGCTGAATAGCAGGGAAGCGAGCAGCAAGGCCCCGAGCGCCAGGATCAGCCCCATCGACAGGAGCCGGGTGCGCAGATACTCCCAGTACCAGCGCCGGCTCTCGGCGGGGACACTCCAGATCTCATCCAGCCCCGACTTCAGCTCGACCAGTGCCGTGTCGGCGCTCAGCAGCAGGGTCACCACGCTCACCGCTGTCGCAACCATCCCTGCCGTCGGCCGGTGCGCATGCGTGAGGATCATCTGCACCTCGGCCGCGGCCTGCGGGCCGATCATGGCGCTGATCTGCTGATAGATCTCTCCGCGGGCGTTGCCCTGGCCGAAGAAGAACCCCGCCACAGCGACGGCGAGCAGGAGTATCGGACCGAGGGAGAAGACGGTGTAGAAAGCGAGCGCCGCACCAATGCGGGAGGCGTGATGCTCGCTCCAGCCATTGCCCGCATCCTTGATCAACGACCAGATCTCCCGCGCGCAGACGCCGAGCCAAGCCGGAATGTTGAGCATACCGACAGCCGCGCAACCGCCGTGCCATCGCACTAGCCCGAGCGCGGACTCGGCTTCTTCTCGAGCTCTTCCAGCGCCAGCGCGGCCGAGACGTGTGCGAGATGGGTCAGACCCTGCGGGAAATTACCCAGCATCTCGCCTGCCTTGGGCTCGAACTCCTCCGCGAAGAGGCCGAGGTCGTTCGCGCAGCGGCAGGCCCTCTCAAATGCCCGGCGCGCCTCCGTCCGCCGACGCTGGTGCGCCAGGCATTCCGCCAGCCAGAAGGTGCAGGCGACGAACACTCCTTCCTTACCGCGCAGCCCGTCCGTGGCCTGGTAGCGCAGCACCAGCCCATCACGCGACAGATCCTTGCGGATCGCGTCCGTGGTGCGGACCATCCGCTCGTCATCCCACGGCACGAAATCCACCGCGGGCAGCAGCAGCAAGGCCGCATCCACATCCTTGCTGCCGTAACTGCGCACGAATATGCCCCGCTTGCGGTCGTAGCCCCGCTTCTCGATGTCCTTGCGCATCCCGTCGCGCTCCTCGCGCCAGCGGTCGAGCGGTGCCGGCAATCCGTAACGCTCCGCCAGCGCGATACCGCCGTCAACCGCCGCCCAGCACATGACCTTCGACTGCACGAAATGCATCGGCCGCGAGCGCACCTCCCAGATGCCGCGGTCGGGAAGATGGCGGCGGGCGATGGCCACCTCGGCGATGGCCGTCAGGAACTGCCAGTAGTTCTCGTCCGGCTGCTCGCCGCGCTCGCTCCACCGCCAGGAGAGCTCCATGACCAGACCGTACATGTCCGCCTGGAACTGCTCCGCCGCGCCGTTGCCGATGCGCACCGGCCGCGATCCGCGCCAGCCGTCGAGCTTCTTCAGGTCGATCTCCGGCATGCGGCGCTTGCCGTCGACCGCATAGAGCACCTGCAACTCGTGCGCATTGCCGGAGGCGGTCCGCTGGATGAAGCGCCGCATCCCCGCCGCTTCGGCCTGCAGGCCGAGATTGCTCAAGGCATGCACGGTGAAGATGGAGTCGCGCAGCCAGCAGAAGCGATAATCCCAGTTGCGCTCGCCGCCGATCTCCTCCGGCAGCGAGGTGGTCGGCGCCGCGATGATGGCCCCCGTCGGGGCGTAACAGAGCGCCTTCAACACGATGGCCGAGCGCGCCACCGCCGGGCCATCGGGCTTGCCCGGCAGGCGCCCGTCCTCGGACTTGATCTTCGACGACCAGTCCCGCCACCAGCGCAGCGTCTCCTCGTAGTGCTCCTCGAGATGCGCGACCTCCTTCTCACCGGAGGGCACGCGCTCGGACTCTTCCGGCGGATGGAACTGCACCCCGATGTGATAGCGCGTGTCCGCGTGCACCTCGAGTGTTCCCAGCAGATCGTGGTCGCTGCCCATGTGAATCGGCGCGTCCGCGAAGATCACCAGGCCCGTGTTGCTGCCGACCGCCACATAAGTGCCCGGGGAGGACTGGCGGACCCACGGCTTGACTTCGCCGAAGTCGAGCCGCGGCACGAACCTGACATTCAACCGCAGCGTGCCGCTGACACCCTCGATGATCCGCACGATCTGGCGGCGCGGGCGCTGGCGGCCGCCCGGGCGCATGGCGAAGAAGTCGATGAGCCGCGCCTCGGCGCCTCCCACTCGGAAGGTGGTGACCAGCACGAGGCTTTTCTCGAGATACTCCCGCCGCGAGCTGAAGCGGCCGGGCGGACAGATCTGGAAGTGGCCGCCGTTCTCCCAGTCGAGCAACCGCCCGAAGCAGCTGTCGGAATCGAATCGCGGCAGGCAACACCAGTCGATCGATCCCTGCCGTGAAACCAGCGCCGCGGAGTGACAGTCGCCGATGAGCGCATAATCCGAGATCGGGGGGTACTCGCCGAGGCGTTTCATTCCCGATTCCCGATCGCGGCTTCTGTCAGCGGCTGGGGGAGCCGTTCAGCTCTTCGGTCATCCGTCCGATCATCTCCCGGTAATCCTCGATCGCCGCGGTGATCACCCGGGCGGCATCCTCGTAACCATAGCGGCCGACGAGGGCGATCTTCGGCGGCTCGCCCGGGACCAGCTTGTAGGTCGAGAAATAGTGCTCCAGACGCTCGAGCAGGGCCGCCGGGAGGTCGGTGAGATCGCTTGCACCGCCCCAGATGTAATCGCCATCCAGCACGGCGACGATCTTGTCGTCCGCCTCGCCCCGGTCGATGATCTTCAGCCCGCCGAGCACCCGCGCGCGCAGCAGGATCTCCGAGTGGGTGATCGGCCGCTCGCTGATCACACAGATGTCCAGGGGATCGCCGTCGCCGCGGTCGCAATCCCTCGCAAGGCGCCGCACCCGGTCGCCGCAGTAGGTCTGCGGAACGAAACCGTAGAGCGAGGGCGGGTGCGAGGAGGTGCGCTGCGGGCGATCCACCCGCAGGTAACCCGTGGCCTTGTCGACTTCGTACTTCATGAGGTCGAAAGGCGTGATCTCGATGAAGGCGTTCACCACACGCGGGCATTCCGGGCCCGGCTCGAGGCCGTGCCAGGGGTGGGGACGCCAGCGGGCATAGCCGAGCGGCGAGTCGGAAGTCATGCTGTCGTTTTTCTTTCCCGATCGACTCGGCGCCCCCGCATCGCGTGCGGGCGAAGCGGAAGCGCCGACGCTGGTGTGTGAAAAGCCCAGCCGTCAGCCGGGCACGCCAGCGATTTTACCTCATAGCGGCGGCGGGTTGCCGTTGTTCTGCGCCGGGGGCGGAGTCGTCCCGTTGGGCGGAGGCGGAGCGTTGGGATTGGGGTTGGTGCTCGGCGGCGGCGGCGGCGGATTCTGTTCCGGCGCACCACCGGGCTGCGAGCTCGGCGCATTGGCGGGTGGATTCGCCTGCTCGTTGGACGGTGGTGGCGCGTTCGGGGTCGTGGTCTCGCTCGGCGGGGCGCTTGCCGAGCCGCCGCCGTTATTCGAATTACCGTTGCCCCCGCACGCCGCCGCGGACAGCGAGAGCGCGGCGATGCTTAGTAACAACAAGCTGCGATTCATAAGGATCACCTCTCATGGGAGTCGCCAGACGGAGGCGTAGCGTCGCAAGCCGCGTTCCAGCACCGCTGGTTCTGGCGGCCGCGGACGCCTCGGGCGAAGCGTCACCTCACTCTTTGCGATGGACGGCGGATGGAGATAAGGTGATTCGGACAGGCATACGACCGGCGGAGAAGGAAGCCTGTCCGGTTCACCGTCGAATCAGGGAAAGGCTGCTACCTGCGCCAAGAGGTCAGAATGGAGGTGTTGGCAGCGCGATTGGTCCCGAGGTCGGGACGCGACCCAGCTGATCGGGGTCTATTTCGGCCCCGAGCGCAGTGCATCGCAGATGCGGCCGGGCCTACTTCTTGGCCGCAGCGCGTCTTTTCTTCTTCGCTGGATCCTTGGGCCGTGATTTGCCGAAGGAGCCTCTGTAGATCTTGCCGCGACCGGACCGCTTATCGCCCTTGCCCATCTGATCCACCTTATCTTTGACGCGAAAATTGGACGCGCAGTCTATCAGAGCGTCGGGCATGGCTTTCTGCCGCTATGCCCTCGGCCCAGCGTCCGATCAGTCCTGCCAATGAAAAAGGCCGGCCCTCGGAGGGCCGGCCTTAAGGATCGGCTGCTTACCAGCGCTTCGGAGCGCCGCCGCCCCGTCCGCCGCCGCCACCACCGCCACCGGTGCGCTCCTGCGCCTCGTTCACCCGCAGCGGGCGCCCGCCGAGGTCCTTGCCGTTCAGATTCTGAATGGCCCGGGAAGCGTCGGCACGCGACATCTCGACGAACCCGAAGCCGCGCGGCCGGCCGGTGTCCCGGTCGGTGATGAGGCTTACGGACTCGACGGTGCCGTGTTGCGCAAACAGATCGCGGATCTCACTCTCAGTGGCCGAAAACGGGAGGTTTCCGACGTAGATCTTCGTCATGCAATCAAACTCCAAGAAACAGATATGACCTGGTCGGGAACGATTCGGCTTTTCTCAGACTCGGAAGCCGGTCCCGAGTGCAAGGCGGGCGGCAGGCGGCAGGAAAGGGAATAGATCACGGACCGGTAAGCCACAATACCGCATGAGCCGGGAGGGATACAAGCACAACCGGCGCGTCGCCGACCTGTCATTTGCCGGGCATTTGCCGGGCCGTGGCAGCACTCGTCTGTTAACGATAACGGGCCAGGATCCTGGCCAGATCCTTCTGCCCCGGCGACAGCACCTCGTAGGGGAGGCTGTTCAGCGGCGCCTCCGGTGTGCCGTTGACCTGGTGGAATTCCTTCCGCCCCCCCTCCGCGCCCGCGTCGGCATCGACATACAGCAGGCCCGTCAGGTACTCCCCTGACTTCAGACGCTCCTGCACCCTGGCCTGCGCCGCCGCCCTGTCGGTGGGATCATAGGCCGCATCGAGCTTGCGCAGGACGATCCGGCTGCCATCGTGCATCGTCACTGCCAGCGCCTCGCCGGCGCCGTACTCGGCGGTGATCTCACGTTCCGGCGGCACGAAATCCGCCTGCACGGCGGGCTCATAGTGCTCGCGGGTGTAGGCGTAGCTCTTCGTCGAGCCCTCGTGGTCGTTGAAGGTGACACAGGGCGAGAGCACATCGAGGAGGGCGAAGCCGCGATGTCTGAGGCCGGCCTCGATGAGCGGGACGAGCTGCTGCTTGTCGCCGGAGAAGCTGCGCCCCACGAATGACGCCCCCAGCGTCATGGCGAGCAGCACCGGGTCGATCGGCGGCTGGAAGTTGGTCTCGCCCTTCTTCGCCTTGGTGCCGACGTCCGCCGAGGCGGAGAACTGCCCCTTGGTCAGCCCGTATACGCCGTTGTTCTCGATGATGTAGAGCATGTCGAGGTTGCGGCGAATCGCGTGGCAGAACTGGCCGAGGCCGATCGAGAGGGTGTCGCCGTCGCCCGAGATCCCGATGTAGGTGAGCCGCCTGTTGGCGGCATTGGCGCCGGTCGCGACCGAAGGCATCCGGCCGTGCACGGAGTTGAACCCGTGTCCGCCGCTCACGAAATAGGCCGTGGTCTTGGAGGAGCAGCCGATGCCGGAAAGCTTCACGAGATTCTGCGGCTGCAGCGACTGGCGCCAGCAGGCCTCGACGATGGCCGCGGTGATCGAGTCGTGCCCGCAACCAGCGCACAAGGTAGAGAGGGAGCCTTCGTAATCGCGGCGGACGAGGCCGAGCTCGTTGCGCGGCAGGGAAGGATGGCCGACCTTGGGTTTGGCGATGAAAGTCATGTCAGTCCGTCCGGGGTCAGGCCGCGCCGCCGGCCGTCTGCTGCGGCACGGGTCCGGGGGCATCGGCGCTCGCAGCGGCGGGTCGCAGGGACTCGGGCACCACTTCGGCGCGGATGCCTGCGACGATGAAGCTCGATGAGATGGGCAATCCGCTGTAATGCAGCAGCGAGCGCAGCTTGGACTTCTCCACCGGAGTTTCCAGCGTCAGCAGCGATCTGAGCTGCGCGTCGCGGTTCTGCTCCACGACGAAGAGCACGCGGTGTGCGGCGAGGAATCGCTCCACGTCCTCGCTGAAAGGAAAAGAGCGCACGCGCATGTAATCGACCCCCACACCATGCGACTTCAGGACCGCCATGGCCTCGCGAATGGCGCTGTCGCAGCTTCCCAGCGAGACGATGCCGATCTCGCTGCCGGCCGTGGCATCGATCACCGCTCGCGGCACCAGCCGCTTGGCCGTGTCCCATTTCTTCAGCAGCCGGTCAAGCACGATCTGGTATTCGGTCGAGTCCTCGGTGTAGGTACCGTACTGCGAGTGTCCCGAGCCGCGCGCGAAATACGCGCCCTTGGGATGCACGCCGGGCAGTGTCCGGTAAGGGATGCCGTCGCCGTCCTTGTCGAGGAAGCGGTGGAACTTCTCCAGCTTCTCGATCTGCGCCGCGTCCAGTATCTTGCCGCGGTCGGGGCGATAGGCATCGTCCCACTTGAGATCGCGGCACATCCAGTCGTTCATCCCGATGTCGATGTCCGACAGCACCATCACCGGCGTCTGCAGGCGCTCCGCCAGGTCGAATGCCTGGACGGCCATATAGAAGCATTCTTCCGGATTGGCGGGGTAGAGGCAGACGTGGCGCGTGTCGCCGTGGGAGGCGTAGGCGCATTCCATGACATCACACTGCTGCGTGCGTGTCGGCATGCCCGTTGACGGGCCGACGCGCTGGATGTCGAACACGACCGCCGGCACCTCGGCGTAATAGGCGAGGCCCAGGAACTCGTTCATCAGCGAGATGCCGGGGCCCGAAGTTGCCGTGAACGCCCGCGAGCCGTTCCAGGATGCCCCGATCACCATGCCGATGGCCGCCAGCTCGTCTTCCGCCTGGATGAAGGCGAAGCGCTTGGCGCCGGTCTCCGGGTCGATACGCGTGCGATCGCAGAAGCCCTTGAAGGCGTCCATCAGGGATGTCGACGGAGTGATCGGATACCACGCCGCCACGGTCGCGCCGGCAAAGACGCAGCCGAGCGCCGCCGCGGTGTTGCCGTCGATCATGATGTGCCCGGCGGTCCGGTCCATCTTCTCGACCTTGAGCGGCAACGGACAGGGGAAGTTCTGCCGCGCATGATCGTAGCCGAGCCCGATCGCCTTCATGTTGCTCTCGACCAGCTGCGGCTTCTTCGCATAGGTCTCCGCGAGGAGCTCGCGGATGCGCTCGAGGTCGAGGTCGAGCAGCGCGGCCAGGACGCCCGCATAACAGATATTCTTCATCAGGATGCGGGTGCGCACCCCGTTGAAGCTCTCGTTGCACATCCTGGCGAGCGGCGCGCCGAGCACGGTGATGTCGGAGCGGCCGAGGAGCGCCGGCCGCGGCCAGGTGGAGTCGTACACCAGATAGCCGCCGGCGGCGACCTCCCTCACGTCACGCGAATAGGTCTCGGCGTTCATCGCCACCATGAGGTCGATGGAGCCGGAGCGGGCGAGGTGGCCCTCGCGGGAGACGCGGATCTCGTACCAGGTGGGCAGGCCCTGGATGTTGGAGGGGAAGTAGTTCTTGCCCATCACCGGGATGCCGCTTCTGAAGATCGACTTCATCAGCAGCGTGTTGGCACTGGCGGAGCCGGTGCCGTTCACCGTGGCGATCTTGATCGTGAAGTCGTTGACTCGGCTGGTCATGGTCAGGCGATCTTGGGCTTGCGGGATTCCAGCACCCGCGCTTCATCCACGGCCTGCGGCCAGTGAACGTTGGACTTCTGCATGTCCCAGGCGGCCGTGGGACAGCGCTCGGCGCAGAGGCCGCAGTGCACGCAAAGATCCTCGTCCTTCACCATCACACGGGCTGTCTGCGGCAGCGGTGCCGAGACGTAGAGAGGCTGTGCCAGATTCTTCGCCGGGACTCTGAGCCGGCCGCGCAGCTCCGCTTCGGGGCCGTTGGCGGTCATGGTGAGGCAGTCCACCGGGCAGATGTCGAGACAGGCATCGCACTCGATGCAGAGCTTGGCGGTGAAGACGGTCTGCACGTCGCAGTTGAGGCAGCGCTGCACTTCCTGTGCGGCCTGCTCGGCGGTGAAGCCGAGCTCCACTTCGATGTTGAGCTTCTTGAAGCGCTCCTTGAGCGAGACGTGCGGCATCAGCCGCCGCTCCACCGGCGCGTAGTCGTTGGAGTACGACCACTCGTGCATGCCCATCTTGCGGCTCTGCAGGTTGACGCCCGGCGGCAGGCGCTCGCTGACGGGCTCGCCCTGACAGTGCTTGTGGATGGAAATGGCGGCCTGATGGCCGTGCTCAACCGCCCAGATGATGTTCTTCGGGCCGAACGCCGCATCGCCGCCGAAGAAGACGCCGGGGCGGGTCGACTGGTGGGTGACCGGATCGACCTTGGGCACGTGCCACTTGTCGAGCTCGATGCCGAGATCGCCTTCGATCCAGGGGAAGGCGTTCTCCTGGCCGATCGCGAGGATGACATCGTCGGCGGGGATGAATTCCTCGCCGGTCACCCGCTCGGCGGTGATGCGCCCGCGCGCGTCGAGCTCATATTCCATGCAGTCGAAAGTCATGCCCACGAGGCGGCCGGCTTCGCTGACGAAGGCCTTGGGCGAGCGGTTGACGACGATCGCGACGCTTTCCTCCTCGGCGTCCTCGAGCTCCCATTCGGAGGCCTTGAAAAAGCCGCGCGGCTTGCGCGCCATCACCTTCACCTGCTTCGCGCCGAGCCGCAGGCTCGTGCGGCAGCAGTCCATCGCGGTGTTGCCGACACCGATGATGAGGACACGCTCGCCGATGCGGTCGATATGGCCAAAGGCAACCGACTCCAGCCAGGCAATGCCGATGTGCACGTTGGCGTCCACCGCGGCGCGGCCGGGGAGGTCGAGATTCTTGCCCTTGGGAGCCCCGGAGCCGACGAATACCGCATCGAAGCCGCCGCTCGCGAGCAGCTGCTTCATGCTGCCGATGCCGGAGCCCAGCCTGAGGTCGACGCCCATGTCCACGATCATCCGGATCTCCTCCTCGAGCACGCTCTGCGGCAGGCGGAAGGTGGGGATGTTGGTGCGCATCAGGCCGCCCGGCTCGGCGTACTGCTCGAAAATCGTGACCTCGTAGCCGAGCGGCATCAGGTCATTGGCGACCGTGAGCGAGGCGCAGCCGGCGCCGATGCAGGCGATACGCTTGCCGTTCTTTACCTTGGGTATCGGCGGCAGCTTGCCGCTGATGTCATCGCGATGATCGGCGGCCACCCGCTTGAGGCGGCAGATGGCGACCGGCTTGGCCTCGACGCGGCCGCGGCGGCAGGCAGGCTCGCAAGGGCGGTCGCAGACCCGGCCCAGGATTCCCGGGAAGACGTTGGAGTGCCGGTTGACGAGGTACGCCTCGGTGAAGCGGCCTTGAGCGATCAGCCGGATGTACTCGGGGACATCGGTGTGGGCCGGACAGGCCCACTGACAGTCGACCACGCGATGAAAGTAGTCGGGGTGGGAGGTATCTGTAGCTTCCACGATGTACCGCTGCTGGAGCAGAGGCGTCCATAATAGTGCAACAGGCAGCCTGGCACCTATACTCCAGTCGCCCTATCCAGCCATCCAGCCCTCTGAGACCCGGCGCCGTGAATCGAGACGCCCCAGGAAACCCCTCCGTGACACCAGATGCGCCAGGAAACGCAGCGGGAAATCCCATAGAGATCAAGCTGCGCCGCGCGGCCCGCCTGCTGGAGGTCACTTTCGAGGGCGGTAGCCGCTTCGAGCTGCCATTCGAGTACCTGCGCGTCTATTCCCCCTCGGCGGAGGTCAAGGGCCACGGGCCCGGCCAGGAAACGCTGGTGCTCGGCAAGGAGACCGTGGGCGTGCGCGCC
>DASYGA010000007.1:0-23986 GCA_036000265.1 Steroidobacteraceae bacterium | reverse complement strand
CGAAAGATTCGCCGATTCATCTGATGAGCTCTCAGCAGGCGATGACACGATCTTTGGGCTACATGAAGACTGACGATGCACTTCCGGCGGCCCGGCTGCTTCCTTCTCATTGCGGGCCAGGCTGCGAGCCATGATCGCTCTCGACGACAAATACCGACTCGTCGAGGGTTGTGCGCTGATGAGTGGTCGGCAGGCATTGGTTCGCCTGCCGATCCTGCAACGGCAAGCCGACCGGCGGTGCGGCTTGCGCACAGCGGGCTATATCAGCGGCTATCGCGGCTCCCCGCTCGGCGGGTATGACCTCGAGCTCTGGAGAGCGGCGGAGATTCTCGAGGCCAACGACATCGTGTTCAGCCCGGCAGTGAACGAGGATCTGGCGCTGACCGCGCTGGCGGGCACGCAGCAGATCGAGTTCGTTCCGGGCCGCAAGGTCGACGGGGTTTTCGGTTTCTGGTACGGGAAAGGTCCCGGCATCGACCGCTCCGGCGATGCGATCAAGCATGCGAACCTCGCGGGAGTCTCGCCTGCCGGCGGCATCGTTCTCCTGTTCGGGGACGATCACGCCGGAAAGTCATCGACCACCGCGCATCAGAGCGATCTGACGCTCGCGAGCTGGGGCGTGCCGGTGCTTTATCCCAGTTCCGTCGCGGAGATCATCGCGCTCGGACTCGCCGCGGTGGCGATGTCACGATTCTCAGGGCTGCTCGTGGGTCTGAAGCTGGTGAACGAGACCGCGGACGGCAGCGCCGTGGTGGACCTTGCCGCACCACCGTCTTTCGTGACTCCGCAGCTGCCGGAGCCTGCGGGCGGAGTCCACATACGTCCGGAAATGGTCGCGGTCCAGCAGCAGGATGCGCGGTTGGTGCGCCATAAGCTGCCGCGCGCGACAGCTTTTGCACGCGCGAACAGGCTGGACCGGATCGTGTTCGGAGCTACGGCACCCCGATTCCTGATTGCGACGGCGGGCAAGGCGTTGGGCGACGTCCTCACCGCCCTGGAAGCGCTGGGCATCGATGAGAACGCCGCACAGCGGCTCGAGATCGGCGTCTACAAGATCGCACTGGTCTTTCCACTGGATCCTGGCGCTCTCGCGGAGGCAGCCCATGCGGCGGAAGAGATCGTATTCGTCGAAGAGAAGCGCCCCCATGCGGAGGATCAGGCGAAGGTGCTGCTTTATAACCTCTCGATCCACCCTCGGATCAGCGGCAAGACGGCCCCCGATGGCACTGCGCTGCTCCCTGCGGATATGCCGCTCAATGGATCCATTGTGGCGGTTGCCTTGGCTCAGCGGTTGCGAGTCACACTCGCCGAGCTCGACCCGCTATTGCCTGGCCTGGGGCAAGTCGCAGAGCGGATTCGCGAACGACTCGGGCGTACGGTCGCGGGCCTGCAGGGTGCAATTCGCCGCCCCGCCTTCTGTCCGGGATGCCCGCATAACCTCTCCACGAAAGTACCGAACGGAGCCGTCGGAGCGACCGGCATAGGCTGTCACGGTATGGTCGTGTTCCACCCGGACCGCCATCCCCTTCCGATGATGCATATGGGTGCGGAAGGCGCCAACTGGATCGGGCTGTCGAGGTTCGTGACCACGCCGCACATCTTTCAAAATCTCGGCGACGGCACCTACAACCACTCCGGATCGCTGGCCATACGTGCCGCGGTGCAAGCTCGTATCAACATCACGTTCAAGATCCTCTTCAACGACGCAGTGGCGATGACCGGCGGGCAACCTGTCGAAGGCAAGCTCACGGTCGCCCGGATCGTGCAACAGGTCGTGGCGGAAGGCGTGAAGCGGGTGGTCGTCGTGGCGGAAGATCCGCGGCGCTTCTCGGCTGAGCGACTGCCGGCAGGAACGGAGCTGAGGCATCGCGACGCGCTCGCGGGGGTGCAGGAATCCTTGCAGCGGGAGCCCGGCGTCAGCGTCCTCATTTACGACCAGGTTTGCGCGGCCGAGAAGCGCCGACGGCGCAAGATCGGCACCTTGCCAGACCCGGATCGGCGCATCTTCATCAATGCGCTGGCCTGCGAGGGGTGCGGCGACTGCTCCACTGAATCCAATTGTCTGGCCATCCAGCCTTTGGAGACCGAGCTCGGCACGAAGCGCAGGATTGACCAATCGGCTTGCAACAAGGATGCATCTTGCGCCAAGGGCTTCTGCCCGTCGTTCGTCACGGTCGAAGGCGCCCGGCCGCGGCGCGCCGTCCGGGTGGAAAGCGCCGACAGCCAAATGCAACCCCCGGTATTGCCGGCGTTTGCCGATCGGTTCGATGTCCTCATTGCAGGAATCGGCGGCAGCGGCGTGGTCACCCTGAGTGCCATTCTGGCCATGGCGGCACGCATCGACGGACTTGGCGCGAGACTCTACGACATGACGGGGCTCAGCCAGAAAGGCGGCGCAGTTTTCAGTCACGTTCGGTTCGATCGGCTGCCCGGCATCGTTGCCGCTGCGCGGATCGGGCCCGGGCAAGCAGACGTGCTCATCGCCTGCGATCTCGTCGCGGCCGTGCATCCGGAATGCCGCAACGCAATATCCGAGGCGACGCAGATCCTTGCGAACACCGACGTCACGGCGACAGCGGATTTCCAGGTGAGCGGCAAACCCGCCAGCGAGGCGGGCGCTCTCATCGCCATCCTCGCCGAATCCGCTCGGCGCAAGCCGCGAGCCCTCTGCGCGACGCGACTGGCGGAGAAGCTCTTCGGCGACTCCATCGCGGCGAACATGCTCATGCTGGGATATGCCTGGCAGCTCGGTTGCATTCCGCTGACGGCAGCCGCCATCGAAGGCGCGATAAAGCTCAACGGCAAAGCGGTCGCAACGAACCTTGCCGCTTTCACGGCTGGACGCCAAGCCGCGTCCACGGAACAGCCCGCGCTGGTTTCCGAGACCACTCTGGAGGAATTCATCGAGGCGCGGACGGCAGACCTCGTTCGGTACTGGAACGGGAAATATGCCGAGCGATATTCAACGCTGCTCGATGAGGTACGAAGGAGAGTTGCGGCGCTCGACCGTGGCGATGAATTCGTCTGGGCCGTCGCACGCTCCGCTTACAAGCTGATGGCGTATAAGGACGAATACGAGGTCGCCAGGCTTTACTCCGATGGTCGCTTCCGCGCGGCCTTGGTGCAGGAGTTCGAAAGCATCCGAGCCATCAAGGTGCATCTGGCTCCGCCTCTCATCTCTCGCACCGATCCGCGCACCGGCATGCCGCGCAAGATGACGTTCGGCCCATGGATTCTGCCGCTATTCGCCACGCTGGCACGCCTCAAGGGTCTTCGCGAGGGCCCTTTCGACGTCTTTGCCCGTTCGCCGGAGCGTCGGCTCGAGCGAACGCTTCGTGACGCGTACCTTCGAGCCGTAAGGCAAATCGCCGGCACGATGTCCGCCCACAACGCCGAGCACTGTATCGATATCGCCAAAGCACCGCTCGAAGTCCGCGGATATGGCCACGTCAAGTCGGCGGCCGCTGAAGCGCTACTCAACCGATTGCTGCATCTCGATTCCACACCGCCCCCGAAAGCGCAGAGGAGCCATTTATGACCAGACCACATCTTGCCCAATGGCGCGAAGCCGCCTCACTCGTCTTCGTCTCCGGTCAGCTTGCCTTCGATGCGAGTCGCACGATTTCTGCGACCGATATCGCCGGCCAGACCCGCCAGGCGGTGAAGAATCTCGAGGCGGTGCTCCGGGAAGCGGGCCTGGGACTCGCCGACGTGATCAAGGTCACGGTATGGCTGGCGAAAGCTGCCGATTTCGGCGCGTTCAATGAAAGCTACGCTGCCGCCTTCGGCGAGACGACGCCCGCGCGCTCGACGGTAGTGTGTTCTCTCGTATTGCCCGAAGCACTGATCGAGATTGAGGCCATCGCGAGACGGCCGCGCTGAGCTCCGCGATGTGCGCGAGAACTTTGCGTCCGCTGCATCCCGACGAGCCACCTGCAAACGCGCCGATTGTGGACATCGATCCTTTCAGTACGGATTTCTTCGCGGATCCCTACCCCCACCATTCCATCCTGCGCGATTCGGGTCGCGTCGTGTGGCTGCCGACTCATAATGTTGCCGCTGCGGCCCGCTACGATGAGGTCCGCCAGGCTCTGGTGGATTACAAAACGTTCTCATCCGCTCGCGGCGTGGGATTGGCCGACTTTGAGCGCCACGGTCGCTTCCGTCTCCCGAGCCTGATTCTGGAGGCGGACCCGCCGACACACACCCGATCACGCGCGGTGCTGACCAAGGCACTGTCGCCCGCTGTCATGCATTCGTTGCGGGAACGATTTGCGGCGGTAGCGGACGAGATGATCTCGGCGCTCATCGCCAAAGCGGAGTTCGACGGCTGTGAGGAACTCGCCGAGGCGTTTCCGCTGCGCGTATTCCCGGATGCCATCGGGATGCGGCCGGAGAATCGGCATTACCTTCTCCCGTATGGAGACATGGTCTTCAATTCGTTCGGACCGGACAACGAACTTTTCCGTGCGTCGGCTATCCGGGCACAGGAGGTGTTTCCCTGGGTCGAAGCCGAGGCGCTCCGGGAGCATCTGCAGCCGGAGGGCTTCGGGATGATCGTGTATCAATGCGCGGATGCCGGAGAAATCACCCGTGACGAGGCTCACAAACTGGTGCGTGCCATGCTCACTGCGGGGGTGGACACCACGGTGAACGGTATTGGGGCCGCACTCTTCGCGCTGGCCCGGTTCCCGACTCAGTGGGACAAACTGCGGGCCGACCCTGGCCGGCTCGCCAGGGCGGCATTCGAGGAAGCTATCCGCTTTGAATCTCCCGTGCAGACCTTCTTCCGGACCACGACTCGCCTCACGGAGCTTGGCGACGTCACGCTCGAGGCAGGGCGCAAGATTCTCCTATTCCTCGGAGCCGCAAATCGCGATCCGCGCCACTGGGATACTCCCGAGGACTACGACATCGAGCGCAAAGTACTCGGCCACGTCGGCTTCGGCGCAGGAATTCACGTTTGCGTCGGCCAGCTTTTGGCCAGGCTCGAGGGAGAAGTAGTGCTTCAGGCGCTGGCCAGACGAGCCCGGCGGCTCGAGATCACAAGGGAACCGGTGCGGCGGTTCAACAATACGCTGCGAGGGCTGAAGCAACTTCCGCTCCGGGTTACTGCAGCGTAGCGGGGATCCGGATCTATCGTCCGGATGCGCCTGGTTGCGGGCGGTGGCGATGACGCAGTGTTCGAAACTTCGGCATGGCGATCCGTGACCCGAGCGCGATTGTTATCGTCGCGCGACGATACTGGATGTGTCGTCGGCAACCGCGGGGTCTACGTCGCACGAGCCCGGCGCCGTAGCTGTCTTACATAGCATATGTCTATCCTTCATCGAACGCTGATCGTGAGCCCGGTGAGCCGGACCTGCTGGTAGCAGGAGCAGGCTGACGCCTCTAGGCCCTGCAGATCGAGTATCTTGATGGCGCCGCGCCGGTAGTGGATCAGTTGCCGCCGCTGGAGCGCGCTGGCAGCCACCGTCACTCCAACCCGGCGCACGCCCAACATGTCCGCCAGAAACTCATGCGTAAGATAGAATTCGAGGGACGACACGCGCTCGCGTGTCATCAGCAGCCAACGCGCGAGCCGCGCCTCCACCACGTGGAAGCGGTTGCACGCGGCGTTTTGGGTAACTTGGAGCATCAACGCGTCGGTAAAGCGCAGCAGCGCTCGCTGTAGCTCTGGGCCGCGGTGGAATTCCCGCAGAAAGCGCGCCGACTCGATCCGTAATGCGGTCCCCGTCCCCTGCACCAGTGAGCGAACCGAAGAGGCCGCGAAACCGAGTGCCAGGCGGGAGCCGACCATGCCTTCGCGGCCAACCAGACCGACCTCCAGAGCCCGGCGCCCCTCGACGACCGTCAGCAGCGACACCAGGCAATCGCAGGGAAAATAGGCGTAACGGATTTGCTCGCCGGGCTCGTTGAGCACTTCGCCGTAGGTGAGCCTGACTGGTTCGAGACCGTCGAGCAGCCGCTCATACTCCTTGGCGGGCAGAGCAGCGAGCAGACAGTTCGGGGTGGTTGCGCGTGCCACGGCAGCGATTCTGCCGGCCTTCGTGCGCCTGGAGCCGGGCAACGCACCGGTAAGTATTGGCCCGCTGACATTACGTGTAACATCGCGGGCGCCCAAAGCGGAGCGCGCCGAACGGCGCAGCGCTGCTTGTGCCTCGGGCAGGAGAATGGCGCTCCCGGTCGCGGGATCCAGTACGGCGTCAATTTGGCCTGCTTCTAGAGCCTTGAGCTCGGCGACCCCTTTGACGATGCGGCGCACCCATTCCTTGAACGCGGCTTCTGCCTGCAGATCGGGCGCGCTTCTTGCGGCCGGGAGAGACTCCGGAGTCATTCCACAATGTCTCCCGCCTGCAGTCCGAGCGCTGCCAACACGCTGTCCGTGTCACCGAGGTTGCCGATGACACTCGAGGCCGGCCCAGGAGACAGCTTCGCAAGGTTGGGCGTGACGATGACGCCATCGGACAACGCGCGCCGCGGATGCTCACAGACATCGATGATCTCCAGCTTGTAGCCGTCCTTCAGGTATCGCCGGCAGATCGCTCGCAGATTGGCAATGGCCTTGATGGAGTTGGGCGCCTTGCCCGCGACGTAGAGGCGCATCACTATGACCGTGGTCACGGGTGGGCCGGCTGCGGGCGGCTTTTTTCCCTTACGGGCCACGTTGCGGCTCCTCTTCGCCGTTCGCGCTGGAATTCACGGAAATGCGCGGGATACGGCCTTTGCGCGACTCGGGCGAAACGGTAGCTGGCGCGATTACGCTGCGCATTCTGCGCAGGTCACTCTCCCATTCTTCCGAGGACGTTTGGCGCGCCTCATCATCACGGGCGTAAAGGGCAAGCTCGGCCCGCTGCCTGTCGAGATCGACTTGCAGGGCCGCTATCCGGGCGGTGATATCCCCTTCTGCCAACTGCAGCTCACGGCGCTTCTGACTGTATTGTGCATGCCGCTGCAGCTTTCGGGTTCTCTCCTCGGCCTCCTTTTCCCAGCGCAGCGTGCCCATCAACACCTCGCCGCCGGCGGAGTAGACATCCACCAGCGCCGGACCCTTTGCGCTCAGCACGAGCTCGCGCACCTGATTCGAGTGCGCCGTGCCGCGCGACTTGACGATGGTCAGCGCCCGATTGCGTTCGCCGCCACGGACTAAATAGGACAGATGGATCCAGGTATCCGCAATCGTCGAGATCTGCAACTCCGTCGCTTCTGCCTGCGGATCGTCCCCATCGACGAGTGAAGTGATGAATGCGGTGATGTTGCGGTCGCGAATCTTGGAGAGGAGGCGATTGCCGGCGGCGCGGGCCGAGCTGAGTGCTCCGGTCCTGGCAATGGCCGACAGGGGGTCGATGACCACGCAGCGCGGTTGATGATCGAGAATCAACGCTGCGATTCTGATCAGGTGCTCTTCTGGGTCGTTCCCATCGGTCGGGCTGGAATACATACGCAACAGACCGGACCGCACGTGCGCGTCGAGGTCTATTCCGACCGAAGTGAGATTGCGCCGGATCCGCTCGCCGCCTTCGTCAAAACTAACGAATAGCGTTCGCTCCGCGCGCCTGCAGGCGCGCGCCGCGAATTGCCCTGCGAGAGTCGTTTTGGAGGTGCCGGGCGCACCCGTGACCAAGGTAGTGCTGCCACGGAACAAGCCCCCGCCCAGCATGGAATCGAGACCCCGGAAGCCGGTGGACACTCGCTCGGCCGAGGCCTTGGGCCGGATGTCCGCCAATGTCGGCGCCGCCACTGCCATCCCGTGCGAGTCAAAGCTCAGCGGGTACTCTCCGGCGGAGAAATCCGAGCCGCGGTATTTCGTGATCTCGAGTCGGCGTAGCGGGACCCCCTGCTCGAGGCGCCGGTCGAACCGGATCACACAATCGACCATGAACTGCATGAAGCCGTAGTTCATGGTCTGGGAAGAATCGCCGTCGAGCTTCGCAGTGACGATGGCAGTCAAGCCAATGCGCGCCAGCCAGTCACGTACACGGTAGATTTCGCGCATTTCGGCGCCGGAATTGCGCAGCAGCGCCAGCAACACATCGATTCCGTCGAGCACGATCCAGGTCGCGCCGAGTTGCCGTCTCTTCGCCTCGAGAACGGCCAGCATGCCGGTCAGCTCGAACTCCCCGGACTGCACGACCGTAGGGGAGAGTCGAGCATCGAGAAAAAATACTCCGCTCCTGGCGAGCGCAGACAAGGGCCAGCCGAACGCAGCAGCATTCGCGAAGATCTCGTTGGGCGCTTCCTCGAAGGCAACGAAGATGCCGCGCTGCTTGCGCTTCTGTGCCGCGTTGACGAGAGTTTGCAGCGCGAAGACGGTTTTGCCCGTGCCCGGACCGCCCATGATCAGGGACGTCCGGTTCCTTGGCAGTCCGCCGCGGCTGAGTTGGTCAAACCCCGCGATGCCCGTAGCCAGCTTGGACAAGCGCGGGCCAGCGCGTCTCTTGGTAGTCAAGCCTGCTCCTGATCCGAGGCGCCATACGTTGCGCCGATGCCGCAGGTCCTTCTGTACGGTACCACACATTCGCCTCATCCCAGTGGACCGAGGCTGTCGGCGGCCGCGGCCGGCCCCTGTCCCAGGTAACTGCGCCTCCCGGCCGACCAAACTTGAAAACCAGCGTCAAGAGGGTGCCGCCCGGTACGTCTTGACGCCCGCACTGTGCGCCAGATCAAGGGCCTCGAGCGCAGCCTGTAGGCGCTCCATGGCGAGCTCCAGCACCCGCGTTTCGTGGTCAACGCCATTGCCGTCATCCCCTTTGGAGGGAGCGCGTGGCGCAGTCCATCATGGCGACGGCGACGGAGACTGCCTCCTCGGTGTCGGCGAGGGGTGAGGCATTGAAGGCGCGTAGCTGGTCGACGCCGGCCTGGAACGCCTCGGGATCGGTGGATTGGAGGGCACGGAGATGCCCGGACTTCGGGCCGGTATGCTTTGCGGTAGCCATGTGACACCTCATGCGTGTTGCGTGGTGAGCCGCTCGGCCGTGTGTGAGCACGCCGCGGGCGGCGCTTTGGCGGCGCCGAGGCAATGGCTATCGAGGGAAACCCGCTGCGTTTACCCTGCGTTGACGGCAGAGTGAACTAACAGCGGGTGATGCGAAAAGGCTGGAATTTATGGTGGAGCGGAAGGGGATCGAACCCTCGACCTTCGCATTGCGAACGCGACGCTCTCCCAGCTGAGCTACCGCCCCACGCAAGGCGCGCGATTCTAGCACCCAGGGACAGCGTGTCCAGTCGCGACAGCGCCCGCACGCCGCCGCCGGGGTCGCGCTCGAGCCCGGAACGCCTGTCCCGCGACGGCACAGCAGTTCACGGACCGCGCCTCCCCCAAGACACCTTGTCCCGCCACCCCGCCCGGCGGCTATGATGCTGCCGAAGCCAAGCCACCCCTGGAGAGTCCATGCTGGCAATCGGCGCGCGGGCACCTGAGTTCACCCTGCCGGATGCGGACGGACAGGCGACATCGCTCAGCAATATGCTGCGCGACGGCCCCCTTATCCTCTACTTCTACCCGGCAGATTTCACGCCGGGCTGCACCCGCGAGGCCTGCCAGATCCGGGATCTGCATGCGGAGCTCGACTCGGCAGGGCTCAAGGTTGCGGGCGTCAGCCCGCAAAGTCCCGAAAGCCACCGGGGGTTCCGCGAGAAGTACAAGCTTCCTTTCATTCTCCTGGCGGACGTCGATCGGTTCGTCATCAGGATGTATGGCGTACAGGGTCCGTTCGGCTTCGGCGTGCGTCGCGCCACGTTTCTTATCGACCAGGGCAGGTACATCCAGGACACCGTGCTCGCAGATTTTCGCATCGGGGCGCACGAGGCGTTCGTGCGCAAGGCTGTGGCGCTCAGCGTCCACTGCCGCTGATTGAGCTGCGGGTCCACAAGGCGCGATCAGTACGCAATCCGCAGCACGCTCGCCGGCCCATAGCTCGGGACGGTGACCACCCAAACCGCGCGCTGCCCCTCGGGGGGCTTGACCTGCTGCCCACTGAGCACCTGGACGAGGTCCGCGATGAGCGCCTCCGGGCAAACGACGAGCACGTTGTCTCCCGCGTGCTCACCCATGATCTGTCCCGCTATGGCATCGGCGTCGCTGCCCGTGAGAGTCAGCGGCGCCTTGCCGAGGGATTGCGCCAGCGGTGCTGCCGTCTGCCTCGCCCGGCGAGTGCCGCTTACGTAAATCGCCGCGAGGCCGTCCGGCCCGGTAGCGGCGGCGAACTGCTGAGCAAGCTGCTGCGCCTGCTGCTCACCGGTCGCCGAGAGCGGCGGATCGTCGATCGTGCCCAGCTCCTTGCTGGCGGGCGGCACGATCACCACGATGGTGTTACTGGCCGACTGGTGCAGGAACAGACCGATACCCAGCACCCCGAGCGCCGCGAGCAGAATCAGCCAGACCGGGGTGAGAAACGGACGGCGGCGGCGGGTAATGGCGGGAGGTCCCATGGCGGCAAGGCGTTTCGTGCGGGGCAGGATGGTACGGCCGGCATATGGTAGCGACGTGGCGGGTGGAAGGGGAAACGTGCGCGCCATCACATGTGCCGGCCCCAGGCCTTTCCGGGAGCCTTAGCGCTCGCCGGAGCGCCTTTCGGACTGTGCCGTTGCGCCGGGATCCACAGTTTTGCCCCTCCGGATTCTGTAACATGCCGAGCCAATCGCCAGAGCAGATAGCCCTTGGGGGGGCCCCAAATGCGCACGGGTGGGCAGACCACCGTCATCAAGCGAGTCCTCGAGCGTCGCGCGCACCAGCCTTCGGCCATTCAAGAAGACACCACGGCCACGATCGCAGTCATGCTGCGCGTGCTGCCGCCGCCGCGCGCGCTGCTGGCGATCTCCGACGCCGCAATACGTGCCGATTTCGAAAGGCGTATTCCGCCGGACATGCTCGACGTGGAGACGGTCATCAATGACGATCAGGCGCTCGTCAGCCTGGTAACGGAATTCCGTCCCGTCATTCTGACGGACGGCCTCGAGCTCATCCGCAAGATACGCTCGCAGCGCTCTGCGCGAGCGCCCTACATCGTTTATGTCACTCCGCTCGATGAGCCCCGCGAAAGAGAGCGAGGACTCGCGGCCGGCGCTGACGATTCCGTGGGACGACGCGTCTCGGATCGCGAGTTGCACGCGCGAATCGGTGCGGCACGCCGAATCTCCGAGCTCGAAGCGGTTCTCCGCATCACACTCGTAGAGAACCGCAAGCTATCAACGACGGACGACCTGACCCGCGTCGCTAGCCGACGTTTCTTCAGCAAGCACTTCCCGCGTGAGGTGGAGCGTGCGGCCCGATACGGCAGACCCTTGTCGCTCATCCTCTGTGACATCGATTACTTCAAGCACGCCAACGACACGCTGGGCCACGCCGGCGGCGACGAAATTTTAAAACAATTCGGTGGCCGGCTGCAGCAGTCGCTGCGCCTCGGCGTCGATTGGGTAGCACGCATCGGCGGCGAGGAATTCGCGATAGTGCTGCCCGAGACATCCTACGAGCACGCTCTCGATGTCGCGCGCAAGCTGCGCGCCGGCGTTGCCAACACCGCGTTCAAGGTGAATGCCCGGGATATCGAGGTCACCGCGAGCTTCGGCCTCTGCGGCCTCGATCGCGTGCCGATCGGGGAACGCAAGCTCGCGGAGCAAGTGCTGAAGGTGGCTGACGCGGCGCTCTACCGCAGCAAGAACGCCGGCCGCAATCGGGTCACTGCCACGATGTTGCCTGCGCGCGCGCGCTGAGCGCGGCGCCGACCGGTACGCGCCGCACGGGGCGCGCCACCCCTGCGCCGCAGCGGCTGATCAATCATTGTCCATCCTGACGCAAGCCCTTGCTGCGCAATGGCTTTGCCCGCGCCACCGCCCGGTGTACACAGGGTTATTCACAAGAACTGTGGATAAAAATCGCGATGGCAAGCACCCGGCCGTTGTGTGACACTGGCGCCGCCCGCCACTGCCCCGATTGCCGCAAGCCCGCTGGACGATGCTCCCGCATCCCTTGATCCGAGACCTGATGCATGCAAGACCGGCACGCGTACCAGACCGAAAAGCCCGGGCGCTCCGCTCCTCCTTCCAGCTCGCGCATGGTTGCGAGCTATCTTGCCGATATCGATCTGCTGCTCGAAGAGCAGCGTTGGGAGCAGGCATTGCGCGAGGCATTCGATCTACCGCAGATCGCCGCGGCCTTGTGCGATCCGCGCATGCAAGTCTCCGTCGAGCGCGTGCAAGCCTGGTGCGAGCGATGGGTCAAGCACGCCGACGATGCGGCGGCGGCTGATTCCGATACCAGCCGGATCGTTCAGCTCGTCTGCGAGCGGGCGGACCGGGCCAGCCTCGCCAACGAATCGGTCCCCGCTTTGGCGCTGCGCCGCCTGCGGCTCCACCGCCTGCAGCGCACGCGCTATCGCGGCTTCGCGACGGGGGCCTTGAAGCTGTTGGATCCGGAGGCTGCCGATGCGGCACAAATCTGCACCACGCTGGTGCACGCGGGACGCCGCTGGTATGCGCAGAGCGCCTGTCACGATGCCATCGTGCAGGCAAACCTGGCGCGCCTCGCCGTGTTGCGCTAGTGACTCGGCGGCTTACGTTTCCGATGACTTGAGCACCACGCCGCCCGAGGCGACGAGCTTCAGCTTCTCGTCGCGCTCGACGGCTTTGTGCAATGCATCGAGCATCTGCTGATCGATGCGGGCGGATTTTTCCGGTGTCACCGGATAGCGCACCGCGCATTCCAGGCCGTTGTCGGTCAGCCGCACCCGAACCTCCGGTGCCGGCGCCTCCGTCTCGAACTCGATGAAGCGCTGCGCGAGAGCATGCTGGCGCTCGATGGCTGCGCGGTAGGTGTCGTACACCTTGTTGGCTGCCGCCTGCAGTCTGCTGTAGGCCTCCTCGACGTCTGCCGTGGCAACAATCGTCAGCGTCACCCCGTGCCAGAGGTACTCCGCCCCCGGGATCTGCTTGAAGAGCGCCGTCGGCTGAAATAGCACTGCATTCGACAGCACCACCATCCGCCCGGTCGAATGCAGGTCCGGACCGGAGAGCTCCATGAGATAAATCCTGAGGAGCGAGATGTCGACGACGCGTCCGGTTACCCCGGAAATGGTGACGCGATCGCCCACGCGCACCCCGTACCGCCCAATGAGAAAGAAATACGCCACGATCGCCAGAATCACGTTCTGCAGGGCGACCGCGACACCCGCGGTGACGAACCCCGCGTACGTGGCGACCGAGCCTACCGAGGAGACCAGGCTGAAAATGATGACCAGCACGAGGGCGAGGCCCACGACGACACGCCTCAGCACCAGGAAGGGCCGCCGCCTCCTCGCATCCGCCAGGTAGCGGAAGGTCGCGCGCCGCCAGACCTCAGAGACGATGAGCACGACGGCGATCCAGCCCAGGAGGAAGCCGACCCGCAAGCCCAGATAGCTGGCCACGCTCGACTCCTGCGCGGCGAGCGTACGGCTCCAGTCATCCAGCGTGCTCTGCGTGTTGCTCAGGGTCAGTGCCTGCTCGCCGAGCGGGATGAGGATGCCCGAGAGCTCCCGCAGCCGCTCCGTGCCGCTCTCTATCGCCTGTCGTTGCGTGGCGAGCTGAGCTGAGCTGCCTGCGGCAATCGATGCCAGGCCGCTGCCCACCAGCTGCCGCACGGTCGCGAGGAGCGGCGCGCGGGTGTCGTCCAGCTCCTTCTGCAGGTCGGTCGTGTCCTTGCCCGCAGACTGGATCTGTCCGCGATCCTGATGCAGCGTGAGCCATTGCCCGATCAGGGTCACGATGCCGGCCGACTGCGGTTGGAAGTTGGCTGTCGGTGATTTCGCGGCCGATTTGGCGCCGGTATGGCCACCCGCCTGCGGCGCCGCGGCGGCGGCCACCCCTCCTCCCGGTGCGACGCCCGTCGCGAGCTCTGGAACCGACTTCTCGAGGTACGCGAGCTGCGCCCGCAGTCCCTTCGGCGGCTTGCCCTGGCCGGACAGCGCGCTTTCCTCGAAGCGGCGCAGCTGATCGACGTTCGACTCGATCTGCTGCACGAGCTGCAGGGCGGCGACTATCCCGGCACGCTGCTCGGCGAGCGTCGCGCGCGCCCGGGTACCCCGCGCCCGGCGCTGCTGCGCATCGATCGCCGACAACTGCGCCTTGAGCCCCGCCTCTCTGCCGGAGAGGTCGGCGGCCGCCTGATCGAGCTTCGCGAGCAGCGTCGGCGGCGCAGCTTTGGCCCCGGCGCTACTCTGCGGCGTGACGGCGCCCGCACGCTCGGCCTGCGTCTGCCGGCCGATCACATCCTCGGCAGCTTTGCCGAATTCGAAGGCCAGGTGAACCGCGGTGAGCGCCTGCTGCTGCAGCTGGCCACGCGCCACCGCATCCACGCCGGACAGGTTGATCTGCTCCACGGCAGCGAGGTCGCGATACCACGAGACGCTGGCGCGGACATGCTTGAGCACCCGTTCCGCGGTCAGGGGCGGCAGCGAGATCGGCTTTGTCGCCACCGCTGGCGTAGCGGCGCTCGCGCGATTCGCTGCCGAAGCGGACGGTAGCTTCGAAGATGCCTGCTGCGCGACCGCGAACAGCGTCGCGGCAAGCGCCAGCGCGGCCCCAGCGCTCAGCCAGAATCGCCGCGAGAGAATGACGGGGCTCATCCGCGTAGAATACGTAAGTCCCGGTGGAGAAGTCCTGGTCATCGTTCGCCAGCCGCATGGCGCCTTTGACCACCGCGCACGCAAAGCTCGAGCCCCGGGCAACGACAGAGCCATCCCAGCGGCGGCAGCCGTGTGCGCCCACGGCTCGCTCGTGGCAGCGCTGCCATGATACCGGTACCATAGCGCCCATGGCTCGCCTGCGGCTACAGAGATATTTTCCGCTCCTCGCGCTGCTGATAGTTCAACGGGCCGGCGCGCACCTCCTCTACACCACGTTTCAGGACCATGCGGTCCTGCAGCGTGCGGTTCCGGTCCCTGTCTGGGGCACCACGGCTGCCGGAGCCCGCGTGACCGTGATACTCGCGAAGGACGCGGGTGCGCCATCAACTCCATCTGCGCCAGCGTTCCGTGTCACGGCAGAGGCTGGGCCGGACGGCCGATGGCAGGTGATGCTCCCTGCCCGCTCCGCCGGTGGGCCCTATACGCTCACTGCCACGAGCAGCGCCGGCACCCACCAGACCGTGGCGGACATCCTCATCGGCGATGTGTTTCTCTGCTCCGGTCAATCCAACATGGAGTATCCGACGCGGCTCGCCTCGGACTACGACCAGGACCTCAACGAGGCCAACAGCGCTCAGATCCGCCTGTTCCACATCGAGCGCTTTCGCAGCGTGGCGCCGCGCAGCACCTTCGGGGCCGGCGCGAGTTGGGAAGTGACGAGCCCGCAGAGCGTCCGTGAGTTCTCCGCCGTGTGCTACTTCTTCGGTCGCGATCTGCAGCCTGCAGTCGGCGTGCCGATCGGACTCATCGAGTCCTCCTGGGGCGGCTCGGTGATCCAGGCCTGGATCAGCGCGCCGCGCATCCGGCGGCTCGGCGGCTATGACCGCTACCTCGACCTGCTGCCGGTTTACGGCAGGTCGCCCGCGAAGGCGTGGCGCGACTGGGATGGCATCGCGGCCGACTGGTGGCGGGCACACGATCCGGCGATGACCGCGAACCCGCCCTGGTACTCGCCGGCGTACGACGCTGCCGGTTGGCCCACGGTCGTATCCGGCGGCACCTGGCGCGAATGGGGCGTGCCCAAGCTCCAAACCTTCAACGGCCTCGTATGGTTGCGCAAGGACGTCGAGCTCAGCGCCCGACAGGCGCGCGAGCCTGCCGTGCTGTCCCTGGGCGCCATCGATCAATCCGACATCACCTTCGTCGATGGCGTGCAGGTGGGCGCATCGGAAGGTTATGACGTGCCGCGCGTGTATCAGGTGCCTCGCGGCGCGCTGCGCTCGGGCCGCAATGTCCTGGCTCTCGGTGTGCTGGGCGGGGCGGGTCCGCTGGCGCCGGGCCGGCAGATGACACTTCGATTTTCCGGCGGAACGACGCTGCGCCTCTCGGGCCCATGGCAGTACCGGACTTCGGCACCCATGAGCCAGACCGGACACATTGCGCACGTGCCGTGGCTCAACCAGTTCGGCCTCTCCGTGCTGCACAACGGCATGATCGCGCCGCTCGGTCCCACCCGCATTCGCGGCATTCTGTGGTACCAGGGCGAGTCCAATGCGGACCAGGCAGCGGAGTATGCAAGGCTCCTGCCGGCGCTGATCGGCGATTGGCGCCAGCAGTTCGGGCCAGCGACGCCCGTGCTCATCGTGCAGCTTCCCGGCTTCGGGCCGCATGGGGCTTTGCCGCAGCATTCGGACTGGGCGCAGCTGCGCGAAGTCGAGCGCCGGGTCGCCGCTGCCGTTCCGCATGCCGGCCTCGCAGTAACCATCGACCTAGGCTCGACGCGCTTTCTCCATCCGACCGACAAGCAGGATGTCGGCGGGCGTCTTGCTTTGCTCGCCCGCAACCTCATATACGGCCAGAACGTGATCGGTGTCAGCCCCAGTCCGGTAGCTGCATGGCGTGCACAAGGTGCAGTCCATGTGCGTTTCGATCCCCATGGCAGCGGACTCGAGACCGTGGAATCCAACCGACCGGTCGGGTTTCAGCTGTGCGACCGGGCGGAGCTCTGCACATTTGCCGATGCGATGCGAGTCGGGAGCGAGGTGGTCCTGGACTCCTCTGCCGCTCCGGGCGCGGTGACGGTGCGGTATTGCTGGTCAGACAGTCCGATCTGCAATCTTTACGATCGCGAGGGATTGCCCGCCGTGCCCTTCGAGCTGCCGATCGAGGCGGGCGCACCGGACACGGGCGCGGCACGGTAAAATGACGGCATCGCTTGCGACGCTTGACCTGCCGCACGAGCGGCCCGAGGCACAATGACTGGATACACAGACCTGAAGCTCTACATCGACGGCGAATGGATCGGCACGGAGAAGCGCAGGGCGCACCGCGTCGTCAATCCCGCGACCGGCGCCTCGCTGGGCGAGCTGCCCCTGGTCGATGCTGCGGATCTGGATCGCGCGCTGCAGACCACGGACCGTGCTTTCCGGCAATGGAAGCGCTCCACCCCCGACGAGCGCGCCAAGGTCCTCAAGGGTGCCGCGCAGCTCATGCGCGAGCGGGTCGAGCACATCGCCCGCGTGGCTACCCAGGAGGAAGGCAAGCCGCTGCGCGAGACACGCGCGGAGGCGAATGCCGTCGCCAACCTCTTCGAGTTCTACGGTGAGGAGTGCCGCAGGGCGTACGGCAGGGTGCTCGTGCGCCCGACGGGTACGCGCTCGCTGGTTGTCAAGGAGCCTGTCGGACCCGTGGCGGCCTTTGCTCCGTGGAATTTTCCCATCATCAATCCGGGCCGCAAGCTCGCCGCGCCGATCGCGGCCGGCTGCTCGGTCATCCTGAAGCCCGCCGAGGAGTCTCCCGCCTCGGCGATCGAGGTGGTGCGTACGCTCGTCGATGCCGGCCTCCCCGCCGGTGTCGTGCAGCTGGTCTTCGGCGTGCCCGACGAAGTGTCACGGCATCTTCTCGCCTCGCCCATCGTGCGCAAGCTTTCATTCACCGGCTCGACCGCGGTCGGCAAGCATCTGCTCGCCCTTGCCGCAGCCACCGTGAAGCGCACGACGATGGAGCTCGGCGGCCACGCCCCCGTCATCGTGTTCGACGATGCGGACCTCGAGCGCACGGTCGAGCTCCTGGCCACAGCGAAGTTCCGCAACGCTGGCCAGGTCTGCGTCTCACCGACGCGCTTCTACGTACAACAGGGCATCTACGAGCGCTTCGTCACCGCCTTCACCCAGCGCACGCGCAAGGTCGAGGTGGGCGATGGCCTCAGCGACCGCCATCACATGGGCCCGATGGCCAACGCCCGCCGTCCGCAGGCGATGGAGGCGCTGATCGGCGATGCGGTGAGCCGCGGCGCAATCCTGCGCACCGGCGGCGAGCGCCACGGCAAGGAGGGGTTCTTCTACCAGCCGACCGTGCTGTCGGATGTGTCCGCGGAATCACGGATCATGAGTGAGGAGCCTTTCGGTCCGGTCGCAGTGCTCGCCCCGTTCGCGACCTTCGATGAGGCGGTCGAGCAAGCCAACCGCCTGCCCTACGGACTCGCCGCCTACGCATTCACCGAGTCAGGCAAGCGCGCGATGCTGATCGGCGATGCGCTGGAGGCGGGCATGGTCGGCATCAACTCGATCGCCATGGCCGCCGCCGATGCGCCCTTCGGTGGCGTAAAGGAAAGCGGCCACGGCTCCGAGGACGGGCCGGAGGGCCTCGAGGACTGCCTGGTCACCAAGGTGATCCATCAGGCTTGAGGCCGCGCGGGGACGATGGCCTTGACCTCGCCGCTCCCGGCGGTATCGCAAGCCATCACACAGTCGCGCCCCGCCCGCTTCGCCCGGTAGAGCGCGGCGTCGGCATGCGCCAGCAGGGGCGTCAACTCGTTCCCGATCCGGCGCTGCCGCATCGCCGCGTCCGGCAGCGTGCTGGATCAAAGCCGCGGCGTCGGTGTCGTCAGATGATCGTGCTCGTACGCACGCTGACACACCGCGCACCGATTCGCAGTCGGATAAGCTTCCAGGCGCTCTCGCTCGATCGGCTGCCCGCAGCTCACGCAGGTACCGTACGTGCCGAGCGCTATCCGCTTCAGCGCGCGCTCGATGGCGCGGATTTCCTGCACGTCGCGCGTAACCTCGGCCAGGTTGACGTCGACCAGCAGGTCGGCCAGGGATTGATCCTCCAGATCGCCAACTCTGCCGGCGATGTCGGCATAGCCTTCGTTCTCGGAGCGGGACAGGACCTCGCGCGTCTCGTCCCGCAGCTCGGACCATCGGTCCCGCAGCTTGTGCTCGAAATGCGAGTACTCCCCGCGCCTGACCGTGGCCTCGGCTCGAGCGGAATCGCGTGTTTGTGATGCCATGCGCCGGATTCAGCAACTGCAATGCCCGGCGCGGGCGAGCAGCGCCGGGCGGCCGCCGAGCGGCCTCTGAAGCGGCCGCGCCGGGCGACCGAGATCAGCGTGCGATTTGCCAGCCTCTCCGGCTCACCGGAAAGCGCGTGGTATCATCCGGTGCATGCCCCCGCTCGTGTCGGACCTGCGCTACCTCCTGCCCTGGCAGTTCTCCCCGACCATCTTCTTCACCTGCGTCCTTGCGGTCACCCTCTATGTGCGCGGGCTCGTGGCGCTCCGGCATCGCGTCAACGGGGTCGGATTCTGGCGGGCGTTCACCTTCCTCCTCGGCGTCGCGCTCAGTTATGCGATGCTGCAGACTTATGTCGACTATCTGTCGGCGCACATGTTCTGGATCCACAGGTTCCAGCATCTGATCCTCCATCACGTGGGTCCGGTACTCATCGTCCTGGCGGCGCCCGAGCGCGTCCTGCGCGCCGGGATCCCTCCCGATCTGGCGCGGCGCATCCGGATTCCCGCCTGGATCCGGCGCCCCATTCAGCTCTTCTTCGGCTTTCTGCAGCATCCGCTCATCGCCCCGACGCTGTTCGTGGGGCTGATCTTCTTCTGGCTCACGCCGTCGATCCACTTCACGGCGATGATCGACAACCGGCGCTATGACCTGATGAACTGGAGCATGCTCGCCGACGGCCTCCTCTTCTGGTGGCTGATGCTCGCGCCGCGCCAGGCGCAGGGTAGCGCCGCGATCGGCTACGGCACGCGGCTCGTCATTCTCTCGCTCGTGACGGTTCCGCAGCTCCTGCTCGGCGCCTACATCACCCTTCATAGCACGACCCTCTATGACGTCTATGCCATCTGCGGCCGCGCCTGGGCCATCAGTCCGCTCGACGACCAGCAGCTCGGCGGCCTGCTCACCTGGATACCCGCGGCGATGATGTCCCTGGTCGGCATCATCACCGTGCTGCACCATATGCTTCACGATCCCGAGGCCACGGTCATACGCTCTCGCGGGGGGTTCGACCCTGCAGTGCAGCCGGCTCGCGGCGCATGACTTAGGAGTTCCAGCGTGTCAGGACTCATCTGCGCAACGGCTCACCGCTGGCGACTTGCCGCGGCCGGCGCCCTTCTCCTCACCGCCATGCTTGCCGGCTGCGCCGGCAGTGACCCGCACTACGCCCTGAAGAACATCACCGGACTCGTGTCACCGCTCGAGTTCCAGTTGACCGATCAGGACGGGCAGCCGGTCACGGCCGCCAATTACCGCCACGACCTGGTACTGCTCTACTTCGGGTACACGCAGTGTCCCGACGAGTGCCCGACGACACTCACCATGCTTGCCAACGCCCTGCGCACCCTTGGCCCCGGAGCGTCGAGGGTCCGCGTGCTCTTCGTCACGGTCGATCCGCACCGCGATAGCACCGCAGTGCTCAAACGCTACGTCGATAACTTTGGTCCGCAGTTCGTCGGATTGCGGCCCGACGAGGAGGAGCTTACCGAGCTCAGCAAGCGCTACCGCATCGCCTATCATTACGAGAAGCCGGACAAAGACGGCAATTACGAGGTCGACCACAGCAGCGCAGTATTCGTCTTCGATGCCGACGGCCGCGCGCGCCTGCTCGCTTTGTCGGACAACACGGCCCAGCAGGTGGCCTCCGACCTGCGCCGCCTGCTCGCAAGCACCTGAAGAGGAGCCTTAGCCCGTGCGACTCCTTGCCGCGGTCGTGGTGCTCGGGTTCCTGTCGCCGGCATCCATCCCGGCAGCTGGCGCTGCCGCCACCGCCAACCGCCTCGCCTCGCCGGTGGGCCTCTGGCAGCCCCTCGACAGCTCAGGAAAGCCGCTCGGCCTGATCCGGATCTTCGAGGACAAGGGCCTCTACTACGGCCGCATCGAGCCGAGCTCTCCCACCGATGACCGCACCGCCCGCTGCACACGCTGCACGGGCGAGCGCCACGATCAGCCGATCATCGGACTCGTGTTGATGCGCCACCTGAAGCCGCAGAACGGGGAATATGTCGGCGGCGATATCGTGGATCCCGACACCGGCCGCATCTACGGCTGCACCCTGCGCCTGATCGACGGCGGCCGCCAGCTCCTCATGCGCGGCTTCCTCGGGATCTCCCTCCTCGGACACTCGCAGACCTGGCAGCGGGTGGACGGCCGCCCGCGGTAGGGTGAAGCGGCCCAGCGCGCCGCTATCGCGCGCCTGCGGCCTGCTTCAGCTCCGTCGCCTTGGAGCGGATCACGCCCATCAGACTGTCCCATGATTTGACGAAGGAGTCCGCGCCGTCCTTCTGCAGCTTCGCCGCCAGAGCCTTGAGGTCCACGCCGGCCTTGGTGAATTGCGCGAGCACCGCCTCGCTGTCACCGCCGTCGGCGCGGATCGCCTCGCCCACCTTGCCGTGATCGGCGAATGCCTTGAGGGTATTCTCCGGCATGGTGTTGATCGTGTAGGGCGCCACGAGCCCCTGGACGTAAAGAACGTCCGATGCTCCGGGATCCTTGGTACCCGTGCTCGCGAAGAGCAGCCGCTGTGGCCTCGCTCCGGCGTTGAGCGCCCGCAGCCAGCGCGGCGAGGCGAGCAGCTCGCAATAAGCGCGGTAGCAGCGCCGGCCGACGGCGAGTCCCAACTGGTTGCGCAGCGCCGCCGGCACCTTGTCGGCCACGGCAACATCCCAGCGGCTGAGAAAGACGGAGGCGACCGAGGTGACGTTGGGATTGAGGCCGGCCTCGATGCGCCGCTCGATACCCCGCAGCCAGGCATTCGCCGCGGCCACGTACTGGTCCGCGGAGAAAAGCAGCGTCACGTTGATCGGCACGCCGGCGAAGATCGCCGACTCGATCGCCGGCAGTCCTTCCTCCGTTCCCGGTATCTTGATGAAAAGATTGGGACGCGCCGCGCGGGCATGCAGGTCCCGGGCCGCGGCCAGTGTGGAGTGGGAGTCGTAGGCCAGGCGAGGCGAGACCTCGAGCGATACCCAGCCGTCGACGCCCGCGGTGCGCTCGTGTACCGGCCGAAAAAGGTCGGCCGCGCGCCTGAGGTCATCGATCGCCAGCTCGAAGAAGAGCTTCTCGTCCGCGGGGCCGGTCTGGGCAAGCTTGCGGATATCCTCATCGTAGGCTGAGCCATGCTTCATCGCATGATCGAAGATCGTCGGGTTCGAGGTCAGCCCGGTGACGGTCAGCTCCTCGATGTAACGCTTCAGGGTGCCGCCAGAGAGCAGGTCCCGCGTGATGTTGTCCAGCCACAGGCTCTGGCCTGCGCGATTGAGTTCCAGTGTCGCTTGCATCTTCAACTCCTCAGACTGATTTCAGCGCATCGCCGACGATCTGCTGCGCTTCCTCGACTATGGTCGCCAGGTGGCGCTCGCTGCGAAAGCTCTCGGCGTAGATCTTGTACAAACTCTCCGTTCCCGAAGGCCGGGCCGCAAACCAGCCGCTGGCGGCGACGATCTTCAAGCCGCCGATCGGGGCGCCATTGCCCGGCGCGCGCGTCAACTTGCCCGTGATGGGCTCGCCGGCGAGGGTGGTGGCGCGCACGGATTCCGGTGACAGCGCGGCAATCCGCACCTTCTCCTGCGCGCTCGCCGGGGCATCGATCCGCGTGTACCAGGGAGTACCGAGCTGCGCGGTCAGCTCGCGGTAGTGCTCGCCGGGGTCCTTGCCTGTGCGTGCGGTGATCTCCGCAGCCAGCAGGCCCATGATGAGGCCATCCTTGTCGGTGGTCCACACGCTGCCATCGCGGCGCAGGAAGCTCGCCCCGGCGCTCTCCTCGCCGCCGAAGCAGATCGAGCCCTCGAGCAGGCCCGGCGCGAACCACTTGAACCCCACCGGCACCTCGCACAGCCGCCGCTCGAGGCCGGCGACCACCCGGTCGATCAGACCGCTGGAGACGAGAGTTTTGCCGACCGCTGCGGTGCGGCTCCAACCGGGCCGATGGGTGAGCAGATAGCGGATGGCCACGGCGAGATAGTGGTTGGGATTGAGCAGGCCCGCCGAGGGCGTCACGATCCCGTGGCGGTCGGCATCGGTGTCGTTGGCGAAGGCGACGCGGTAGCGATCCTTGAGTTGCACCAGACCCGCCATGGCATAGGGGCTCGAGCAGTCCATCCGGATCTTGCCGTCATGGTCGACCGTCATGAAGGCGAACGTCGGATCGACGCCCGGATTGACGATGTCGAGGTCGAGGCCGTACTTCCTCTTGATCGGCTCCCAGTAGTGCACAGCCGCGCCGCCCAGAGGATCGACCCCGACGCGAAGATTGGCGCCGCGGATGGCATCCATGTCGATGACGTTGGCGAGATCATCCACGTACGGGGCAATGAAGTCCTGCGCGTGCGTGGTCGCAGCGCGCATTGCAGCTTCGATCGGCATCCGCCGCACGCCAGCATTGCCTTCCCGCAACAGCGCATTGGCACGGCTCTGTATCCAACCGGTGACGTCGCTGTCGGCCGGTCCCCCATTGGGCGGGTTGTACTTGAAGCCGCCGTCTTCGGGCGGATTGTGCGAGGGGGTGACGACGATGCCATCCGCGAGGTGCTCCGTCCGGCCTCGGTTGTACACCAGAATGGCTCGGGAGACTGCCGGCGTCGGCGTGACACCATCGCTGGGCTGAATCACCGTCTCGACGCCATTGGCGGCAAGCACCTCGAGCGCCGCACGCTGCGCAGGCCCCGAGACTGCGTGCGTATCGCGGCCCATGTAGAGCGGTCCGCCGATGCCCTGCCCCTTGCGGTACTCGCAGATCGCCTGGGTGATGGCGAGAATGTGCGCCTCGTTGAAGGACCCGGCGAGCGGCGAGCCGCGATGGCCGCTGGTGCCGAAGCTGACCCGCTGCGCGGCATCCGCCGGGTCGGGCCTGCGGCTGTAGAACTCGCCCTCGAGCCGAGCGGGGTCGATCAGCAACGCCTTCGGCGCGGGCTTGCCTGCGAGCGGGGAAAGAGCCACGATCCGACCTCCGACCGGCGGGAATAACGTCAGCATTATATGACAGCGCGAGGGCCGGAATCCGGTTCGAGCGGCTGCCGTTCGGGACCAGCTGACTCCTGGCGCCGCTCTATGCCGGGATGGTGCTCGCGCTGATCGCTGTCGTGGTGATCTTCGCGC
>DASYGA010000422.1:0-15129 GCA_036000265.1 Steroidobacteraceae bacterium | reverse complement strand
GAGAGGACGACGATCGGGACGGGCGACCAGGCGCGCAGTCTGCGGATCACCGTCAGCCCATCGCTGTCCGGGAGTCCGAGGTCTATGAGCAGCAGGTCCGGCTTGTGGCTTCGCGCTTCGATCTCGGCGCGAGCGGCCGTGTCGGCCTCGATTACGCGATAGCGCTCCGCTTCCAACAGCACCTTGAGCACGTTGCGGATGGCGGGCTCGTCCTCGATGACGAGGACCTGGTGCATCGACTCCGTCAAGCGGCGGGCTCCTTGGCCGGCAGCGTGAATCCGAACCGTGCTCCGCCGCCCTCGCGCCGGCGCGCTTCGATGTCGCCCCCATGCGCGCGCACGATTGCGCGGCAGATGGCGAGTCCCAGCCCCGCGCCGACCACGGCGCCCTCCTCGTGGCCGCGTTGAAACTTCTCGAATAGCTTGGCCGGCTCGCCGGCCGGGAAGCCGGGACCCTCGTCCTCCACGACGACCCGGACGCTATCGCCGTCCTGGGTCGCCGAAACCCAGGAGCAAGTGCCGGGCGGAGTGTACTTGGCGATGTTGTCGAGCAGATTACCGAAGAGCTGCACCACGAGCCCCGCATCCACGTGGACCGGCGGCAGGTCGGGTGACAGGCGGACCTCCACGGGGTGCTCGCGCAGCCGCTCTACTGAGCGCTCCAGGGCGGCTCCGACGAGGTCCTCGAGCGGCTGCCAGTCGCGGCGCAGCCGCACCTGCCCGGACTCGAAGCGCATCAGATCGAGCACCTTGGAGACCAGGTCCGACATCTCGCGGGCCTTGACCTCGATGGAGCGGGCGAGCTCGCCTTTACTGTCCTCGGCGAGGGTGGCGCCGCGTTCCGCCAGCGTGCTTGCGGCCCCGACCATCACAGCCAGCGGCGTGCGCAGATCGTGGGAGATCGATGCCAGCAGCGTGTTGCGCAGCGTCTCCCGCTCCATCGCCAGACTCGAGGCTTCCGCAACCTCCGCGAGACGCGCGCGCTCGAGCGCGAGCCCGATCTGGCCCGCGAACGTGTCGAGCAGATGACTCTGCTCCGGCAGCAGCACACGGCGGGGATTGGCGGGCCGGACGGCGAGCACGCCCACCACCCGGCGGTCATCGCCGAGCGGTACATAGAGCGCGGGGGCCGCCGGCAGAGTGTCGGAGCCCAGCCCGGCGCGCTGTCCGTGGTCGACCACCCACTGGGCGATCGCCAGATCCGCGCGGCGGAAGGCGCTCTGCGGCGCCTCGCCGCTGGGGTATCGCAGGCTGCCGCTGGCGTCGGGCAAGAGGACTACTGCCTTGCACTGGAACACCTCAGCCACATGGCGTACCGCCACGAGTGCGATGCTCTCGATGCCTCGCGTTACCGAAAGCTCCCGGCTCATGGCGTACAGCGCCGCCGTGCGGCGCTCGCGCGCGCCTGCGACCCGGGTCTGCTGTCGGACGTTTGCCGTCAGAGTTGCAATCACCAACGCGATGGTCAGCATGGCGCCGAAGGTGACGATGTACTGTGCGTCCGATACGGCAAATGTGAAGCGTGGCGGCACGCAGAAAAAATCGAAGGATGCGACGTTCAAAACCGCCGTCAGGGCCGAGGGTCCGCGCCCGAGCCTCAGTCCCGCGACGGTCACGCCGAGCAGATAAACCATGGCGAGGTTGGAGAGCTCGAAATGCGGATACATGACGAGCGTCAATAGCGTGCAGGCCGCAGTCAGGCCTGTCGCCCAGCCGTATCGGTCCCAGCGGATCACCTTCTGATAACCCGCCGCGTCCGTGGTGCTGGGCGAGGTAGCCCGTTGCCGTTCGGGGCCGTCCGTCGGCGCGATGATCAACACGTCGAAGCCGCGGGCTTGGTGGAGAAGCTGGGTGGCCGTCGAAGGACGGAGCCACGCACGCCAGCCGCGCCGCTTGGGCGCACCGGTGACGACTCGCGTGGCGTGACGCGTTTGCACGTAATCCAGCAGCGCCGTAGCGGCAGAAGGGCCATCGAGCGTCACCGTCTCTGCGCCTAGAGACTCCGCGAGGCGCAACACGGCGATCCGCCGATTGCGGTCGGTCTCGGAGAGGCGCAGAAGCCGTAGCGTCTCAACGTAGACGACGGTCCAATGGGCATCCAGCGCATCCGCCATTCGCTTGCCGGCACGCACGAGTTGCTCCGCCTGCGCGTCGGGGCCTACGGCGACGAGAATCCGGTCGCCGGCAATGCGCGCCCGTGTCCGCTCCGGCGCCAGGGCGCGCGAGGCGGCTTCGACCCGGTCCGCGACACGGCGCAGCGCGATCTCCCGTAGCGCCATCAGATTCTGCTTGCGGAAGAAGCGCTCGGCCGCCGTCGCCACCTCGTCGGCAATGTAGACCTTGCCCGCATGGAGTCGCGCAATGAGGTCGTCGGGCGGTAAGTCGATCAACTCGATGTCGTCGGCCTCGTCGAACACCTTGTCGGGCAAGGTCTCGCGCTGCCTTACTCCGGTCGTCTGGTAGACCAGGTCGTTCAGGCTCTCGAGATGTTGGACGTTGACCGTCGTCCAGACGGTTATGCCCGCCTGCAGCAGCTCCTCGATGTCCTGCCAGCGCTTCGGGTGTCTCGGCGCAGGATCGCCGCCGGCGAGGTTGGAGTGGGCGAGCTCGTCCACCAACAGGATGGCGGGGTGCCTCACGAGAGCGGCGTCCAGGTTGAATTCCTGTCGAACGATGCCGCGATAGGCGACCGGCAGCGAGAGCAGTTGCTCGAGACCTTCCGCGAGCCGCTCCGTCTCCACACGACCGTGCGGCTCGAGGTATCCGATCACGACGTCAGTTCCGGACGCTTTGGCAGTGCGCGCGGCCTCCAGCATGGAGTAGGTCTTGCCGACGCCGGCGGAAGAGCCGAAGAAGATGCGGAGCCGCCCTCGGGTGGCGCGGGACTCCTGGGCCTTGACCTGGGCGAGCAGCTGGTCTGGATCGGGCCGGGTTTCGGCCAGGGTGCTCATGGCGCGATTATTTCATGCCCTCGAGGGCGAGGTTCAGCTCCAGCACGTTGACGCGCGGCTCGCCGAGCACGCCGAGCCAGGGGCGGCTGGCATTCGCGGCGACAAGAGCGCGCACCTGGTCCAGGGTCAAATGTCTGACGCGGGCGATGCGATCCGCCTGGTAGTAGGCCGCCGCCAGGCTGATGTCGGGGTCGAGGCCGCTGGCGGATGCGGTGACCAGATCCACCGGAATGGGGGCGCGGTTCGGGGGGTCGGCCGCCTTCAGGGCGGCGATGCGCGCCTCGACCGCATCGGTCAGAGCGGGGTTGAGAGGGCCCACGTTCGAGCCGCCGGAGGCGAGGCCGTTGTAGGGCTGCGGGCTGGTGGCGGAGGGTCGGCTCCAGAAGTACTTCGGATCGCTGAAGGGCTGGCCTATCAGCCGCGATCCCACCGGCTTGCCATCCTTCACGATGAGGCTACCGGCGGCCCGTGCCGGGAACATGACTTTCGCCATACCGGTGACCGCCAGGGGGTACGCGATGCCCGTAATGGCGGTCATGATGACGAGCAGAGTGATGGCGGGGCGAAGTACGGAGCGGGTGAATGATTTGTGCATTGGCGTCCTCAGGTCAGGTGCACGACCGTGAGCAGCATGTCGATGAGCTTGATGCCGACGAACGGCACCAGGATGCCGCCGAGGCCGTAGATGAGCAGATTGCGGCGCAGCAGCACGGCGGCGCCGAGGGGCCGGTAGCGGACGCCTTTGAGGGCGAGCGGAATCAGCGCGATGATGATCAGCGCGTTGAAGATCACAGCCGAGAGAATCGCCGAATACGGGCTCGCGAGGCCCATCACGTTCAGGGCATCGAGCTGCGGGTAGGTGGTGGCGAATGCCGCCGGGATGATGGCAAAGTACTTGGCGATATCGTTGGCGATGCTGAACGTAGTGAGCGAGCCGCGCGTCATCAGCATCTGCTTGCCCGTTTCGACGACCTCGATGAGCTTGGTCGGGTTGGAGTCGAGATCGACCATGTTGCCGGCCTCCTTGGCCGATTGGGTGCCGGTATTCATGGCCACCGCTACGTCCGCCTGAGCGAGGGCCGGCGCGTCGTTGGTGCCGTCGCCGGTCATGGCTACGAGCCTTCCCTCCGCCTGATGGCTGCGGATGAGCTTCAGTTTGGCCTCCGGCGTCGCCTCGGCGAGGAAATCGTCGACCCCGGCCTCGGCGGCGATCGCCGCTGCGGTGAGCGGGTTGTCGCCCGTGATCATGATGGTCTTGATGCCCATGCGGCGCAGCTCGCCGAAGCGCTCCCTGATGCCCCCCTTGACGATGTCTTTGAGCTCGATCACGCCGAGGACTCTGGGTCCATCGCTGACCAGCAGCGGCGTGCTGCCCCGGCGCGCCACTTCCTGCATAGTGGTCAGCACGGCTTTGGGGAACTGCTGGCCGAACGACTCCACCTGCTTCTGGATAGCGTCGGCGGCGCCCTTGCGAACCTTCCGGTCACCGAGGTCGACGCCGCTCATGCGTGTGTGAGCCGAGAAGGGCACGAACGTGCCGTGCAGGGCGGTGAGATCGCGCTCCCGCAGCGCAAAGCGCTGCTTGGCGAGCACCACGATGCTGCGACCCTCGGGCGTCTCGTCCGCCAGCGAGGCGAGTTGCGCGGCGTCCGCCAGCTCTTCTGCGGTGACTCCCGCGGCGGGAATGAACGCCGCGGCCTGCCGGTTGCCGAGCGTGATGGTGCCGGTCTTGTCGAGCAGCAGCACGTCGACATCGCCCGCCGCCTCCACAGCCCGACCCGACGTCGCGATCACGTTGGCTTGCATCATTCGGCTCATGCCGGCGACGCCGATCGCGGAGAGCAATCCGCCGATCGTAGTCGGAATAAGGCACACCAGCAGCGCGATGAGCGCCGTGATGGTGATCGGGGTGCCGAGCTTGGCGACGGCGATGCTGTAAAGCGAGTACGGCAACAGAGTCGCCGTGGCGAAGAGGAATACCAGCGTCAGTGCAACCAGCAGAATGGTCAGCGCGATCTCGTTCGGGGTCTTCTGCCGCTTGGCGCTCTCGACCATCGCGATCATGCGGTCGATGAACGTCTCGCCGGGATTTGCGGTAATGCGAACCACGATCCAGTCGGAGAGCACCCGCGTCCCGCCGGTGACGGCGGAGAAATCGCCGCCCGACTCACGGATGACCGGCGCGGATTCGCCGGTGATTGCGCTCTCATCGACCGAGGCGGCGCCCTCGATGACCTCCCCGTCGCCCGGAACGTAGTCGCCAGCCTCGATCAGGACCACCTCGCCTTTGCGGAGCCGGTCGGCTCTGATGCGCGTGATCCGCATGCGCTCCGCCGGATCGGCCAGGCGCTTCGCCTGAACCGTCTGCTTCAGCCCCTTCAGGCTCGCCGCCTGCGCCTTGCTGCGCCCCTCGGCGAGCGCCTCGCCGAAATTGGCGAAGAGCACCGTGAACCAGAGCCAGATCGCCACGCTCAGGATGAACCAGGACGGGGCGTCGCCGTGGCCCGCGAGCGCTTGGAACCAGAGGCCCGTCGTGAGAATGCTGCCGATGTAGACAACGAACATCACTGGGTTGTGCCACTGCACGCGCGGGTCGAGCTTGCGCACCGAGTCGACGATTGCCGGCCCCATCAGCGATCGGTCAAACAAAGAGAGCCTGCCCCGGTGGGCACGGCGCGGCGTCTCGCGTGCCGGTTGCGGGTGGCGGCCCGCAAGGTCCGGGCTCGAGGCCTGGGGGTTGGTTGACATCTCAGTGTCCCCAGAGGGTCAGGTGCTCGACGATGGGTCCCAGGGCCAGCGCCGGCACGAAAGTGAGCGCGCCAACGAGCAGGACCGTACCGATGAGCAGGAGGATGAATGTCGGCCCGTGCGTTGGCATGCTGCCAGCGGTGACCGGAACGCGCTTCTTCGCCGCGAGCGAGCCCGCGACCGCGAGCACCGCGACGATCGGCCAGAACCGGCCGAGCCACATCACGATTCCGAGCGCCGTGTTGTAGAAAGTGGTGTCGACCGAAATGCCCGCGAAGGCGCTGCCGTTGTTGTTGCCAGCCGAGGCGAAGGCGTAGAGGATCTCGGAGAAGCCGTGCGCGCCTGGATTGGCAGGGCCGGCTCGTCCGGCCGCCATGCTGACTGCGACTGCGGCGCCGAGCAGCACGATCAACGGCATGACCAGGATGGCGATCGAGCCCATCTTGATCTCGAACGCCTCGATCTTCTTGCCGAGGTATTCGGGTGTGCGACCGATCATGAGGCCGGCGATGAAAACCCCGACGATGGCGAAGATCAGCATCGAGTAGATACCCGTCCCGACCCCGCCCAAAACCACCTCGCCCAGCATCATGTTAAAGAGCAGCGCGAAGCCGCCGAGAGGGGTATAGGAGTCATGCATGGAGTTGACTGCACCGCAGGAGGTGCTAGTGGTAATGGCGGCGAAAAGCGTCGAAGCGGCGATGCCGAAGCGCGCTTCCTTGCCCTCCATGTTGCCTCCGGGCTGCAGTGCGCTCGCAGCCTCGTCGACGCCGAGGGCGGCGATACGGGGATTTCCGAGCTGCTCGCTGTGGCTGCAGACCGCAAACAGCGCCACGAACAGGATCGCCATCGCCGCGAGCACGGCCCAGCCCTGGCGGGTATCGCCGACCATAAGGCCGAAGGTGTAGGTCAGGGAGGCGGGAATGAGGATGATCGCGAGCATCTCGAGGAAATTCGAGAGCGGCGTCGGATTCTCGTACGGGTGGGCGGAATTGGCATTGAGGAAGCCGCCGCCGTTGGTACCGAGTTCCTTGATGGCCTCCTGGGAGGCGATTGGGCCCATCGGTAGGGTCTGGACCCGCGTGGTGAGGCTCTCCATCGTCGCGTTGCCGGCGGCATCGGTCTTCTGCTGCTGGTACGCCACGGGCTGCAACATCGTCACGTCCTTGTAGGCGCTGAAGTTCTGGATCACCCCTTGGCTGACGAGAGCGAGCGCCAGCGCGAACGACATGGGTAGCAGCACGTAGAGCGTCGAGCGCGTAATGTCGACCCAGAAATTTCCGATGGCCTTGGCCGAGTGGCGCGCCAGCCCGCGCATGAGCGCAACCGCCACGACGATGCCGGTCGCCGCGGAGAGGAAATTCTGCACCGCGAGCCCCGCCATCTGCGGGAGATAGCTCATGGTGGACTCGGGCGTGTAGCCCTGCCAGTTGGTATTGGAAATAAAGCTGACCGCTGTGTCGAACGAGGAGTCGGGCGAGACGCCCGGAAGATGCTCAGGATTGAGTGGCAGCCAGTACTGCACGCGCTGCAGGGCATATACGAGAAGCGCGCCGGCGGCGTTGAAGACGAGGAGCGCGACTGCGTAGAGCTTCCAGCCCATTTTCGCGCTCGAATCGACTCCGCAGAGCCTGTAGATCAGTCTCTCGAGGCGGTGGCCGACGCGAACCGGCCAGATCGGGCGGCCTTCCATGACGTTGACCATGTAAAGGCCGAGCGGCTTGACGCACAGGAGAGCGACGGCGAGATAGAGGGCGAGGAGGCCCAGCGACTGGCCGGTCATCAGAACTTCTCCGGCTTGAGCATTGCATAAAGCAGGTAGACGCAGAGGCCGAGCGCGAGCAGACCGCTGACCGCGTACATGGTGCTCACTCGAAGCCTCCGAGGCGCGAGATCGCCCACACGAGAGAATGCGTCGCGGCATACAGCGCCGCGATGATGAGAATGAAAACGAAGTCCATGCCGGCCCTCCGCGAATCTGCGATGGAGAGGTGAGGCTACCCGCCCGGGTGTGAGCGTGGAGTGAGGAAAGCGCTGCAGAGAGAGTGGAAAACAGATGCCTGCTGGAGAGCTTCGAGGAAGGTTGCAGACTTCCCCTGGGAGCTGCCAGCGGATATGCTCATCGGTGCCTTCGGGTAGTGAGCGCATGTGAGTCGGTCTTTCCGCCGTAACCGTTTGATCGCATTCGTCGCGGCCTTCGCGATGATCACGTGCATCTGCGGCTTTTCCGCCCATGGCTTCAATGTGCATGCCGACCAATCCGCACACTGCGACTGGTCGATGCACTTCACAGGGGTGGCAGGTTCCGCACCCCATCCTGCTCCCATCGCCAGGCCCGCCCTCGCCGCGTGGCTCTCGCCGTTGCCCGCCGTCGCGCAGCCGCGCAGCGCTCGCCGGCTGCGCGGGCACTCCGCGCGCGGCCCGCCGGCTTCCGTCTAACTTCCTTCAATCAACTCCTGCGCTAGCCGGCGCCGCTCTCTGAAAGGAGCGCGCGCTAGCGGGCTGCTTTTGGAGCATTTGCTCGATAGCCTCAATTCGGCCGCGAGCCGCCCGAGCCGATCGGTGCGGCCCCTGCGGCCTTGCGGCTCGAACTTAGGAAGCCTTCCCACATGTTTGCATGCAAGAACAAGAGCACCGTCCTCGTGCTCGCGGTGGTCGTCGCCACCGCAATGCCGGCGGCCGCGAGAGTGGCTGCCACTATCTCCTCCTCTGCCGATGCTGCCGCCGCCAGCGATGCGGCGCCCGCCGAGCTTCAAGGCGTCGTCGTCAGCGCCGCGCGTCTAGACATCGCGCGCGCCGGAATTGAGACCCAAACGGGCGCGTCGACGTACACGATCAATGCTCAAGCCATCAAAGCGGCTCCGGGCGGTGACAACGTCCAGCTAAACCAGGTGATCCTGCAGGCCCCGGATGTAGCTCAGGACTCCTTCGGTCAGATGCACATCCGCGGCGAGCACAATGGCCTGCAATATCGCCTGAACGGGATCATTCTCCCGGAAGGAATTGCGGTATTCGGCCAGACGCTCGATCCGCGACTCATCCAGTCGATGAAGCTCATCACCGGCGCGCTGCCGGCGGAGTATGGCCTCGACACGGCCGGCATCATCGACTTGACCACCAAGAGCGGCGCGCTCGATCGACAGGGAGCGGTGTCACTCTACGGCGGCAGTCACGGTGAGATCCAGCCGAGCATCTATGACGGCGGCACAGCCGGAAAGCTCACTTACTTCGCTACGGGAGATTACCTGCGCAGCAATCTCGGCATCGAGTCCCCGGACCCGAGCCCGACGCCGCTACACGACACGACCAAGCAATACCATGCCTTCGGGTATTTCGACTACCTGATCGACTCGGATACCCGGGTCAGCCTGATCCTCGCGAGCTCGCGCGACCGGTTCCAGATCCCGGACCAAGCGGGCCTCACTCCGAGTCTCGGTCTCACGGTAGATGGCATCACGGACTATCCCAGCACGGGCCTCAACGAGAACCAGGCGGAAATCAATCACTATGGCATCGTGAGCCTGGAGCACCTACAGGGCGCGCTCGACCTGCAGACGTCCTTGATCGTGCGCTACGCCAGCTTGACCTACACCCCGGACGTGCTCGGAGATTTGCTCTATGACGGCATCGCGCAGGACGCCTTCAAGCGCGACGTATCCTATGGGTGGCAGACTGATGCCTCGTATCACCTCGGTGATTCGCACACCGTGCGCGCCGGCCTCTACCTCCAGTACGATAAGGCTACGAGCGATACCACCTCCCAGGTGCTGCCCGTCGACGTCGTCGGGAACCAGACGAGCGACATGCCGCTGCCCATCATCGACAACGCTCGCGAGTCCCAGTCGATCGAAAGCGTGTACCTGCAAGACGAATGGAAGCTGCTGCAGCCCCTTACCCTGAATTACGGGGTGCGCTTCGACCACTTCAACGCGTATTCCCAGGGACAGCAGCTGAGCCCGCGCGTCAATCTGGTCTGGAAGCCGATTGCGGGAATGACCGTTCACGGCGGCTACTCACGGTATTTCTCCCCGCCTCCGTTCGAGCTGGTCGGCGGCAAGACGCTCGCGCAGTTCGCGAGCACCACCGCAGCCGCATCGGTCAATGAGGATGCCCCACCGCTTGCGGAAAAGGCGAACTACTACGACATCGGCATCGAGCAGCGGTTCACGAACGGCTTCACCACCGGCATCGATACGTACTACAAGCAATCCGTGAACCTCATCGATGAGGGACAGTTCGGGGCACCCATCATCCTGACGCCGTTCAACTACCGCTACGGTCAGCAGTACGGCGCGGAATTCACGGAGAGCTACGCCCAGGGGCCATTCGCGGCATACCTCAATTTTGCCACCCAAAGGGCGCGTGGGAAGGCCATCGAAACCGCACAGTTCAACTTCAGCGCCGATGATCTCGCATATATCGCCAATCGCTGGATCTCGCTCGACCACGAGCAGCAATACACCGCCTCGACAGGCGCCTCCTACCGGTGGGGCAGCACCCTTCTAAGTGCCGACATGCTTTACGGCTCGGGCCTGCGGGCCAACTTGGTGCTGCCAGACGGTACGAGTATCCCGAACGGCGCCCACTTGCCCTACTACCGCCAAGTGAATTTCGGCGTCAGCCACGAATTCCCCTCCTGGGGTATCGGCTCGAAGGGCGATTATCCGACCGTACGATTCGATGTAACCAACGTCTTCGACACAGTCTATGAAATCCGCAGCGGTACGGGCGTCGGAGTGGGCGCGCCGCAGTTTGGGCCACGACGGGGGTTCTTCGTGGGCATTTCCCTACCGTTCTGATTCCATCAACCGTTTCGATCCCTGGGGACTTTCGTCATGGAGGCGCTCGAGGAGAGTGCGATAGTGAACGCAGGGGAGGCTTTGACCATGGATCAGGGCCGTGGCCTGGTGGACATCATCGCCGCCCTGGTCGGCGGAGCGGCACTACTCGTTACCGCCGCTCTGACCATCGGCAGGGGCAATCGCATCAAGCCGCCGATGAGGGTAGTGGCGCCTCGTCGGCGCCTTTGCCCTTCGCCCTTTCTGGAAATGGTCTAAGCAGCGAGTGGATTTCGGAATTTCAGAAATAGCCGGGCACTCGACATAGTTGCCAGCACCTTCCAGGTGACAAAGAACAACTTGTACGGCTTGCTTCGGCAACTTGGCCAGGAGACCGCTGGGGCTCTGTCGTTTCTTGCAGAAGCGCCGCAATCGCGCCCAACGACTCGCCGCGAAATCACGCCGGCGGAGCTCAAACAGCGCATCGAAGAGCGGGCGGAGGTTCCGTTCGCCGTCTGGGATGGGCGCGTGCGGACGTCGATCGCCGGACACCAGGACAAGCTCTCTGTCTACACGCACGGCGCCCGCATGTACCTTGTGGAAGCCGATCTCGCATCGACGCACATCCTGAAACCAGAGCCTGCAGACGGCAGGCTGCCAATGCTCGTCGCCAACGAGCATTACTGCATGAGCCTGGGCAAGCGCCTTGGGCTGCCGGTAGCGCCCGTGTCCATATTGCGAGTGCCGGAACCGATTCTCGTGATCGAGCGGTTCGATCGTGTGCGGGAAGGCGAGCGCGTACGCCGCCTGCACAGGCTCCGGGGCGACGTGCACACTGTGCGGGATCGGGCTAGAGGCAACAGGCGCTAAGCTACGGCGGCGTCGATCGGAGTACCGGCATTACGAGCGCCCGAAACAGCTTATTGGCCTCAGTGTGGGAAATGCCGGCGCCCTGATCAAGCCACCAGTGCAGGATGAGCACGAACGTGGAGGCGATGTGGCGGGCGAGGAGTTCTGGGGCAACGGGTGATCGTCTCGATCTGGGCAACTGAAGCCCTCCATCTCGAGCCCCATCGATAGATTGCACGATCCATTCCGAGAGGATGCGCCGCAGATGCTGGTGCATGATGGCCCGGGCACGCTCTCCCAATGTTACCTTGGCGGAGCGGCGATGCTGATGGATATGCGTGAGCAGCGGCAGGCTGAAGGCAACCATCCTCTCGGCGACGTCCGAGGTGGTTGTTGCGTTTGCTGGCAGGACGCCAAGGAACAGGGCGCGCATGCTGCTCGTCAGCAGGTCGTCCTTGTCCCGGAAATGAATGTAGAAAGTCGAGCGGCTGATCTTGGCGCGATCGAGGATCTCCGCGACGGTGATGCGGTCATACGCTTTTTCGCGCATGAGTGAGCCGAGCGCCTCGTGCAGGAGCGCACGGGTCCTCTGAATCCGCCGATCCTCTTGCCCACTGTGGATGCGCTTTCGCGGCACGGTCACGGGCATACAGCCGGCAATTCGGCCTGCAGCGCGCCGCGCGCGCAGGGGCCGGACAAAGTTGGCGCTGCTGTCCGATATCGCACGATTCGGGGTTTCCGTTCTTCCGCTGGATGGCCCGTGAGCCTACACTCGAAATCGAACAAATGTCCATTTATGAGGACGTCGCCTTGACGATCGAAAATGCGATGCCGCGGCCCGTGGGCGCGGTTCTGCACTCTGCGGCGCTCTATGATGCGATCCTATGGTTCTCCCTGCGGGGGCGCGAGCGGCAATTGCGCCAGCGGATTCTCGCTCTGGCGGGCCTGCAGCCCGGCGAGTCGGTGCTCGATGTCGGATGCGGAACCGGTACCCTCGCAATCCTCGCGAAGCAGGCGGTCGGCCCCGCAGGGATCGTCTGCGGCGTCGATGCTTCAGCGGAAATGCTGGCCCGAGCACGCTTCAAAGCGACAAGAGCGGCAGTCGAGGTTCGATTCGAGAATGCCGCCGCGCAGGCGCTGCCGTTCCCTGATGCGCGCTTCGATCTGGCGCTCGGCACGATGATGCTTCATCACCTCGGCCGAGCCGCTCGTCGGGAGCTTGCGGCCGAGCTGCGAAGAGCCGTCAAGCCCGGTGGTCGGGTCCTGCTCGTGGACTTCGCGAGGCCCGAGGCGAAAAAAAGAGGCTTCGCCGGGCACTTCCGCCACCGACATGGCCACGTCGGTCTGCCGGAGATCATCGGGTTGCTGGAAGGTGCGGGATTCAGACTCGTCGATTCGGGCGCGGTTGGCGTCAGGGACCTGCACTTCGCTCTCGCGGCATCGGGGGAATGTCCAGATTGATCCACTCTCGAGCGCCGGGTCGATTTGCCTGCAGCGAGCCGCATCTGCTTCGCGCCTGGCGACGTCTTCTCTGCGACGCGCCGCTATGCGCATTCATGAGATTGAGCTGCGGCTCCCCTCCGCAATGCGCTGAGCGCCTCAGGAGATCGAGCCCGTAGCCGACGCGTCCGACCGCCTGATGCGGTGGCTTTGCATGAGTGCCGCGACGTGCAGCATCAAGAACAGAGGCACGAGGAATGCCGGAACCAGGAGGAGAGGCAGTGTTCCCATTGGAGCGGCGCTGATTTCTCCGGGGGCGCCGGTACTCAGCATGGCGCTCGAGGCTCCGAGCCCGACAGCTACGATGAGATCGAGTATTCCGAGGGCATTCCAGCGGACGAATGCGCCTCCTGCGGCGAAGCCAGGCTTGCGCGCAAGCCCCAGTATCATCCACGGCGCGGCGAGGCCAACCGCCATGTCGCCAAACCCGGCCGTCAACGCGAAAGCGGCCGGCAGCACGTGGTATGCATACAGGAAAATGAAACCCAGACCCGCCCACCGCCAGGCCTGCACGCCCGCGATGAGCTGCAGATCGAGGGAAAGAGCGAAGTCCCGGAACGAGGGCCAGAGCTGCAGTCCGGCGAAGAACAGCAGCAGCGGCGCTCCCACGGCGATCGCAATGCCGATGGGAGGCGCACCCGGGCGGCCGACGAACGCACCGGAGGCGCCCAGCGTCACCACGATGACGAACCAGGCGACCAGAACAAACGCAAGGCCCAGCTCGGCACGGCCGAGCCCGGCGGATCTGGACCCGGCCGGGCGGGCGAGGATGGTGGCAGTGGCGGTCATCATGCGCTCCAATCACTTGCATTTTGCAAGTCTATACCCACCGTAGCATACTGACTTGCGATCTGCAAGTGTCGAAGTTTTCCGGCGGGAGCACCAGGCGATTGAATACCTTGAAACCCTTCCTGCGCTCGGCATGCGCGGTCGCCAACTCGCTCGACATCGTGGGCGACAAGTGGTCGCTGCTCGTCGTGCGCGACTTGCTGCACGGCAAACAGACCTACGGGGAGCTCGCGAGCTCGCCGGAGCGGATTCCGACCAATATTCTTGCGGATCGCCTCCGGCGCCTCGAGGAGGTCGGCATCATTGCGAGCAGCCCCTATCAGGAGCGTCCGATACGATACGCCTACACGCTCACTGCGAAGGGCCGTGCGCTGGGTGATGTACTGCTCGCATTCGTTCGTTGGGGCAAAGAGCACATCCCGGGCACGATGACCCTGAGCGAAGCCCCGCCGCGTGCCACGGCTGCGGCATCGGTGAGCGCCTCACGTCGCAAGCGCCCCAAGCGTGCAGCCGGTTCGCGCCGGGACGGTACTTCCGTAAAACCACCCCGACGTTAGTCTGGGCGAGCCCTGCAGCGCGGCACGAGAACCGCCATGCTCGCGCCTTTGCGGATGGGTCAATGATTCCGGAGCGCTGATCCGCGCTGCAGCGTTTACGATCTTGCGGTGATGGCGGCACATCGCTCGCGGCCGGGGCGTCAGATTTGCGCCAGGCCGCCGTCGACGGCAACCTCGCTGGCAGTCATGAAGCTGCTGTCCGGCGACGCGAGAAAGGCAGCCGCCGCAGCGAGTTCCGCCGGCTCGGCCATGCGCTGCAGCGGATTCATCGAGGCGAAGACCTTCATGCCTTCCTCGCCCAGCGCTGCCTTCGCGAGCTCAGTCGCCGTCGGCCCGGGCGACAGCACGTTGACCCGGATGCCGGTGCCCTTAAGGTCCTCCGCCCAGGTGCGCGCGAGGTTGCGCACCGCCGCCTTGCTCGCGCTGTAGACGCTGAATGCCGGGGCGCCCGTGGTGCCGGCGCTCGATCCGGTGAGGATGATCGAACCGCCCTTACGCATCAGCGGCAGCGCCTTCTGAACCGTGAAGATCGTACCCTTCACGTTGGTGTCGAAGGTTTCGTCAATGTGCTCGGCGGTGATCTGGCCGAGCGGAAGCTGGCTGCCGGTCCCGGCATTGGCGAAGACGATGTCGAGGGTTCCGCGCTCCGCCTTCACCGCCGTGTAGAGCCGGTCGAGGTCGGCCGGATCGGAGACCGAGCCCCTCACCGCGCGGGCATTGGGCCCGAGGTCGGCGAGAGCGGCGTCGAGCGCTTCCTGCCGGCGGCCGAAGATGAAGACGAAGGCGCCCTCCTCGATGAAGCGCTTGGCCGCGGCGCGGCCGATGCCGGTAGCGCCACCGGTGATCACGGCGGTCTTGCCATTCAGTCTGTTCATGTCATGCATCCTCCTCAGATGTCGAGGCCAATCTGGAGCCCTTGGTCCATCAAAACAATTGCCGAAAAATCGCTCAATAGAAT
>DASYGA010000417.1:0-14548 GCA_036000265.1 Steroidobacteraceae bacterium | reverse complement strand
AAGCCATGTTGTCCGGCTGGTAAAGGCACAGCCTGCAGGGCGAACTCGGCGCAATCGATGGGCCGGATATCTCGCCGGCCGGGCATGCGGGCGCGCTCGCAAGACCGGCGATCATGCCCAGGAGAGGAATCAGATGATGATTGCGCGACATGGTGGTGCATCTCAGGTCCGGATCGAAGCTCTCGCAGAATAGAGCCCATGTCAGCACTCTACATCGATCCAAACTCCGAATACGCGTCGTTGCGACAGTCGGTGCGTCTCAGGCGACGATCGTCATATCCCGTGGCGACGTGGCATGTCATGACACTCAGGGCGAAGTCCCGCAGAAGGTCACTTATAATAGGAGCACATCTCCTCCGCGCCATCGGAGTCTGTTTGCCGTTCACGGCCGACATGGTCGTTGACGCAAACGCTGCGGGATGGGCAGCTTCTTGAGCATAGTCGGGCACGAGCACATGCCTGCCATCCGGCAGCTGATCGGCTGCACGATCAGGGCGCGATCGCCTCAGCCCAGCTGCGCTGGCGAGCCCGCCGGCGGCGCGTCCAGCGCCGTAATCACCCCTGCCGGCGGTGCGTAGAAGAGCCCCAGGCAGAAGCCATAGATGATGTGCAAAACGAGAGCCGCGAGCGGCGCACCATAGCCCAAGTAGACCGCGAACCAGCCCGCGCCGGCGGGCGGCATCAGCAGCACCATCATCAGGATCCATGCACCGATTGCGAATTCGATGCCCCGCAGCCAGGTTGGGCGGAGCATTTCTTCATAGGCACCATCCTGTGGGGCATCGCCTTCGCCGTTCTCGTGCGGTGGCTCATCGGCCTGAGTCGCGGGCTCTGCGCGTGCTCGGCCGCAAGCTTGCCCAGGGCGACTTGCATCATGCCGCTCCGGGCAGCGCTTTCGATGAATGTCTTGTCCTGATCGGAAAGCGCTGCGGGCGCCGGCCGCATCTGGGCTGAGGGCGGTTGACTTTGGGAAGACTGCGGGCTTTCCGCGATTGCGGCCGCTGCAGTGAAGGCAAGCGCAAGCGCCGAAACCACCCCGAGCGCCTTCACCGGCCAACGGAAGAGACAACCACCGATTCGCGGCGCACCGAGCTTGCCAGCCATCTTCGTCCCCGATCGAGCAGGCGTCGCCTCAAGAAGCGGGCGCGCATGTCATTACCTCTACATCGCAACGAGCGGCGCGCGCGATGAGTTCCTGCTTTGTCAACCTGGCGGGAAGCCCAGCAACCGCAATGGTCACGGCTGTGCGTGGTCGTGCCCCGGCTGAACCTTGGGGCTGAACCTCAGGCGGGGCGCCGAGGCCGTCAGCCAAACAATGGCTCCGCCGTTACGGCAGCGCGAAGACGACGATCTTGGCAGGCGTACTATCGACCTGCCAACCTATCTTTGAACGCATGCCGGAAGCGACGGCTATGTACTGCTTGCCGTTGACTGCGTAGGAGATCACGCCGCCGCCAATCGGCTGTCCGGTGTTCCGGCGCCACAAGACCCGGCCGCTGCGCGCATCAAAGGCCATGAAGTCGCCGGCGATATCGCCGGTGAACACGACTCCCCCGGCCGTAGCGGTAATGCCGGCAACCAGCGGTGCGCGGGCATGATAGCGCCAGCGGACCGAGCCATCGGCCGCATCGACCGCGGTGACCCACCCCGAGCGCGCCTCATCCGGGACACCAAACGGGTGCAGCCGATCTTTGGCGCCGGTCCACGGCAAGCCCTTGCGGCCCTCGAGCTGCGCGGCCGGCCGTATGGCCACCGTGGTACACCAGTCGATCGCATTGACATACAGCGCATTCGTTTGCGGCGAATAGGCGGGTCCGTTCCATTCCACGCCGCCATCGATGCCAGGACAGTAATGGGTTCCTTGTGGCGTCAGCGGCGCATCGACATTTCGCAGCTTGCTGACCGGTGTTTTGTACAGTAGCCGCAGCGTGGCCTGATCCAGCGCGTACAGATAGCCGTTCTTGCCCGCAGCGATCAGCAGATGCCGGCCACCGGGTGTATCGATCAACTCGGGCGGCGCCGCTACGTCCCAATCATGAAAATCCTGGCCGGTGACGAGTTGCCTCGCGGATCTGAGCTCTCCGGTCCTGAGGTCGAGCGCAACGACTGAATAGGTGTAGAGATTGTCACCCGGACGGACGGATTTGATGAAGTCCGGCGCGGCGTTGCCGGTCGGTACATATAACAGCCCGCGGCGCTCATCGATGGCATACGAGGTCCAGGTGGTGCCTCCAGCTTTCGGGTGTTCGGCCGTCGCCGGCGGCCATGTCCGATTCGCCGGGCCTGCAGTCGGTACGAGATCGGCGCTCCACAGCCGCCCGCCAGTCGCCGCATCAAACGCCATCATGCGGCCGGTGACGCCAAAGTAATCACCGCCTGCGTTACCGATGTACACGCGGCCGTTCCACGCGACAGGTGCCGCGGGAAAGGTCTCACCGGATTCTGGGCTGCCGATCGCGACGTTCCATAGTTCCCGCCCGGTAGCCGCGTCGAGCGCGTACAGGCGGCCGTCGTTCGACCCTCGGAACAGGCGCCCATCCAGCCAGGCCAGGCCACGGTTGACCTGGTTTGGATCGAATGGCGGCCGGCGCGCGAGGCGATACGTGTGCTGCCAGCGCAGCCTGCAGTCGGCCGCATCCACGGCATAGGTATCTTCAAGCGTCGTGAAGTACAGGGTACCGCCAATCGCCAGCAACCCTGACTGCATGTTGACGGAATGGTCGAGCCGGAAAGCGCAGACGCGCCGCAAAGAGCCGACGTTGGTGCGCGTGATCTGCGCCAGCGGCGAATAGCGGTTGCCCGCCAATGTTTTGTTGTAGGTGCCCCAGTCGGTAGACGAGGCAGGCGCGCCCCGCGTGAGGCCATGCGGCGCGTACGCAGGTCCGCGGAGCGTAATGCTTGCACCTTCAAGCGGTGGCCGGGATGGCGGAGCGAGCAGCAGTCTGGCGCCGCTGCAGCCGCCAAGCGCGAGGCTCAGCACGAGGCCGAAAGTTGCAGCGCTTGGGGAGCGTCGGTCTTGCATCGCGAATCTGCTGCTTGCGAGGTGCAATTGCGGTACCCGCATGAGCGCCTCAGGGACGGACCGCGCCGATGCGGGCTTCTCTCGAGCGTCTCATTCTGATAAACGTCTGCGGACCGACCTGGCTTGCCTGTTTTTGGGCAGCCAATCGGTAATTGGGCCGGGGCAGCGAGCTCGATGGCGGACTATGCCATGCATCCCCGGATTCTTTGCCCTGATCGCGCAGCTTCAGGTCGGGCACTGGCAGTGCTCGAGTAGTCGCGGTAGGCTTCAGCCAGTACTCGAGCGGAAGAAGCGCCCATGTCGATCAAGCGTCCATCCAAGAGCAGCGGTCCCACGGTACGCAGGCCCGCGGCATCCCTTGGCGTGCGCCATGCCGAGGTCATGGCACCACGGCAACTGATTCCAGGGGAAACCTACCCTGGCTGGCTATGCAAAAACAAGGCATGCGGCCTTCTCATAGCCGTTGCGCTGCCACAAGCAGGAAGCAAGCCGGCCTCGGCCGAGGCGGAAGACCAACTTGTCCTGAAGTGCCCGCATTGTGCGGATGAGAATCTATACCGCTGGAGTGCCCTGGGCGAGCACAAATACCCGGTGAAGAGCCTCGGCTCCTGATGCCCGGGCGCGCTCTGCTCGCGCCCGATGCGATGCGAACATCTTGTCTGCCTCATTCGACGTTGGAGCCAAAAGCGTCGAGGCATCAAGCAGATGCCGTCGGGCCGCGTGCTGAGTCCCACGACGACCTGATACTGGGCAGCGGCAATGGCGGCGGCTTCCTCGCCTGGCACCTGGCCCGATCCGGCCGCCGCGTTGCCGTTGTCGAGCGGCGCTGGATCGGAGGCTCATGCCCGAACATCAACTGCATGCCGAGCAAGAACTAGATCTGGAGCGCCAAGGTCTCGCACCTGCTGCGTCGCGGCGAGCAGTACGGAGCTCATTCGAGCGCTTTCGCCACAAACATGAAGGCCGTCCGCAAACGCAAGCGCGACATGGTCGACGCCATGGTCACTCTCACGCGGCAGGCCTACAGCGACAGCGGCGCGGAGCTGGTAATGGGAGCAGGCCGCTTCCTCGCCGCCAAAACGCTCGAGGTCAGGCTCAATGACGGCGGCGTGCGCGTCCTCGAGGGTGATCGGGTCTTCCTGAACGTTGGCACGCGCGCGACCATTCCCGAGATTGCGGGACTTCGGGACGCCGGACCGCTGACGAACATCGAAGCACTGGAGCTCGACTATGTGCCCCGACACCTGGTCGTCCTGGGCGCAGGTTATGTCGGTCTCGAGCTTGCCCAGGCCTTCCGCCGCTTCGGAAGCCAGGTCACGGCCATCGAGCACGGATCGCAGATTGCTGGCCGCGAGGATCCGGACGTGTCCGCGGAGCTGCAGTGGATCCTCGGCCAGGAGAGTATCGATTTCATGCTGGAGGCCGACGTGCTGCGAGTCGAGGGCCGCTCCGGGGAGGCGGTAAAACTGCTCGTGCGTACGCCTTCCGGCGAGCGCACGATCGATGCGACTGACATTCTCTCAGCCGTCGGCCGTACGCCGAACACGGACGGGATCGGCCTCGATGTCGCGGGAGTGAAGCTCGATGACCGCGGATACATCCGCGTGAACGAGCGTCTGGAAACGGCGGCCCCGGACGTGTGGGGAATCGGAGAATGCTGCTCGGGCAACCCGCAATTTACCCATGCCTCCTTCGATGACTTCCGCATCATCCGCGACAACCTGGCCGGCGGGAGCCGAAGCAGGAGCGATCGCTTGGTGCCGTACTGCCTGTTCACCGACCCACCGCTCGCACGCGTCGGCTTGAGCGAGCTCGAGGCAAAGCGGCAGGGGATCCCGGTGCGCGTGGCCAGGCGGCCGGTGAGTGCCATAATGCGCGCCCGTACGATAGGCGAGCAGGAAGGCTTTCTGAAGGCGCTCGTCGCCGGCAACGGCGACCAGATCCTCGGCTTCACGATGATCGGCCCGGAAGCAGGCGAGGTGATGCCCGTGGTGCAAACAGCGATGCTCGCGCGCCTTCCGTACACGGCCTTGCGCGATGCAGTGATTGCGCACCCCACGATGGCCGAGGGGCTCGGGGGACTGCTGTCCGACGTACCGCAAGCCCCGGCGGCGGCCCCCCGCTGATGCCGGCTCTCGGGCGTGCCTGCGACACGGAGCTCGCCACGCTGGCCCGGGATCTGGCGCAGGCCCGCGAGCGCACGGACGAGGTCTTCGGTCTCGTACCCGCAGGGCTTCTCTTCGAGCGACCGATCGCCGAGCGGCATCGGCTTGCGTTTTACGTCGGGCACCTCGAGGCGTTCGACGTCAACCTGCTGTTGCGCGAGCACGAGCGGCCAGCGCTCGTCGATCCGTTGGACCGCCTGTTCGCCTTCGGCATCGATCCGATCGATGGCGCGCTGCCCCAGGATCGGCCCGAGGATTGGCCGCCTCTCGATGCCATTCGCACCTATGTGCGTCGCTCGCGCGCGCACGTCGATGCCTGGCTCGGAGAAAGGTACCTGAAGCCGCATGATTCCCAGATGCTCACGCGCCTGTGCGTCGCCATAGAGCACCGCTGGATGCATGCCGAAACGCTGGCCTACCTGCTCAACCGTGTGCGCCTGGCGCGTCCGGTACGCCAGATCACGGCACAGTGGCGCGAGCCCGGGCCCGAGACCGTAGCCGTTGCGGCGGGCGAGGTCACTTTGGGCAACAGCGGCGGCTTTGGCTGGGACAATGAGTTCGAGCCGCAGCGTATCGCCCTGCCCGCCTTCCGCATCGATCGCCATATGGTCACCAATGCGCAGTTCCTGCGCTTCCTGGAAGCGGGCGGTTATGCGCAGCGCCGGTACTGGCGCGCGGAGGATTGGCTGTGGCGCACCAGGCAGGCAGTCGAGCACCCGGCGGCGTGGCAGCGCAGCACGGAAGGCTGGCTGTTGTGCTCGCGTGATGATCTGATTCCGTTCCAGGCCGACTGGCCGGCATACGTCAGCCACGCGGAAGCCGCGGCCTACGCGCGCTGGGCTGGCCGGCAACTGCCGACAGAGGCGCAGTGGCAGCGCGCCGCATATGGCGACGGCGATGCGCCCTACCCCTGGGGCGATGCCTCGCCCGACGCACAGCGCGGCAACTTTGACTTTACACGCTGGGATCCCATGCCGGTCGATGCTCACCCGCGCGGCGCGAGCGCGTGCGGAGCGCTTGGGCTGCTGGGCAACGGCTGGGAATGGACGCGTACCGTGTTTGCACCTTTCAGCGGCTTTCGCGCCGCACATTTCTATCCAGGGTACTCAGCCGACTTCTTCGACGGCCGGCACTTCGTCCTCAAGGGCGGCTCGGCACACACCGCGCACCGCCTGCTGCGGCGGTCGTTTCGCAACTGGTTCCAACCGAATTATCCCTACGTCTTCGCCGGCTTCCGTTGTGTGGATGAGCCATGAGCCTGCAGTCCATTACCTCCCTCGAGTCATGTTCCGAGCGGGCTTTTCTCGGCGACGCGCGCGCCGGGCTCCTGCGCAGCGGGCAGAAAAGCCTGCCGCCGAAATACTTCTACGATGCCCTTGGCTCAACGCTGTTCGAAGCCATCACGCAACTGCCGGAATACGGCCTGTGGCGCGCCGAGCGTCGGCTATTGGAAGCGCACGCAGCGCAGATCGCGCTGCTCGCCCCGGCGGCGACTGTGATCGAGCTCGGCAGCGGCAGTGCCAACAAGAGTGCGCTGCTGTTGCGGGCCCTGCTGCGGCTGCGGCCGGTAGCATACTGTGCCATCGATGTCTCGGCGGCTGCGCTGGAGATGACGCGGCGCCAGCTGGCGGGGCTCGCCGGCCTGCGCATCCGCACATTGGAGAGCGAATACCTCGCCGGCCTCGATACCGCCCTGCGCGCGCCGATGATGCCCGGCACGACACTGGTGCTCCTCCTCGGCAGCTCTCTGGGCAATCTGGACTTCGGCGCGAGCGTGCGTTTCCTCCGCCACACACGCCTGGCCCTGCAGAGCGGCGATCACTTGCTCCTCGGCTCCGATCTCATCAAGCCCGAGCCCCGGATGCTCGCCGCGTACTGTGATGCCCTGGGAGTCACCGCCGCTTTCAACCTCAACTTGCTCGTGCGCATGAACCGCGAGCTCGGTGCGGACTTCGCGCTCGAGCGGTTCCGGCACCGGGTGCGCTTCAATCATGAGGCGCACGATGTCGAGATGCACCTGGAAGCTCTGGCCGATCATACCGTGCGCATTGCCGATTTTACGGTCAGCTTCTGCGCCGGCGAGACCATCCACACCGAGAGCAGCCATAAATATTCAATCGCGGAGCTCGACCGGCTGGCGGCGACCTGTGGCTTCCGCACCGTGGAGCACTGGGTCGAGACCGAGAGCTGTTTCGCCAGCAGCCTCTGTGTTGCCGTGTAGCGGCGTGTACGGCGCCTTTTGGCAGCGGGACTCAGTGTGAATTCCTGTAGCGCGGCCGCGCGCCGGGAGTTCCGCCCGCCTGCCGCCGAACTCAGCCGGCGAGGGAGGCTCTTGCGACGGCTTCCTGCAGCACTTCCGCGCCCGCCCCGGGACGGTGCGCGCCCACGCTCAAGGCGCGCCGAAACTCGTCCGCCCCGGGCTCGCCGGCATACAAACCCTGCAGGTGACGGACGACGGCAGCCAGCTTTTCGCCACGCGCCAACTGACGCTCCGTATAGCGCCGCATACGCTCTATGGCATGTGTACGCGCAACGATCGCCGGTGCTTCGGCGCCCGAACGGGGATTGCCGGAGACCGGCCCCACGCCGGATAAGAACGCGTCGAGCTGGGCGAGAACCAGGGGCCGGTGATATGCCTCACGCCCGAGCATGACGCCATCAAGGGAGCCGAGCGCCTGGAGAATCGCCTCCGGCTCGCGCAGGCCGCCGTTGATGACCACCGGCAGGTCGGGAAATTCCTTCTTCAACTCACTGACGATGTCGTACCGCAACGGAGGGATCTCGCGGTTGTCCTGCGCCGACAGTCCGCCGAGCACCGCTTTGCGCGCGTGAACTATGACTGCGTCGCAGCCCGCATCACGTATCGCGCCCACCAGACCATGAAGCGCACTCCGCTCCGCATCATCGAAGCGGCGGCTTGCCTCGACGGCCCCCCTGCCCCGGCCTTCGATGACTCCGATCCGCATCTTGACCGTCACCGGCACGTGCACGGCCGCACGCATGGCTGCCACGCAGGCCACCACCGTTTCCGGCTGCTGCATAAGGTAGGCGCCAAACACACGGCCGGTCGCCTTGTCGCTCGGGCAACCGCAGTTGAGATTGATCTCGTCATAACCGGCCTGCTCGCCCGCGCGAGCGGCGGCCGCCAGTTCCTGCGGGTCGCAGCCGCCGAGCTGCAGCGCAACCGGGTGCTCCTCCGGATCGAACTCGAGCCGTCGGGCGCAGTCACCCTGCAGCAGATCGGCAGCGGCGATCATCTCCGTGTAGAGGAGCATCCGTGCCGAGAAGCCGCGCAGGAAATAGCGGCAGTGGCGATCCGTCCGTCCCATCATCGGCGCGACGGACAGCCGCCTGTCGAGATGTGCCGTCAACCCAGCTCCACGGCGGCTGCGGGCGCATTGCTGCGCGCGCGCTGCCGCACGACAGCCGCGGCCAGCCGCTCGAGCACCTTCAGCGACGTCGGCCAATCGATGCAACCGTCGGTGATGCTCTGACCGTAGAGCAGCGGCCGGCCGGGCACGAGATCCTGCCGTCCGCCGACAAGATGGCTTTCCACCATGACTCCGCCAATACGGCGATCGCCCGCTTCGATTTGAGCGGCGATTTCCTCTATCACCAGCGGTTGCCGCTCCGGACGCTTGCCGCTGTTGCCATGGCTGGCATCGATCATCAGTCGAGTGGTGATGCCCGAGGCGGCCGCCTCGCGGCACGCCGCCTCGACGCTCGCTGCGTCGTGGTTGGGCGCTTTGCCGCCTCGCAGGATCACATGGCAATCCGCATTGCCCGCCGTCGCTGCGATCGCGCTGCGGCCCTGCTTGGTCACGGCGAGAAAATGATGCGGCTGCGAGGCGGCGCGAACGGCATCGACAGCCACCCGGACATTCCCGTCGGTTCCGTTCTTGAAGCCGATCGGACAGGAGAGGCCCGATGCCAGCTCGCGGTGGACCTGGCTCTCGGTCGTGCGCGCCCCGACGGCGCCCCAGGCCACCAGGTCTGCAATGTATTGCGGCGTGATGATGTCGAGGAACTCGCATCCGGCCGGCACGCCGAGCTCATTGATGCCGAGCAGCAGCCCGCGTGCCAGTCTCAGGCCGTCGTTGATCCGAAAGCTGTCGTCGAGGCCGGGATCATTGATGAGGCCCTTCCAGCCGACTGTCGTCCTCGGCTTCTCGAAGTAGACGCGCATGACGAGCTCGAGCTCGCCGCTCAGTCGCGCCCGCTCGTGCCCGAGGCGCTCCGCATACTCGAGCGCTGCGCGGGTGTCGTGTATCGAGCACGGGCCGATCACCACCGCGAGCCGGTCGTCGCGGCCGTGCAGGATCTGCTGCAGTGCCCGGCGGGCACCGCTCACGGTTGCGGCCGTGCGATCGCTGCAAGGCAGCTCGCCAGTCACCTCCTCGGGCGTGGCGAGCTCGGTCATTCCGCGGATGCGGAGGTCGTCGGTCTGGGAATGCATGATGGGCTCCGGGCTTGCGAGTCCCCGGGCAAAAAAAACCGCCAGGAGACTGGCGGTTCTTTCGGGTTTATCTCGGCTCGATTACGTCATGGACTCGAGGATGGCCCGCCAACCGCCTGCGAACGCGGCCAATAGAATCGAAAGGGCGCGTGCTGGCTGGAGCGAGACTTGGTCATGGGCTATTCATAGCACGGCAGCGCCCACCCGGCAAGCACGCCTACTCGCGCGCGCCTTCCTCGCCCGGATGGTACTGCCGCTCGATATGGCCCTCGAGCTGCGAGCGGTAGTAGTAGACCGGCCGCAGATCGCCCATGGCGTACTGCGTCGCCTGGTCGGCAAAATGCGCCGCAGCGGGATCGCCGCTCTCGCCTCCGGCGGTGATGGCCCAGGCGCGCACCTTGGGACCGAATTCCACGACCGCCACGAAGCTGTTGCCAACATCTCCGTACCACTTCCTGGTATTCGGGTACGGGTGTGCCCCGAAGGCCGCGAGCGAGCCCCAGGCCGATGAGGTAAAGGGCACCGGGATGCTCGGTCTGGAGTCATCAAAGCTTGGAAGGATATGATCGTTGATCCGCTGAAACCGGTTGATGTCGCCCCATGGAGTCTGCCAGGTGCCAAAATCCGCCGCCAACCGGGCGGACGCCGCCGCCAGGGATGCGAGGAGCTGTTCGCGCGTCGCACGCTGCACCACGTAGTCCTCGGGCGAGATACCCATAGTCCGGGCACGCGCTTGCACGTGCGCGAAGATATCGGTGCCCCAGAGCACGGCGAGGGAAGTGGCGACGGAGTCGACACCCCAGCGGTAATTCCAGGCGCGCAGCACGGTGATCTGTCGGGCCAGCCGCTGCTTGACCGGATCGGACGCCGGCGCGGCGTCATAAGCCTTGACCAGTACCGGAATCATGGTGGCGAATGCGGGCAGGTAGCTGTCGAATGCCGCCGCTGTCAGCGATGCCATGGTCCAGTTCCTGCCGTCCGTGAGCACCTTCAGGGCATGATGGCCTCGCGGGGTCTCCTCCCGGCCCCGCTCCACGTACTGCGGAAATGCCTGCCGCTGCGGACTGTACGGCCCCGCCGCGGACCAGGGCCAGTTATTGGAATTGTAGACCCAGCCGTTCGGCGGATTGAGCAGGTGCGGAGTCTCATCGAGGGGCAGCAGGCCGTGGAATGCGGTAGCCGGATTGCTGCCGTCGACGGGTCTGCCCCAATCGAAGGCGTCGCTGCGCCGCGGGATCCAGTCCGAGTGCCAGTAGGCGATGTTGCCCTCGGCATCGGCGAACACGGTGTTGTTCGAGGAATTGGTGTGCAGCTGCATGGTCTTGCGAAACTGCGCATAGTCGGCGGCCTTGGTGCGGGTGAAATCCTGGATGAGCGCCCCTATGGGGTGCTGCATCAGGTTGACGCTCTCCCACTTGTTGCCGACCCGCGCGATGATCGGCCCATGCTGCGTGTAGTAGGCCGTGAAGGCCTTTTCCGCCATTCCATTCGGCGTCTTGAAGCGCACGACGATGCGGCGCGTCCTGACGGGCAACTCCCGGTCCCCGTAACGGTAGTAGTAGCGGCCGTCCCTGCGGGTTACCGTCTCCAGGAACCAGGAAATGTTCTGCACTCCGCTCGAGGTATGCATCCAGCCCGCAGTCGCGTTGAACCCCTGGTATACGAAGAACTGGCCCCAAGTGACGGCGCCGTACGCGTCGAGCCCATCTTCACTCACCATCTGCAGCTCGGAGCGGAAGTAGAAGGAAGTGTGCGGATTGATCCAGAGCAGCGCGTGTTGATCGAGCGCAATGGAAGGGGAAATGGCGATGCCGTTCGAGCCCTGGGACTCCGGAGGCGGTAGCGCGGCACTTGCGGCTTGCGGGGCCGGCAGCGCCTGCCCACCATAAAAGGCGGCGAGCCGCGGGATATCCACCCCTTGCTCGATGTCGCCGCCGATGCTGCCTTCGCTGAAGGCGAGCGCCATCCAGGGCTCGAAGTGCCTGATGACTTTCGGTCTCACCCGCGGATGCGTGTAGAGGTAATAGTTGAGGCCATCGGCGAAGGCGCTCATGAGCTTCTGCAGCCACTGCGGGCTCCGTCCGTACTCGGCCCGGAGCGCCTCGCGGTCGACGAACAGCTGATCGCGCAAATCGCGGTATATCGCGGATTGACCTTCCGCCTGCGACCGCCAACCGAGCGCATCGATGTAGTTCGATTCGACCCGGTTGAAGTCATCCTCAGCCTGCGCATACTCCATACCGAACACCGCGTCGGCATCGGTCTTGCCGTATACGTGGGCAATTCCCCAGTTGTCACGGTAGATGGTGACGTTGCGGGACTCTCGTTCCCAGCGCACCAGATCACCGGCGCCCGCCGCATGCGCCGCGCCGGCCAGCGCGCAGGCCGCCGCCGTGAAGACAAGAAGAAGGAGATGAAATGACGGTCTCATCGTGCCTCGCAGCATATGGCAGCGCGCGCTCGATGGACCTCAGCTCGTCACGAGATTGCGGCTGATGAACGCATCGGGGTGTCGGCACAACCGCACAGCCCAAGCATCGCTGTGCGGGCACGTTTGATGCAAGGGCTAGCCTGGGGCGCGGCATTGGACCTCTGGGCGCCCCTGGGAGTCTCATTTCGCAGGTTGCTGCGCTCTGACTACTTTACATAACTGTCGCAGGCGACTCGCGCACGGGGATGACGCGTAAGCGTTGCTCGTGTGCGTGTAGGGTTGGGATCGAAATGGTTCGCGTGCTGGTCCTCGAGGATGATACGGCGGCGGCGGAGTCGTCCCGCCGGATGCTGAAGCAGGCGGGTCTCGACTGCGCCTTCGAACGCGTGGAGAGCGAGGCGGAATTCCGTCAGGCGCTCGAGCGCGCTCCCGACCTGATTCTCTCCGACTCGAACGTTCCGGGCTTCGAGGGCCTGTCGGCGCTCGCCGTCGCACGGGCGGAGTCGCCCGGCACCCCCTTCGTCTTCGTCACCGGGAATGCCGATCCGGCGGCCGCGAAGGCGGCTCGCGAGCTCGGGGCCTGCGGTTTCGTGCCGAAAGCCGACCTCAGCCAGCTTGCCGAGGTTGTTCGCTCCGCTCTGGAGGGGCCCAATGGGGCGGCGCGCGAGCAGCACCCCGAGCGGCGCAAGACGGAGGCTGACGCCGATGCAAGCAGCACCGCCACGTACCTCATCGAGCGCCAGGCGATCCTCGATCGCGCCCTGAGCCATGAAGACCGGTCAGAGCTGTCGAATGTCCTGCGGCGGCATCCGCCCATTCCGGTGGCACTGCTCGTGCTCGGGACGGAGGATGTGCGCGCGCGCTTCGTGAAATGGCTGCTGAACGCCAACATCGAGGTCGAGCCCGTCGCCTCCACCACGGAAGCACTCGCGAGCCTCGAAGCGCACCGGCACGCCCTCCTCTTCACCGACCAGCTGGACCTCGTGCAGGCCATGCGGCAGCTCCATGCCGGCTCAGCCACGCACGTCGTGTATATCGACGTCGAGGGGAAGGTGGGCACCCGTGAGGCGCTTTGCAGAGGAGCCAATGACTGCATGCCCGCCGAGCCCGGTGGCGAGGAGTTCTGGGCACACCTGACGACAGCCCGGCGGATCGCCAGCCTCTCGGCCGCCCTGCAGCTGGCGCTCACGGACAATCGCATCCTGTCGACCATCGACGAGCTCACCCGCTGCGGCAGCCGCCGTTTCTTCGAGCACGAGTTTCCGCGTGAGGTCGAGCGGGCGATGCGGCTGCGCCGCTCCCTTGCCCTCGTCATGTGCGACATCGACCATTTCAAGTCGGTCAACGACTCCCACGGCCACGAGATTGGCGACGAAGTACTGCGGGAATTCGCGGCGCGGCTCACTCACGGCTTGCGGCTGGGAGAGGACTGGGTGGCGCGGGTCGGCGGCGAGGAATTCGCGATCGTCCTGCCCGAGGTTGCAACCCCCAAAGCGCTCCTGGTCGCGAGCCGCCTGTGCGAGCGGATCAGCCTCATACCCTGCAATACCTCCGCAGGACCGCTGCGCGTCACGGGCAGCTTCGGCATTTCGGGATTCGCGCCCCATCGCGGCGACCGGCACGTGTCCGCGCGCGCGCTCATAAGGGCCGCCGACGCTGCGCTCTATGAGAGCAAACGTGCGGGACGCAACCGCGTAACTGTTGCGTAGCCGCCGGACACGCTTCTGCGGCAGGCTCCACGACCGCCGCCGCTGAGGGACGGCGGCGGCCGGGCTGGATCACTGAACGGTTACGCGCGTCGCGCTCACCGTCCCGACAATGACGAATGCCACAGGCGCACCGCTGACATCAGTGATCGGCGTCTTGGTACCGTCATTGACGTACTGGGTCAGGCGAAAGGTTCCCGTGTAGCCGTCGTTGCCGTGAGTCAGGGTGACCGTTTCCTGGATATTGGCCGGCCCGAACGCATGGAAAGCCTCATCGGTCCCCCCGGGGAGTTGCGACCAGGAGTCGGTGACACCGGGCTGGTAGTCCGGGATCCAGGACAGCGCCCAGTGATTGAGCTTGTAGGTCCGGAAGCCCACCTGTTTCCATACCCCCATGCAGAAGCTGCCGCTCGATGGCGCGCGGCCCGAGTTCATGAGCTCCGTGCCGTCATCGTGCCAGGTAACGAAGCCCGCATCGACGGGCGTGCCGTCCGGCAGCGGCAGCGCGCCGGCGGGTGCTGCGGATCCTGTGTCGCCTTGCGCCGTGAAGGTGAACCTCCAGAGGCCGGTGATTGCGGCACTGTAGAACGGCTCCAGGAAGCCGGTCCTCTGCAAGCCACCGCTGCCATCGCTGTGATAGATCATGGGCTTTGCGCGCGCGGCGCCCAAGGCTCCCGTTCCACAGCCTGCCATGGCCGGTCCGGCGGTGAGGATGAGCCCGGTGAGCGTGATGGTCGCGGTCGCTTTCAGCATTGCTCTTTTCATGTT
>DASYGA010000389.1:0-7385 GCA_036000265.1 Steroidobacteraceae bacterium | reverse complement strand
CTGCAGCAGGCGAGATTGTCGTGCGTGCGAGCGTCAAGAACTCTGGAAGCCGAGCACAGCCGCTGCCGCTTTTGCGAGTGACGCTGCAGGATCGGTTCGGTAATCGCATCGCTGCACGCGATGTGCCACCAGCCGACTACCTGCCGTCGTCCGTCGCATCAACGGCACTGCTGGCCGCCGGCAGCCGCGTGGATGCGACCATGGTATTCGTGGATCCGGGCCCGCAGGCGGTCGGTTTCGAGATTGACGCGTGCCTGCGGGTGCAGAGCGGCGAGGTCACGTGCGCGCACGGCCCTTGAGCAGTGATATGATCGCGCGCTCCTGGAGAGGCACATATGAGAGAGACAAAGAGGGGTCGGCAGCGGGACGCCTCTGGCGCCAGACTCAATGGGCGCACACTGAATGATCTGCTGCCGCAACGGCCGCTGCTGCCGTTGCGCAGCCACGCGGAGCGTGCACTGAGCGACTACTTCACGAGCCTCAACGGCTCGCGGCCGGCGGACCTCTACGACCTGGTGTTGCGCGAGGTCGAAGAGCCGCTCTTTCGTGTGGTACTGGACTACGCGGAGGGCAACCAGAGCCGGGCGGCGGGAATCCTCGGCATCAATCGCGGCACCTTGCGCAAGAAACTCAAGCAGTTCGGCCTCGCCCATTGACTGAGAAGATGTTGCCCGTACGGCGGGCATTGCTGTCGGCTTCCGACAAGACCGGCCTGGTGGAGCTCGCGCGCGCCCTGGCGGCGCGCGACATCGAGATCCTCTCCACGGGAGGCACCGCGCGCCTGCTGGCAGACAGCGGCCTCACCGTGCGCGAGGTGTCGAGCTACACGGGATTCCCGGAGATCATGGACGGCCGCGTCAAGACGCTGCATCCGCGGATCCACGGCGGACTGTTGGGACGTCGCGGCATCGACGATACGGTGATGGCGCTGCACGGCATCCAGCCGATCGACCTGCTCGTGGTGAATCTCTATCCATTCGCGCAGACGGTCTCACGGCCGAACTGCCGCTACAGCGAAGCGATCGAGAACATCGACATCGGGGGGCCGGCGATGCTGCGGGCTGCGGCCAAGAACCACGAATCGGTGGCTGTGGCGGTCGACCCCGCGGACTACCCTGCTCTGCTTGCGGAGCTGGCTGCACACGGCGGCTGCACGCGGGCGGCAACGCGGTCGCGTCTCGCGGCCAAGGTATTCGCGCACACGGCGCGCTACGACACCATGGTCGCAAGCTACCTGATGGGCCGGCAGGAATCGGCGGCGGAGCACTTTCCCGCGACCCTGCCGCTCGTCTTCGACAAGGTGCAGGACCTGCGCTACGGCGAGAACCCGCACCAGCAGGCGGCGCTCTACCGCGCGCCAATGTCCGCCGAGCCGGGCGTCGCGACGGCGCGGATGCTGCAAGGCAAGGATCTCTCGTTCAACAACATTGCGGATGCGGATACGGCGATCGAGTGCGTGCGGCAATTCGAGGAGCCCGCCTGCGTGATCGTCAAGCACGCCAATCCCTGCGGCGTGGCAGTGGCTGGCTCCGCCCGCGAGGCCTACGACCGCGCGCACCGCACCGATCCGACATCGGCGTTCGGCGGGATCATCGCCCTCAATCGGGAGCTGGACGCGGCGCTCGCGGCAGCCATCCTGCAGCGACAGTTCGTCGAAGTGCTGGCGGCCCCCAGTGTCGCACCGGACGCGCTCACGGCTCTTGCCGGCAAGCCCAACGTGCGGGTGCTCGCGGTCGGCGATCTCACCCGCGCGCTTGCCGACCAGCTCGAGTACCGCAGCATCAGCGGCGGATTGCTCTCGCAGACCCGGGACGCGGCGCGCGTCAGCGCTGCGGAGCTGACGGTCGTGACGCACCGCAAGCCGACGAAGGAGGAGATCGCCGACCTTCTCTTCGCCTGGCGGGTCTGCAAATTCGTGAAGTCGAACGCGATCGTGATGGCGCGCGGCGGAGCAACTATCGGCATCGGTGCCGGACAGATGAGCCGCGTGTACTCCATCCGCCTCGCCGCACAGAAGGCGGCCGACGAGAAGCTGCCCGTTGCCGGGACGGTGATGGCCTCCGATGCCTATTCCCCTTTCCGCGACAACATGGATGTGGCCGCGGGTTATGGGGTTCGTGCCGTGATCCAGCCCGGCGGCTCCAAGCGCGATCCCGAGGTCATCGCGGCCGCCGACGAGCATGGGATGGCCATGGTGCTCACCGGCATCCGCCATTTCCGCCACTAGTCCGATGCCCGGGATCGGACAGTGAAGGTCCTGATCGTCGGCTCCGGCGGCCGCGAGCACGCCCTCGCCTGGAAATGTGCCGCATCGCCGCGTGTCACCGAGGTCCTGGTCGCGCCCGGCAACGCGGGCACCGCCGGAGAGCCGAAGGTGCGTAATGTGACGGTGCAGGCGAGCGACGTCGCGGGCCTCATCCGCACCGCTCGCGCCGAGAGCATCGGCCTCACCATCGTCGGGCCGGAAGGACCTCTCGTCGCGGGCATCGTCGATGCGTTTCAGGGCGCGGGATTGCGCTGCTTCGGGCCGCGGCAGGCTGCGGCGCGCCTGGAAGGCTCCAAGGCTTTCGCCAAGGAATTCCTGCGGCGCCATCGGATCCCGACCGCGGCCTCGTTCACGGTAACGCGCGACACCTTCGATCCGCAGGCGGTACGGCGGCAACGCGCACCGATCGTGGTCAAGGCGAGCGGGCTGGCGGCCGGAAAGGGCGTGGTGATCGCGCAAACGGCTGACGAGGCGATCGCCGCCGCGGAAGGGATGCTTGCCGGGCGTCTGCTGGGTGAGGCTGGCCGCGAGGTGGTAATCGAGGAGTTCCTGGAAGGCGAGGAAGCAAGCTTCATCGTCATGGCGGACGGCTCGCACGTGCTGCCGCTCGCGACTTCGCAGGACCACAAGCGCCTCGGCGATGGGGATCGCGGCCCCAATACCGGCGGCATGGGCGCGTACTCGCCGGCGCCCGTGGTCACACCGGCGATCCACGCGCGAATCATGCGCGAAGTGATCGAGCCCGCGATCCGCGGATTGGCGGCCGAGGGAATGGCGTACACCGGGTTTCTGTACGCGGGCATCATGGTCGCGCCCGACGGCACACCGAACGTCCTTGAATTCAACTGCCGGTTCGGGGATCCGGAGACGCAGCCGATCCTGATGCGTCTGCAATCGGACCTGACGCTGCTCTGCGAGGCGGCTCTCGATGGGCGCCTGGATCAAGCCCAGGCGACGTGGGATGCGCGAGCGGCTTTGGGGGTCGTGATGGCGGCGGAAGGCTATCCGGACGCTGCTCGCACGGGGGATACGATCTCGGGACTGGACCGTGCCGCAAGGTTGCCAGGGAAGATCTTCCATGCCGGGACACGGCTCCGCGGCCAGGAGGTGGTGGTGAGCGGCGGCCGAGCGCTCTGTGCCACAGGCGTGGGCGCAACGGTGGCCGAAGCGCAGCGCGCGGCTTATGCGCTGGCTGAGGCGGTGCATTGGCCCGGCGTCACTTTTCGGCGCGATATCGGCTTCAAGGCGATCGCGCGATCTTGAAGCCGTAATGTGTAAAATCAGCCATGGCTTGACGGCCGCTGAGACACTCTCCGGCGTGCGGTGCCAATAGCCGGCGCGAAGCGCATAATCATGGCTGGTATGGTCGTTGCATTGCCCGGCATGGACACGGGGAGGAGCACTGACGATGACCGCGACTCACACTGTATCGGACCGTTTGACATCCTGGCTCGAGAGCGAATACTGCGCCTCGGTAGCGGCGACGATGCTTGCGCGCACCGAGTATTTCGAGCTGTTGGAGGACGCGATGGTCTCGCCGGCGCTCCTGGCGCAGGCGCTGACCGCATGGCGCGAGCACGCCAGCCACACCGAAGTGATCGGTGGGCTGGTGGGGACTGCTTGATACGGCCCATCCCTGGGCATCATCGCTCCTGGCGATTGCTCGCTGATCCAGCGTCTAGCGCTTCATCGCCTCGAAGAATTCGCTGTTGGACTTCGTGTCCTTCATCTTGTCGAGCAGGAACTCGATGGCGGCGAGCTCGTCCATGGGGTGCAGGAGCTTGCGCAGGATCCACATCTTGGCGAGCTCTCCCTGGTCGGTGATGAGCTCTTCCTTGCGGGTGCCGGAGCGGTTGATCTGGACCGCAGGGAAGACGCGCTTCTCGGAGATGCGCCGGTCGAGATGGATCTCGCTGTTGCCGGTGCCTTTGAACTCCTCGTAGATCACATCGTCCATCTTCGAGCCGGTGTCGACCAGCGCGGTGGCGAGGATGGTGAGGCTGCCGCCCTCCTCGATGTTGCGCGCGGCGCCAAAGAAGCGCTTCGGCCGCTGCAGCGCGTTGGCGTCGACGCCGCCGGTGAGCACCTTGCCCGATGAGGGCACCACGGTGTTGTAGGCACGCGCCAGGCGGGTGATCGAGTCGAGCAGGATGACGACGTCCTTCTTGTGCTCCACCAGGCGCTTGGCCTTCTCGATGACCATTTCGGCAACCTGCACGTGGCGGGCCGCGGGCTCGTCGAACGTGCTCGAGACCACCTCGCCCTTGACGGTGCGCTGCATCTCGGTGACTTCCTCCGGCCGCTCGTCGATGAGCAGGACGATGAGGTAGACCTCGGGATGGTTGGCCGTGATGGCGGTGGCGATGTTCTGCAGCAGCATCGTCTTGCCGGCCTTGGGCGGTGAGACGATGAGGCCGCGCTGGCCCTTGCCGATGGGGGCCACCAGATCGATGGTGCGGGCGGTGAGGTCCTCGGTGGATCCGTTGCCGCGCTCGAGCTTCAGGCGCTTGGTCGGATGAAACGGTGTCAGGTTCTCGAACAGAACCTTGGTGCGCGAGCTGTCGGGCGAGTCGAAGTTGATCTCGCCGACCTTGAGCAGGGCGAAATAGCGCTCGCCGTCCTTCGGCGGGCGGATGAGCCCGGAGACGGTGTCGCCGGTGCGCAGGTTGAAGCGCCGGATCTGGCTCGGACTCACATAGATATCGTCGGGACCGGCAAGATAGGAGCCGTCGGCCGAGCGCAGGAAGCCGAAGCCGTCCTGCAGGATCTCCAGCACGCCGTCGCCGTAGATGTTCTCCCCATTGCGCGCGTGCGCCTTGAGGATGGAGAAGATGATGTCCTGCTTGCGCGAGCGGGCGAGGCTCTCGAGCCCCATGGACTCGGCGACCTTGACGAGCTCATGGATGGGCTTCGCCTTGAGCTCCGTGAGGTTCATCGAAGCCCGCGACTGGATGAGCTCCGCGGGACTGATGATCTCGGAGTCGTCGGCGTCGAATCCTTCCGACTCGTGCATCAGATCGTCGGGACGGCCGCCGCCGTTGCCGTTGGCGCGATTGCCGTCGCGCTCGCGATTGCCGTCACGGTTGCCGTGGCGCGGGCCGCCCTTGGGGCGGTTGCGGCCCTGATTGCCGAGATAGCCTCTCACAGGTTGTCGTCCAGGAATGTGGCGAGCTGGGATTTGGACAAGGCTCCGACCTTCTGGGCCTCGACCGTGCCCTTCTTGAAGAGGATGAGCGTGGGAATGCCGCGGATGCCGTACTTCGGCGGGGTCTGCGGATTCTCGTCGATATTGAGCTTGGCGATCTTCAGGCGGTCCTGGTACTCGCTCGCGACCTCATCCAGGATGGGCGCGATCATCTTGCAGGGACCGCACCACTCCGCCCAAAAATCGAGGAGCACGGGCCTGTCGGACTCGAGGACGTCCTGGGCAAAGGTGGCGTCACTGGTATGCACGATGTGCGGATTGCTCACGCGGTTCAACCTCCGTCGAATACAGAGTGCAGTTGGCTTCTTCGTCTTGCGAAGGACTGGGATTTGCGAAAACGGGCGGCGGACCGGGAAAGTCCGTGCCAGAAGCGCCCGTCAAACGGTTACACTAACTCGTGAAATGAGTATCGAGCTTGAGCCTATTAGGAAAAGCCTGCTGGGAAGAAACCGGGCCGGCAGGTGGGGGCCGTTGGCCCGCCGTCTTGATACGCTTTGTAGCGCTTCCGGGCCGATTTTGCAAGGCCCGCCAACCCATCTCCGTAACACTATAAGCCCTTATTGATGACTGATCCACACTCTCCTACCTTCGATAGCCTCGGCCTCGCGCCGCCCGTCCTGCAGGGCATCAGCGACGCGGGTTTCACCCACTGCACCCCAATCCAGGCCCAGACGCTGCCGATAGCGCTTGCCGGCAAGGACGTCGCCGGACAGGCGCAAACCGGCACGGGCAAGACTGCCGCGTTCCTGGTTGCCCTGTACCACACCCTGCTCACGCACCCCGCGCCTGCGAGCCGCGGCCCGACATCGATCCGCGCACTCATCGTGGCGCCCACCCGCGAGCTCGCGGTGCAGATCCATCACGACGCGGAATCGTTGGGGCGGCATACAGGGCTCGTCCACGCCGTCGTCTATGGCGGCATCGACTACGAGAAGCAGCGGCGGCAGCTCGAGGCCGGCATCGACGTGCTGATCGGCACGCCGGGCCGCCTGATCGACTACTACAAGCAGCACGTCTTCGACATGAAGCATGCGCAGGTACTGGTCCTCGACGAGGCCGACCGCATGTTCGATCTCGGCTTCATCGCGGACATACGCTACATCCTGCGCCGCCTGCCGCCGCCGGAGCGCCGGCAATCGATGCTGTTCTCGGCCACGCTCTCCCACCGGGTGCTGGAGCTCGCCTATGAGCACATGAACAACCCGGAGCTGGTCCGCATCGAGCCGGACAAGATGACGGTCGATCAGGTGCGCCAGATCATGTATTACCCCTCGATGGAGGAGAAAGTTCCGCTGCTCATCGGGCTGCTGCGCCAGAGCGAGGCGCGCCGCACCATGATCTTCGTCAACACCAAGCGGATGGCGGAACGGCTGGAGAGCTCCCTCACGGCCAACGGCTTTCATGCGCAGGCGCTCTCGGGCGATGTGCCGCAGGCCAAGCGGCTGCGCTTCCTGCGCGACTTCCACAACGGCGATCTGGCGGTGCTGATCGCCACTGATGTGGCCTCGCGCGGACTGCACATCCCCGATGTCAGTCACGTCTTCAACTTCGACCTGCCGCAGGATGCCGCCGATTACGTCCACCGCATCGGGCGCACGGCGCGGGCCGGCGCCGAGGGGGACGCCATCAGCTTCGCCTGCGAGGAGTTCGCCGTGTCGCTGCCCGATATCGAGGAGTACCTCGGCCACAAGATCCCGTCGGCGCCGATCGGGCCGGATATCCTGGCCGCGGGGCTCGCCCAGGGAGACTGGAAGCCTCGGCCCCGCCGGCCCGTGCGCGGCGGGGAACGGCGGCCGCATCACTCGGGTCATTCCGGCGGACACTCGCCGGGGCGCGGCGGCGGTCATTCTGCAGGGCAATCGAGCCATGCCGGCCCACCGTCCCGGTCGGGGCGCTCTCGCAGCGGCAAACGCG
>DASYGA010000038.1:2500-6682 GCA_036000265.1 Steroidobacteraceae bacterium | reverse complement strand
CGTCGGCCGGTCTTTCCCAGCGGCATCGCCATCCTCGCCGAAATCGTGGCGGGGCTCGGCATCAAGGACATGCGGATCGCCGACGGCGCCATGCGCGAGGGGCTGCTCTACGACATGGTGGGGCGCTACACGGATGAGGATGCGCGCGATCGTACCGTGCGCGGCATGCAGCACCGATATCACGTCGACTTCGCACAGGCAGAGCGTGTGGAGGCGACGGCACTCGACTTCCTGGCGCAGGCCCGCGACGCCTGGAAGCTCCACGGCGATCCGCCCGCCGACCTGGTGTTGCGATGGGCAGCGCGGCTGCACGAGATCGGCCTCGACGTATCCCACAGCGGCTATCAGCGCCATGGCGCCTACCTGCTCGAGAATGCCGACATGCCCGGATTCTCGCGCGAGGAGCAGCGGCTGCTGGCACGCATGGTAGGGGGCCACCGGCGCAAGCTCGCGCTCGAGGGCCTCGAGGAGCTGGTCCCGCCCTGGGACCGCAACGCCGTTCCTCTCATCGTGATGCTGCGTCTGGCCGTGCTGTTGCACCGCGGCCGCAGCCCCACCGCCCTGCCGCCGATCGCGATCTCGGCGCAGCGGAGCTCGCTGGAGCTGCTGTTCCCGGCACGCTGGCTGCGGGATCACCCACTGACCTCGGCAGACCTGCAGCAGGAGGTGGACTACCTCCGTGCCGTGGGCCTGCGGCTCAGGGTGTTCAGCCGCAACCGCTGAGGCTCAAGCGGAGCCATCGGCCGGCATGCCGCCGAGCTGCATCCCGGCGGCGAAATTCGCCAGCAACTCCGCCTGCGCGCTCCTCGCCCGCTCCGTGCCCGGCGAGAGCCGCTCGTAACGGCCATCGGGAAGCAGGCGCCACGCCTGGGAGTTGTCCTCGAGATACCGTGTCAGGTCCTCCAGGATGCGCCGCCGGTGCGATTCGCGCTGGACCGGGAACGCCACCTCCACCCGGCGGAAGAAGTTGCGCTCCATCCAGTCGGCGCTGGCGCAGTAGAGCTCCGGCTGGCCGCCGTTCTCGAAGTAGAAGGCGCGGGAATGCTCGAGGAAACGCCCGACGATGGAGCGCACGCGGATGTTCTCAGAGACGCCGGGCAGGCCGGGACGCAGGTCGCAGACGCCGCGCACGATGAGGTCGATCTGCACCCCGGCGCCGGAGGCGCGGTAGAGCGCCTCGATCGCCTGCTGCTCCACCAGCGCGTTCATCTTGGCGATCACCCGCGCGGGCCGTCCGGTGCGCGCATGGTCGGCCTCACGGTCGAGCTTCGCGATGAAGGCCTCATGCATGCCGAACGGCGACTGGATGAGGCGGTTGAGCTTCGGGATCTTCGTCAGGCTGGTGAGCTGCAGGAAGAGCTCGTGCACGTCCTGCCCCACCTCATCACTGCACGTGAAGAGGCCGTAGTCGGTGTACTGGCGGGCGGTCCGTGGATGATAGTTGCCGGTGCCGAGGTGACAGTACCGGCGGATGCCGCCCGGCTCCCGGCGCACGACCATGGCGAGCTTCGCATGAGTCTTGTAGCCGACCACGCCGTACATGACGTGCGCACCGGCTTCCTGCAGCCGGTTCGACAGCTCGATGTTCGCCTCCTCATCGAAGCGGGCGCGCAGCTCGATGATGACCGTGACGTCCTTGCCGGCCCCGGACGCGGCAACCAGCGCATCCACGATGGGCGAATCGCTGCCCGTGCGATAGAGCGTCTGCTTGATGGCGAGCACGTTCGCATCGCTGGCCGCCTGCCGCAGGAAGTCCATCACCGGCGCGAAGCTCTGATACGGGTGGTGCAGCAGCACGTCCTTCTGGCGGATGGCGGCGAAGAGGTCCGGGTTGCCCGCGAGGCGCCGCGGCACACCGGGCGTGAACACCGGATATTTCAGGTCCGGACGCTGGACCAGATCGTACACGGCGGAGAGGCGGTTGAGATTCACCGGGCCCGGCACGCTGTAGGTGTCGATCGCGCCCAGGGCGAACTGGCGCAGCAGGAACTGCACGATATCGGCCGGACAGTCGTTGGAGGTCTCGAGCCGCACCGCCGCGCCGTAGCGCCGGTGCGCGAGCTCGCCTTCGAGCGCCCGGCGCAGATCGTCGATCTCCTCCTCGTCGACGAATAGATCGCTGTTGCGCGTGACGCGGAACTGATAACAGCCCATCACCCTGATGCCGGTGAAGAGCTTCTGCACGAAAGCCTGCACTATGCCGGTGAGGAGCACGAGCGTGCGCCGCGTGCCCTCCAGCGGTAGCGGCACGACGCGCGGCAGCGAGCGGGGCGCCTGCACGATGGCAAGCTCGCTGTCGCGGCCGAAGGCATCCTTGCCCTCGAGGCGCACGATGAAATTGAGGCTCTTGTTCTGAATGCGGGGAAAAGGGCGCGCGGGATCGAGACCGAGCGGACTCAACACCGGCTCGACCTCGAGCTCGAAGTACTGCTCCAGCCACTTCTCCGCCTCGGGGGTCCAGTCCTCGCGGCCGAGGAGGAGGATGCCGCGGCGCCCGAGCGCCGGCAGCAACACCTCGTTCAGGCAGCGGTACTGCTCGGCCACGAGTGTCGCGGCGCGGACATGGATCGCCTCGAGCTGCTGCTCGAATGACATCCCGTCCGCGGCGAACGGCCCGGAGCCGAGCTCCAGGAGTTGCCGGAGGCCCGCTACCCGGATCTCGAAGAACTCATCGAGGTTGCTCGAGGAGATGCAGAGGAAGCGCAGCCGCTCGAGCAGCGGCGCCGAGTCGTCGAACGCCTGGGCGAGGACGCGCCGGTTGAACTCCAGGAAGGAGAGCTCGCGGTTGAAGTAGAGGCTGGGCGACTTGAGGTCAGGAGCGTCCATCCTGCAAGTGTATCGTCTAGAATCGCATGCGGCGCCGGATCCGGGCGTCCTTGCCGTGTATACCCTCAATCCCAGCCGGAAAATCATGAACGTCGACGACCAGATCGCCGAGCTCGAGCGCGGCGCGCACGAGGTGCTCCTTCAGGCCGACCTCGTCCGCAAGGTGTCCCGCGGCCAGCCGCTGCGGGTCAAGGCGGGCTTCGATCCGACCGCCCCGGACCTGCACCTCGGACACACCGTGCTCCTCAACAAGATGAGGCAGTTCCAGCAGCTGGGGCACGAGGTCATCTTCCTCATTGGCGACTTCACCGGCCTGATCGGCGATCCGAGCGGACGCAATCAAACGCGTCCGGCCCTCACCCCGGAGGAGGTGCAGGCCAACGCACGCACCTACGAGCGCCAGGTGTTCAAGATCCTCGATCCGGAGCGTACCCGTGTCGATTTCAACTCCCGCTGGCTCTCGCCCATGCATGCCGCGGACTTCGTGCGGCTGGCAGCCCGCTACACTGTGGCGCGCATGCTGGAGCGCGATGATTTCGCCAAGCGCTACAAGGGCGGCCAGCCCATCGCCATCCACGAATTCCTTTACCCGCTAGCGCAAGGCTACGATTCGGTGGCTTTGAAGGCGGACGTCGAGCTGGGCGGCACGGACCAGAAGTTCAACCTGCTGGTCGGACGCCAGTTGCAGACCGACTACGGGCAGGAGCCGCAGGTCGTCATCACGATGCCGCTGCTGGAGGGCACGGACGGCGTCAACAAGATGTCGAAATCCCTGGGCAACTACATCGGCATCGCCGAGCCCCCGGGTGACATGTTCGGCAAGGTCATGTCGATCTCGGACGAGTTGATGTGGCGGTATTTCGAGCTGCTCTCGTTCCGGCCGCTGGCGGAGGTTGCCGGCCTCAAGCAGGCGGCCGGGGAAGGGCGCAATCCCCGGGACATCAAGGCCGAGCTGGCGCAGGAGCTGACCGCGCGCTTTCACGGGGCCGCGGCGGCGCAGCGCGCCGCGGCCGACTTCCGCGCCCGCGTGAGCGAGCGCGCGGTGCCGGCGGACCTGCCGCCGCAGGCCATGCAGGTGGATCCCGCGGGCATCAGACTACCGGCTCTGCTCAAGGCCGCGGGCCTCGCGGCGAGCACTTCCGAGGCTACGCGCAAGATCGAGGAAGGCGCCGTACGCATCGACGGGGAGCGGGTGAGCGACCGCGCGCTGGTGCTGTGCGCGGGCGCCGATCACGTGCTGCAGGTGGGCTCCCGGCGCTTCGCCAGGGTGAAGCTGGAGGCTCGAAGCTGAATGACTGGAGCGCGACAACCCTGAGGCCCGCTGCCCCCAAGGAGGCCAGTGCAGCGGAGCGCCAT
>DASYGA010000310.1:0-12631 GCA_036000265.1 Steroidobacteraceae bacterium | reverse complement strand
GCCTTCGGGTTGCCGATGTTGAGGGAGACGATCTCGTATCCCTGCCGCTCCAGCTCGTGCGCGCGGCGTGCGAGACGGCCGCGGATCTCGTAACGGACGTTGCGGAGGCTGTCGCTCGGGCGAATGCTGGCGTCGGGCTTCATGGCGGTTCCTGGGCTTCGCGGTCAAGCATACCATCGAGCACTTCAGGGAAGCGGTGACACGCCACCCAGCCGCCACCGGGGACGGCCTCCCAGGCGGGCGCCCGCGCCGCACATTCAGGGATGGCGTGCCGGCAACGGCCGCGGAATACGCATCCGGCAAAGGAGGACTCATCCTCCCCCGGCGCCTGCGCGTTCTCCTGCAGCCGTGCCAGCGCCAGCCGCTGCGGCTGCACGGCCGCATCGACCACCGGAACGGCGTTCAGCAGCTCACGGGTGTATGGATGCAGCGGTCGCGAGAAGAGAGCCTCCGAATCGGCAAGCTCCATCATGCGTCCGCGGTAGAGGACGAGAACCCGGTCGCACAGCCGCCTCACGACCGCAAGATTGTGGCTCACCAGGAGAATGGACATATCGTGCTCGCGCTTGAGGCTCGCGAGCAGGTCGAGGATCTGTGCCTGCACGGCGGCATCGAGCGCGCTCACCGGCTCATCGCACACGAGCAGTCGCGGACCGAGCACCATCGCGCGGGCGATGCCCGCGCGCTGACACTGGCCGCCGGAGAGCTCGTGCGGGTAGCGGGCTGCCATGCCCGCCTCCAGACCAACACGCGCCAGCATCTGGGCCACGCGGCGCTGGCGCGCCGCCGCATCGAGCCGCGGCTCATGGGTCTCGAGAGGCTCGGCCACGATGGCGCCGATCGTCATGCGCGGATCGAGGCTCGCAAGGGGGTCCTGAAAGACGATCTGCAGGTCACGGCGCAGACGCTTGAGCTCCCGTGCGGGCATCGCGGCAAGATCCCGCCCCATCCAGGTCACGCGACCGGCACGCCCGGGGATGAGTTGCAGCGCCGCGCGGACCAGTGTCGACTTGCCGGAACCGGACTCCCCCACCACGCCCAGCGCCTCTCCCGCGCGCAGCTCCAGGCTGACATCGTGCAACGCATGGTTTGCGTGGCTGCTGTCATGCCACGACGCCCGCGATGGGTACTGCACCGCGAGCGCAGAGATGCCGAGCATTGCCTCGCGCACCGCAGGCGGCTGCGGCGTGCCGATCAATTGCGGCGCGGCAGCGGCTTGCGGCGCCGCCGAATCGAGGGTCAGCACGCGGCGCAGCAGCGCCCGCGTGTAGTCGTGGCGGGGCGCCTGGAGAACCGCGGCCGTAGTATCCAGCTCGACGATGCTGCCGGATTGCATGACGGCAATGCGGTCCGCAACACCTGCCACGGCGCCAAAGTCATGGGTGATCAACACCATCGCCATGCCGCTCTCGCGCTTCAGTTCCAGGAGCAGAGCCAGGATCTGCGCCTGGATGGTCACGTCCAGAGCGGTCGTCGGCTCATCTGCGATCAACAGTTGCGGCTCGCACGCGAGCGCGATCGCGATCATGACCCTTTGGCGCAAGCCGCCCGAGAGCTCGTGCGGATATTGACGCATGCGGCGGCTGGCATCCGGCACGTGAACACGCTCGAGCAGAGCGAGCGCCTTGCCTCTCGCCTGGCGCCAGGTCGCACCACAATGCTTGACGATCGGCTCGGCGATTTGATCGCCGACGCGCAGGTGCGGCGTCAGCGAGGTCATCGGATCCTGGAAAACGAGGCCGACCCGCGCGCCGCGGATGCGGTCCAGCTCCCTTTGCGAGCGGCCGATGAGGGGCTCGTTCCCGAGCCAGGCGCCGCCCGTCACCCGCGCCGTGGCGGCCAGCAGGCCGAGCGTGGCCAGGAAGAGCTGCGTCTTGCCGGCACCGGACTCGCCGACGACTCCCATGCACTCACCGCGCCGGACGCTGAGCGATGCGTCCTTGACCGCGTCAACCGCACCCTGCCCGGTGACGAAAGCGACGTTGAGATCGGCGATGCGCAGGACCGCGCCACCGCCCTCCTCTGCCTCAGGTCGTAGGGTCGAGCGCATCGCGCAGGCCGTCGCCGAGAAGGTTGAAGCAAAGCAGCAGCGTGATCAGGAACCCCGCGGGCACGAGCAGCATCCAGGGCGCCGTCAGCATCTCTCTCGCGCCCTCGTTGATGAGGCTTCCGAGGCTCGCGAGCGGCTCCTGCACGCCCAGGCCGAGAAAGCTGAGGAAGCTCTCGTACGTGATCAACTCCGGGATGGTGAGAGTGGCGTAAACCGCCACGGTGCCGGCGAGGTTGGGCACGATGTGCCGCAGGAGTATCGCCGTCGTACCGAGCCCGGTCGCGCGCGCCGCCTCGATGAATTCGCGCCGCTTCAGCGACAGCGTCTGCCCGCGCACCACCCGCGCCATCGTGAGCCACCCCACGGCCCCGATGGCAATGAGCAGCATCGCGACACTGCCCCGCCCGAATACCGTCGCTAGGATGATGACGACGAAGAGGTAAGGTAGCGCGTACAATACATCCACAGTCCGCATCATCCAGGAATCCGTGCGGCCGCCGACATAACCTGCGAACGCGCCCCACGCTACGCCGATCCCAACGCTCACCGCGGTCGCGAGCACGCCGATGAGCAGCGAAAGCCGCAGCCCATAGAGCGCCCGCACATAGAGGTCGCGTCCGAGCGGATCAGTGCCGAGCCAGTGGGCGGCGGTGAGCCCCGGCGGATTCGCGAGGTGCAGCCAGTCGAGCGTGTCGTATGAGTAGGGACTCAGCCACGGCCCGAAAACGGCGAGCAGCACCAGCGCTGCGAGGACCGTCGCCGCGGCGAGCGCCGCCCTGTTCCGCCGCAGCCGCCGCATCGCCGGGTGCACGCGCACCGGCCGCGAGAGGAGAGCCTGCGCCTCAGTCATGCCGCACCCGGGGGTCCAGCCAGCCATACGCGAGGTCCGCGGCCAGATTGAGAAGGAGCGTCAGCGCGCCGTAGAGGATGATCATCCCCATGACGAGCGTGTAGTCGCGATCGAGCGCCCCCTGCACCAGGTAGCGTCCCGTGCCGGGCAATGCGAATACCGTCTCGACCACCAGCGATCCGGTGAAGACGTACGTGGCGGCCGGACCGAGATAACTCACGACGGGCAGCAAGGCCGGCCGCAAGGCATGCCGCAACAGCACACGCCGGGGGCCCAGGCCTCGCGCGCGCGCCGTGCGCACGAAGCTGGCGCTCAGCGTCTCGAGCAGACTGCCGCGCATCATGCGCGCGATCGCGGCGCACACCGGCAGAGCGAGCGTGACGGCAGGCAGGATGAGGTAGAGGAAATCACCTTGCTGCCAGCCCGCCACCGGCAGCCACCGCAGTGCCAGCCCGAACAGCAGCGCGAGCAGCGGGCCGGTGACGAAGGTGGGCAGTGCGATCGCCAGCGTGGCGAGTCCGGTGACCGCGTAATCGATCGCGCCTCCCCGCCGCAGAGCGGCGCAGATACCCAGCGGCACGCCCAGGATCGTGGCGAGCACCAGGGCGGCGAAGCCGACCGTCACGCTCACCGGCAGACCCTGCGCGATCAGTCCGGCGACGCTCTCGTCGCGCAGCTTGTACGAACGGCCGAAGTCGCCGTGCGCCAGGCCCTCCAGGTAATGCAGATACTGCACGCCGAGCGGCCGGTCGAGGCCGTAGAGGCGATCCAGATTGGCGCGTACCTGCGGGCTCAGCGCTCGCTCCTGATCGAAGGGTCCCCCGGGAGCCAGGCGGATGACGAAGAACGAGAGCGTGACGAGAATCAGCAAGGTCGGGACGGTTCCGGCAATGCGGCGGACCGTGTACCCAAGCATGATGTGACCCCTGTGCTCGCGACTGGAACTGTGACCGAAGATCGGCGCGCAGCGCATGATACTATCGCGGAATCAATGATTAACGTGCGTGCATGGCTAGCGGTATGAAACGGATCCTGGTCGGCATAAAGCGAGTGGTGGACTACAACGTGCGCATCCGCGTCAAGCCGGATGCCAGCGGCGTGATCACCGACGGGGTGAAGATGAGCGTCAACCCCTTCGACGAGATCGCGCTCGAGGAGGCGCTGCGCATCAAAGAGCGCGGCGCGGCCGAGGAGGTCATCGTCGCGACCATCGGACCGGCGGATTGCCAGCAGCAGCTGCGGACCTGCCTGGCAATGGGCGCCGACCGGGCGCTGCACGTGCAAGCCGACGGCATCGTCGAGCCGCTGGTCGCTGCCCGCGCGCTGCTGAAGCTCACCGAGCGGGAGCAGCCCTTCCTCGTCATCCTCGGCAAGCAGGCCATCGATGATGACAACAGCCAGACCGGCCAGATGCTCGCGGCACTCTGGCAGCGCCCCCAGGCCACCTTCGCCTCGAAGGTGCAGCTCGATGGCGCCACGCCCGAGGGCCAACCCCGCCTGGCGCGGGTCACCCGCGAGGTGGATGCGGGTCTCGAGACGCTGGAGGTCGAACTGCCGGCGGTCATCACGACGGATCTGCGTCTGAACGAGCCCCGGTACGTGAAGCTGCCGGACATCATGAAAGCGAAAAAGAAGCCGCTGGAGACACTGACGCTCGCTGCCCTGGGCGTGGAGCAGCGCCAGCGTCTGAAGCTGGTGCGGTTCGATCCGCCTGCGCAGCGCCAGAAAGGCATCAAGGTGAAGGATGCCGCCGAGCTGGTCGCGGCGCTGAAGAGCAAGGGGCTGCTGTAATGAGCAATCGCATTCTCATCGTTGCCGAGCACGACGGCACACACCTCAACGCCAGCACCGCCAAGTGCGTCACCTGCGCAATGGGCATCCCGGACGCGGAGATCACCGTCGCGGTGTGCGCAGCAGACGCCAATGCAGTCGCGTCTCAGGCCGCCGCCCTGACGGGTGTGGCGCGTGTGCTCGCACTCGAGCATCCCGCCAACGCTCACCTGCTGGCCGCCGCGGTAGCCGCCCAGATCGCCGCGCTGGCGGGTCCCTTCAACCATGTGTTGGGCCCATCGACCACATTCGGCAAGGACGTGATGCCGCGCATCGCCGCCCTGCTCGATGCCGCGCAGATCAGCGACATCATGGCGGTCGAGAGTGCGACCCGTTTCCGCCGGCCGATCTACGCCGGCAACGCCATCGTGACCGTGGAGGTGGAAGCAGGCGCGAAGGTCCTCGGCACGGTGCGCACGGCTTCATTCCAGGCCGCCCCCACCGGCGGCTCGGCGCCCGTCGAGAAGCCTGCGGTGAGCGCGGAAATCCCGGCACATACGCGCTTCGTGTCGGTTTCCGCTGCCAGCAGCGACCGCCCGGACCTGCAGACTGCCGCACGGGTGGTTTCCGGCGGCCGGGCGCTGGGCAGCGCCGAGGCATTCCAGAAGACACTCTACGGCCTGGCTGACAAGCTGCACGCGGCCGTCGGTGCGTCGCGCGCAGCGGTGGACGCCGGCTACGCGCCCAATGAGCTGCAGGTCGGCCAGACCGGCAAGATCATCGCGCCCGAGCTCTACCTGGCGATCGGCATCTCGGGCGCCATCCAACACCTCACCGGCATCAAGGACGCCCGCACCATCGTCGCCATCAACAAAGACTCCGAGGCACCGATTTTCGAGGTAGCCGACTTCGGCCTGGTCGGCGATCTGTTCCAGATCATCCCGGAGCTGGAACGGCTGCTCGCCTAGCCAGGCGGCTCGCAATGGCAAACATCGCAGTGCTGACGCACACGCCGACCGCGACGATCCAGATCACCGCATCGTAGGCGTGCGGAGTCACGAAGAGCGCCGCCAGCGCCGCGCCGGCGGCTGAGCCGAAAAACGCGCAGCCTCCCGTGATCGCGATGGCGCGGCCGGTTGGGTCGACTGCGTTGACCAGGGCGTACTGGTAGGCGACGCCGTAGCACCACGCGAAGTAGTAGATCGCACCTGCGACGCCGAATGCCGTTGCACCGTGCGAGCCGGCGAGCAGGGCCGCCGCGATGAGGATGAGAACGGCCGAGAAAACCAGCGGCAGCAGATTCCCGAGCCGCCCGCCCTGCGCTGCCGCGAGGACCCCGCCGGGTATGCCGGCCGCGACCGCGATCGCTGCCCAGTTGCCGACTTGCTGCGCGGTCATTCCCTGTGCCTGCCCCATGAGCTCGAGATAGGTCCAGTACGCTCCGGCGCCTATGAAGAAGGCCGTGAAGCCAATGAATGCGATCAGCGTGGCGGGCTCGAGCAACCCTCGAGCGGCGCCATGGGTCCTCACCGCACGCCCTGCCGCGGGCAGCAGTGGTGACAGAGCGATGCCGATGCCGGCAGGCACGGCCAGCAGGATCAGCACGCCGTCGAGCCCCGACAGCCGCAGCAGCGATGGCCCCGCCCATAGGGCCGCGATCTGGTATGCCGCCTGCGTGGAGATCGCGACCCCGAAGCCCCGGGCGGACTCACGTCCATCGGAGACAATCGTCATTCCGAGCGAGAAGGCGCCGCTTGCAAAGAAGGCGGCCAGCCCCTGGAGACATACGAACGGCCAATAGGCGTGGGTCAGCATGGCGGCCAGGCACGCCGCGCACATTCCGCCGAGAGAGATCGCTGCCCCGCGGGACCAGCTCAGCGATCGCACCCAGGCGCCGGCCAGCAGGGCGCTTGCACCCGAGGCGGCGGTCAGCACCGATGCCATCAGCCCGGCCTGCCGTGCCGAGAAGCCGAGCTTGTCCGCCGCGCCCGCCGTCAGCAGCGGCAGAATGTTGTACATGCTGGCGCCGAGCACGACCAACGCGAGCCCGATCGCCGCCACCGCCAGCTTGCGCTGCGGGGCGCCGGCCGCCATCGGCAGGGCCTCTTGCGATGCGAAGTTCATTCGTCCTCGGTGTCGGTCGGGCCTGTCGATCTACAGATCCTTAGTCAGCCGCAGGGCATCGTAGATCGCAGCGTGGGTGTTGCGGCAGGCCACCGCGTCGCCGATGCGGAAGAGCTGGAATTTTCCCTGCGGGTTTCTGCAGAGGCTCTGCGGCTGCCCGGCGAGCAACCGGTCGTGATCGACCTCCCCCAGATTGGCGGACAGCGGCTTGAGCGCAAAGTATAGCTCCTCGTTCGGCAGCGTTCCGTCATTGACTACCACCTGATCGATGCGCCGCTCGCCGCGGATGCCGTCGTAGTCGCTGCCGACGGTGGCCAGGAGCCGGTCGCCCTCGCGGCTCACCTCCATCAGCCGATACGTCACCGTGAAGGTGACCGCGGATCTTTGCAGGCTGCGCATGTAGGGCACGAGATTCATGCTCATCACTTCCGGCGCCAGGCACCGCTCCGGTGTCATGATCTCGAGCCTGGCGCCTGCGGCTGCGAGCACCTCGGCTGCCTGCAGGGCGACATGATCGCCCGCGTCGTCGAACAGGAGCACATCGGAGCGCGGCGACACATTTCCGGAAATGATGTCCCAGCTCGAGACCACGAGGTCATTGCCCGAGGCGAGCATTTCGACCCGTGGCAGACCGCCCGTGGCGATGATGACGACTTCCGGGGTCTCGGCGATGACATCCTCGACATCGGCAAAAGTCTCGAAGCGGAACCTGACGCCGCTCGCGGCGCACTGCGACATTCGCCAGTCGACGATCCCCATCATCTCCCGGCGGCGGGGGCTGCGCGCGGTGAGCCGGATCTGGCCGCCCGGCTCGGCGGCCGCCTCGAAAACGAGCACTTCGTGGCCGCGCGCGGCAGCAACGCGGGCCGCCTCGAGCCCTGCCGGCCCGGCGCCAACGACGATGACCTTGCGCCGCCGCGGGGCTGGCGGAATCTCGTGGGGCATGAACAGCTCCCGTCCCGTGGCGGCATTGTGGATGCAAAAAGCCGATCCGCCCTGGTAGATGCGATCGAGGCAGTAGTTGGCACCCACGCAGGGGCGGATGTCCTCCTCGCGGCCCTCGCGGATCTTGCGCACGATGTGCGGCTCGGCCATGTGCGCCCGGGTCATCCCCACCATGTCGAGCTTGCCCGATGCGATTGCGTATCGGGCGGTCGCCACATCCTGAATGCGTGCTGCATGAAAGGTGGGCAGGCCGATCGCGGCGCGGACCTCGCCGGCGAAGTCCAGGTGCGGAGCGCTCGGCATGCCTTGAATGGGGATGACATCCGTCAGGCCCGCATCGGTGTCGATGTGACCGCGGATGACGTTGATGAAATCGACCATCCCGCTCGCCTTCAGCCGCCGCGCGATCTCGAACCCCTCCTCGCGGGTCAATCCGCCGGCGAGAAGCTCATCGAGGCTGAAGCGCACGCCAACGATCAGCTCCGGTCCGACCCGCTGGCGGACTGCGGACAGGACTTCGAGCCCGAAGCGCAGGCGATTCTCCAGACTGCCGCCGTAGGGACCGTCGAGGTCGTTGGTGAGCGGCGACCAGAACTGATCCATCAGGTGCCCGTAGGCTTCGAGCTCGATGCCGTCGAGCCCCGCGGCCCGCATGCGCTCGGCCGCATCCGCGTAGTCCGAGACGATCCTGCGGATGTCCCAGTCCTCGATCTTCTTGGGGAATGCGCGGTGGGCAGCCTCCTTGCGGTGCGACGCCGAGACGACCGGCAGCCAGAAGCCACGATCCCAGCGGGTACGGCGGCCGAGGTGCGTGATCTGGATCATCACGGCGGTGCCGTGCTCGTGACAGGCGTCCGCCAGATCCTTCATCCATCCGACCACCTCGTCCTTGTAGAGCAGAATGTTGTTGAAAGCCGGCGGGCTGTCGCGCGAAACCGCAGCGGAACCCGCGGTCATGGTCAAGGCGATGCCGCCTTTGGCGCGCTCGAGGTGGTAGGCACGGTAGCGCGCTTTCGGCATGCCCTCTTCCGGATAAGCCGGCTCATGCGCGGTCGTCATCAGACGATTGCGCAGCGTGAGGTGCCGCAACCGGTACGGCTGCAGGAGCGGATCGGTCATGGTAGCCTCATTTCCTGCACATGACCGCACAGCCCGCCCCTCCCGAAGCCGAGGCCTTCCGCTTGATGCGGGCCGGTCATCTGGCCGAGGCGCTGGTGCTCGCCGAGCGAGCCGTGAGCGGCCGGACAGTCTGCTCCCCGTCTCACGGTCTCTTGGCAACGATCCTGCTGCGGCTGGGAAGGACGGCAGACGCCGAGGCTGTCGTCGAGAGCGCAGTTAGATGTTCTCCAGGCATTGCGGACGCGTATGACGCGCTTGCATACGTGTCGCTCGCCCTGGGCCACCACGAGCGTGCCCATGCGCTCTACCGCCGGGCTGCGGAACTGGCCCCGAGCGTGCCCCGGCACTGGTACAACCTTGCCTCGAGCGAGCGCAGCTTCGGCAGGCTGGCGGCGGCGGAAGCGGCCTGCGATCGCGCGATCGCGCTCGATGCGCGGGAGTATCCCAGTTACCTGCTGCGCTCGGAGCTGCGGGTGCAGAGCGCCGCCGACAACCACATCGAGCAGTTGCGGCGCGAGCTGGCTCGCCCGGAAGCAGACGATCGCGCCCGGGTCTTCCTCGGCTACGCGCTCGGCAAGGAGCTCGACGACCTCGGGCGATACGAAGAGGCTTTCCGATGCTTCACGGAGGCGGCGAGCACGCGTCGGCGCCACCTGTCTTACGATGTCGCGGTCGACGAGCGCAAGCTTCAACGCATCGCCGAAGTCTTCCCGCGCGGCAGCGGCGCAGCCGCAAGCGGCCCGGACGAGTCGAGCCGCTACGTGTTCATCGTCGGTCTGCCGCGATCGGGCACAACGCTGGTCGAGCACATCCTGACAGGCCTTCAGGGGGTGCGATCGAACGGGGAGACCGATCATTTCGCGAGCGCCCTCCTCGCCGCTTCCGCGCCGGCACAGCCCGGGTCCGATCCGGATGCCGCGGATGTCTTCGCGCGCGCCGCCCGCGCGGACTGGAGCGCCGTGGCGGCAGGCTATGCACGCAGAGCCGGCACGCGCCGCGGCGGTGCGCCCGAAACCATCGTCGAGAAGCTGCCGATGAACTACCTGTATCTCGGCGCGATCTACCGCGCGCTGCCGGGCGCCCGGCTGGTGCTGGTCAGCCGCTCGCCGCTCGACGGCTGCTTCGCCATGTACCGGACGTTGTTCGGCGAGGCCTATCCCTTCAGCTACGACTTCCACGATCTGGCGCGCTATTACGCGGCGTACTCGCGGCTGATCGCGCACTGGCGCGCCACCCTCGGCGATTCGATCCACGAGGTTCGCTACGAGCAGCTGGTGAGCGACCCGTCCCGCACCGGTGCGGCGCTGGCGCGCGCCTGCGGCCTCGAGTGGCGCGCGAGCGCCATCGAGGTGGAGAAGAATTCCGCCGTCTCCTACACCGCGAGCGCCGCCCAGGTCCGAAGGCCGATCTACCGCACCTCCACCGGACGCTGGCGTCACTATCGCGCGCAGCTCGAGCCGCTGATCGAGGCGCTGCGGCACCAGGGCATGGCGCTGCCGGAGCTCGACCGCGGCTGAGGCTCTCACCAGTCGTATCCGAGCGGCGCACCGGCGGGGGGATGCAGTGCGTACTCGCGCGGCGGCCGGTCACCGAGCAGGTAACGCACGTAGTAGTCCCAACGGCGGCGCGCGGCATAGAGCCGCGCCGCGCCCCGGTACATGTGCCTCTGATTGGGCAACATCACCAGGTCGAAGTCCTTGTTGGCGCCGATCAATGCCTGCAGCAGCAGATTCGTCAGGTAAGGCGGCACGTTGTCGTCCGTCGTGCCGTCCATGAGGAGCAGATGTCCCTGGAGATTCCCCGCCAGCCGCACCTCATCCTGAGCGTCATAGTTGGCCGCGTCAGGGCCGGGCTCGCGCAATCCGATGTATTGCTCGCCCCAGTCGGCCTCATAGCCACGCTGGTCGTAGTTGCCGGACTCCGCCACACCCACCTTGAAGAATTCCGGGTAGCGCAGCATCGCCCCCACGGCCGCATAGGCGCCGCCCGAGTGCCCGTAAATGCCAACGCGGGTGAGGTCAATCCACGGATAGCGCCGCGCGAGCTCGCGGATGCCGGCCACCTGGTCGGGCAACGTGTCGTCGCTCAGATTGCCGCCGTAGGCATCCTGGAAGCGCTTCGAGCGCAGCGAGGTGCCCATGCCGTCGATCGCAACCACGACGAAACCGAGCTCCGCCATGGCCTGCGAGTCACCGCGTGCCGCCTGGAAGCCAAACTTGCCGACGCTGCCGATCTGCGGGCCGGGGTAGATCCGATCGATGACGGGATACTTGCGGGCGGGATCGAAGTTCGTGGGCCGATACAGCAGCCCGTAAAGGTCCGTCGTCCCATCGCGCGCCTTCACACTGATGGGCAGCGGCGGCTGCCATCCGATCGCTCGCAGGCGCGAGATGTCAGCCCTCTCGAGGGTGCGGATCAGCCGGCCGTTGCCGTCCCGCAGGACGGTCACCGGCGGCGAGTCGGGCCGCGAGTAGCTGTCCAGGAAAAAACGCCCGGAGGGCGCCATCGAGACCGAGTGGTCGGCCCGCTCGGGGGTCAGGAGCTGCAGGTGCCGGCCGTCGAAGCCCACTCTGTAAAGATCGCAGAAATACGGGTTGCCGCGCTCGCGGCCTGCGCCCAGAAAATACAGCACACGATGCCTGCGATCGACCTCGAGCAGCGAGATCACGTTCCAGCTGCCGCGGGTGATCCTGTTCTCGAGACGCCCGGTGCGGGCGTCGTAGAGATACAGATGTCCCCAGTTGTCGCGCTGCGAGAACCAGATCACCTCGTGGCTGGCGGGCAGATAACGCCAGTTCACCGCATCCTGTGCCCAGCCGCTAGCGGACTCGTAGAAGGTCGCGGTCTTCTCGTCGATTACGGTTCGAACGGATCCGCTCGCCGCGTCCGCGATCCGCAGCCACGCCTCCCTGTGGTCCCGCGAGACGGACACGAACGCGAGGCGAGTGCCATCCGGACTCCACTGCACGTCGGTCATCGAGCCATCGGGCCCGCAATTCAGGTCGTAGCAGTGGGCAGTACGGCGCTGATCCGCGGGCATTTGCAGCCGCACCACCTTGCGCGCGGCGACGTCGATGACCACCCGCTCAATGATCGGAACCACCTTGTCCCCCGGCATGGCGTACTTCCAGGCCTCCAGCACCGGGTGCCCGACTCCGGTTCGCACCACATACATGTCGGCAACACCGCGTTGATCCTGCTGATAGGTCGCAATGCGCCGCGAGTCGGGCGACCAGCTGACGATCGCCCGGCTCGAGTGGTGCCAGCCCGAGTTGTCGGTTCCGTAGCCGAAGTCCTTCTGACCGTCGAAGGTGAGCTGGACGGCCTCTCCGGTCGCGAGTCGCCGCACCCAAAGGTTGTTCTCACGGACGAACGCCGCCCATTGCCCATCGGGCGAGCGCGCCGCGTGCGCATCGGCCGAAGCCTCGCCCGGGACCGCCGGTGCCGCCGAGGTCTGACCCGGGATCCTGCGGCGCGTATTCTTCGCCGGGTCGATCAGAACCTGCTCACTGCCGCCGGTTGTCGTGGCCCGGTACGAGAGCGCACCATCGCCCTGCCACCGCACATCGCTGACCGAGCGCAACACCAGAGGCTCGGTTTCGTAGGGCATGAGCCTCTCGGCCCGGGCATAGTCGGCGCCACTCAAGGCGGCAGGTGTTGCGGCCGCTGCCGCTATCGTGGCCAGAACACCCGTTGCCGCCAGCAGGACTCGGCGCATGCAAGGATAGCTCATGACATCAGAAGATATACGCCACGCGCACCCCGATCATCCG
>DASYGA010000285.1:0-3212 GCA_036000265.1 Steroidobacteraceae bacterium | reverse complement strand
CCGGAATCCGGCCGCAATCCGCGGCTCGACCGCTTCGAGGTCGATCTCGACGATTGCGGACCGATGGTCCTCGATGCGTTGATCTGGATCAAGAGCAAGCTCGACTCAACGCTTGCGTTCCGCCGCTCCTGCCGTGAGGGCGTATGCGGGTCCTGCGCCATGACCATCGATGGCACGAACTGGCTGGCCTGCACCCGATTCGTCTCCGAGACCGCCAGCACCGCATCCGTTTATCCGCTCGCCAACTTCCCGGTCATCAAGGACCTGGTTCCCGACCAGGCGCATGCCCTCGCGCAATATTCGATGATCGAGCCCTGGCTCAAAGCGAGTGAGCCGCCGCCGCAGCAGCAGGAGCGGCTGCAGTCGGTGGCCGACCGCAAGCGCCTCGATGGCTACTACGAGTGCATCCTCTGCTTCTGCTGCACCTCCGGATGCCCGAGTCACTGGTGGAACGGCGAGCGCTTCCTCGGGCCGGCCGTGCTCCTGCAGGCGTGGCGCTGGCTCGCGGACAGCCGCGACGATGCCAAAGGCGAGCGTCTCGATGCGCTGGAGGACCCGTTTCGGCTTTACCGCTGTCATACGATCCTCAACTGCACCCGCACCTGTCCCAAGGGCCTCAATCCCGGCAAGGCGATCGCCGAGATCAAGAGGATGATGTTGGAGCGTACGCTGTGAGGCCGCTCTCGCCCAACATCCAGAACTATCGGCCGCAGCTCACGTCGGTTCTGTCGATCGCCAACCGGCTCACCGCCATCATCTCCACCGTGGCCATCGTGGCCTTCGTGGCGTGGCTGGTGGCGGCCGCGGTCGGTCCGCAATCCTACGCTTCGATGGATGTAGCGGCGGTATCGCCGGTTGGTCGCGCGCTGCTGGTGATCGCCACCTTCGCCTTCTTCCTGCATCTCTGCGGCGGCATCCGCCATCTCTTCTGGGACGCGGTCGTCGGCTTCGAGCTGCGCACCATCTATGCCTCCGGGTGGGCGGCGGTCGCGGCGAGTGTCATATTGACCGCCGCGGCCTGGCTCATCGGACGCCGGGTGAGAGGCTGAAATGTCCACGCCCGCGGAACCGGCACCTTCCATCGCGGCGCGGGCACGGGGTCTCGGTAGCGCGAGGCGCGGCACCGGTGCGTGGCGTGCCGAGCGCCTTTCAGCCATTGCGCTCGTGCCGCTCACGCTCTGGCTGGTGGCTTCGCTCGTGGGCTTGGGGGCCGCGGATCGGGCTGCCTTCATCGGATGGCTCGGCCGGCCGCTCAATGCGTTCCTCACAATCCTGCTGCTGATGGCGGCGTTCCGGCACACAGCGCTGGGACTGCAGGTCGTCATCGAGGATTACGTGCATTCGGCCTCGAGGCTTCCCTTGCTGATTGCTACGCACCTCTTGTGCTACGCGATCTGCGTCGCGGGAATCCTCGCGACCCTGAGCATCGTGTTCGCCCGATGAGGCGCTCGAGCGCCGGCTTCTACGCATAGCTACGTATTTGCGGCGCGCGTCTGAAGACGTAGGGTAAGTACATCGGGCCAAGGGTAGGTGCCGCTGTGATGTCGATGCCGCCAAAACCACGCGCGCCGCAAGCACGGCGCCTCGACAGTTACCAGACCTTGATCTTCCGGGTTGCGCTCCTCGCTGCACTCCTTGCAGTTGCGCCGCGAGTGCTCGCCTCACCGGCCGCTTGCGAGCAGCACGCAGTCCGCAGCCACCAAGCTCTTCGTGCCGAGAGCCTCGAGAATTGGGAGCCTCTGGACGATCGGACGGTCCTCATCTGGACGAGGCATTCGGAGCGAGCCAGCCTCGTGAGACTCGCGCGGCCTCTCGAGGGCTTGACTGCCGCTCGGATCATCATCCTCGTGGCCGGCGATGGGGATCGGACGATCAGTGCCTGCGGCCACGATGCCCTGACACTCGGTCACGATCAAAGCGAGAGGGCGCGAATCGTCTCGATCAAGCGGCTCTCCAGGAGGTTGACCGCCGCTCTGGACGCGGGCGAAGCAGCGCCGAATGTCACGCTGAGCCGCACTTGAGACCGTCGCCGCCGTCTGCCTCCAGCAGGCGAGGCGAGACTTGCGATCAGGCGCAAGCCGCACGAGTACGGGTGGGAACTGCCGGCGGACGGCTTCATTGCAAAGCATCGGCGCCCCGTAGTCAGGCGGTGTGCGCGTCATCGGAGTATCAAACATGAGCGCAGCAGTGAGTGTGAGTGAGCGGACTGACGAGGTGACGCTGACGAGCGAGGAACTCGCGCGCATCGATGCCTACTGGCGTGCGGCCAATTACCTGTCGGTCGGGCAGATTTATCTTTACGGCAATCCGCTGTTGCGCGAGCCTCTGGCCCCGAGTCACATCAAGCCGCGCCTCCTCGGGCACTGGGGCACGACCCCCGGCCAGAACTTCATCTATGCGCACCTCAACCGGGTCATCCGGAAATACGACCTCGACATGATCTACATCGCAGGTCCCGGACACGGCGGACCGGCGTTGGTCGCAAACACCTACCTCGAGGGGACCTACAGCGAGCGTTACCCGGAAATCTCCCTGGATGAGCACGGATTGCAGCGCCTGTTCAAGCAGTTCTCCTTCCCGGGCGGCATTCCGAGCCACGTGGCGCCCGAGACGCCGGGCTCGATCCACGAAGGGGGCGAGCTCGGCTATTCGCTGAGTCATGCCTATGGTGCGGTGTTCGACAACCCGCAGCTCATCGCCGCGTGCGTGGTCGGCGATGGCGAGGCGGAAACGGGCCCGCTCGCCACGAGCTGGCACAGCAACAAGTTCCTGAATCCGGCCACGGACGGCGCGGTGCTGCCGATCCTGCATCTGAACGGCTACAAGATCGAGAACCCGACCGTGCTCGCCCGCCTCGAGAAGAATGAGCTCGAGGAGTACTTCCACGCCTGCGGCTATCACCCGTATCTCGTCGCCGGTCACGAAATAGGGCGTATAGCCATAGCCCGTCAGCAGATGTGAAAGTTCGCTGTCGGGGATCCGCGCCAGCACGGTCGGACCCGCGATCTTGTAGCCGTTGAGATGCAGGATCGGCAACACCGCGCCGTCGCGGGCCGGATCGAGGAACTTGTTCGAGTGCCAGCTGGTGGCGAGCGCCCCGGTCTCGGCCTCGCCGTCGCCGATCACGCAGGCGACCAGCAGATCCGGGTTGTCGAAGGCAGCGCCGAAGGCGTGCGCCAGCGAATACCCGAGCTCGCCGCCCTCGTGAATCG
>DASYGA010000231.1:0-6677 GCA_036000265.1 Steroidobacteraceae bacterium | reverse complement strand
CAATTCCAACGACGCCATGGGTACATCGCGCGACTCCGACGGCTACCTCGCCCAGGTCACATACAAGATCGTGAACACGAAGGTGGGCCTGAACTACGGGGTCAGCAACCTCGACGGGACGGCGCTCGATCGCGGGACGTTCTGCGGCGGAGTGTTCGGCTGCCTCGTGAAGCGCAACGACAAGTGGTCGCTCGGCCTTTATCAGAACATGACGGCGAATCTGCTCTTCGTCGCGGAGTTCAGCCGCCTGCAGTCGAAGAGCGATGCCGATCAGACGAACTCGAGCTGGAACTTGAACGCCGGCTTGTTCCTGAAGTTCTAGGATCGGGACCGAGGCGGGCCGGTCGCCAAAGAGCCTTTCGGGAAGCTCGTCGGCACCGTCCCGCCTGTTTTTCAGCTTCTTACTTTGTGATACAGAGTACTTGACGCGATCGAGAGGTCTGCTACATTCGAGCGAAAACACGCTGAGGGTCGGTGTGCGATGCGGTCGAACAATACTGTCGCCCTGGACAGCCATGCGCTCGGGACGCTCAACTACATTCGCGCCTCGATCGATGCGGCGGGGGCATTTGCCGTGCCGGGAACGGCGGGCATCGCCATGGGGGCAGTGGGACTCGTCGCTGCGGGGGTCGCTTCGGTTCCAGCGCTGGGCCCGCATTGGCTGGTCATCTGGCTGACGGCGGCCACGGTCGGCGCGGGCGTCGGTGTGGTGCTGGTCGCGCGCCACCGCTCGGGAATCGGCCTGCCGCTCTACCGCGGGCCGGCGCGGCGCTTCGTGCTCTGCCTGTGTCCGGCGCTGCTGGCGGGCGGCGTGCTGACCGCGGTGCTCTGCCAGGCAGGCGAGGCGCAACTGCTGCCAGGGGTATGGCTGCTGCTTTACGGCTGCGCGGTGCTGTCGGCGACCTTGATGACGGCGCCGGCGATGATGCGGCTGATCGGGGCCATGGGCGGGCTCTTCGTGCTGTGCGCAGCGGTGGCCTTCGAGGTCTCCCCGCGCTGGCACAACGTGATCCTCGGCGGCGGCTTCGGCGTGCTGCACGTGGTGTTCGGATTCCTGATCGGACGGATAGAAGATGTGGAGCGCTCGCCAACATGAAGACGGTCGCGCGCCGGCGTGAGGCAGTGATGCGTCCGACAGAAGCCCGCAAAGCGGTGGCCGCGCCGGTGCCGGTGCCCGTCCCGCGCGGCGGCGGCGAAGACTCGAAGTTCGACCGCCTGGTCTACGAGCGCGTGCGCCTGGGCATCATGAGCGCACTCGCGGTGAACGCACAGCTCACCTTCAACGAGCTGAAGGCGTTGTTCGATGTCAGCGACGGCAATCTGAGCGCGCATGCGCGCAAGCTCGAGGAGGCGGGCTACATCGAGTGCTCCAAATCCTTCGCCGGCCGGCGCCCGAAATCGGAGTACCGGCTGACCGCTGTCGGGCGCCAGGCGCTCTACCGCTATCTCGAGCACATCGAGGCGGTCATCAAGGCGACGCGGCGGTCGTGAGCAGCGCGATGAGCCTGCACGTCGCAATCATCATGGATGGCAATGGCCGCTGGGCGCAGCGCCGGGGCATGCCGCGCAGTGCCGGCCATGTACACGGCGCCAAGGCGGTCAACGGCATCGTCGAAGCGGCCGCGCGCTCCGGTATCCGCACGCTGACGCTCTACGCGTTCTCTTCGGACAATTGGGGACGCCCGAGCCTCGAGGTCGATGCGCTGATGCGCCTGCTGCAGCGGTATCTGACGACCGAGACCCGCCAGTGCATCGAGCAAGGCATCCGGATCAACGTCATAGGCCGCCGGGACCGGCTACGCCCGAGCCTGGTGCGCGCCATCCAGTACAGCGAGCGGCTGACGGCCGGCTGCTCGCACATGAACCTGCGCATCGCGATCGATTATTCCTCACAGCACAGCCTGCTCGAGGCGGCGCGCCGCGCCCCGCGCGGCGCCGGCCTGAGCATCGAGGAGTTCGAGCGGCTGCTCGCCGAGGTCGACCATTCGCTGCCGGAGGTCGGGGCGGTCGACCTCCTGATCCGCACCGGCGGCGAGCAGCGGCTGTCCGACTTCCTCCTCTGGGACTGTGCCTATGCGGAGCTCTACTTCACCGACCGGCTCTGGCCGGAATTCGGTGAGGCCGAGCTCGCGGCGGCGCTTGCCGACTATGCCCGCCGCCAGCGGCGCTTCGGCAAGGTGCTGGCGGCGGAGACCGGCTAGTCCGCCGCGCCGCTGGCGAGGCTCTCTCCAAGGGGGGTGGCGGGCGCCTCGGGGCGCGCCAACAATCGAGGGTTGCAACGGCCAGTCTCATCGCCGGAGGGTATCCCATGAGCATACGGCTCACCGTCAACGGGCAGACTCGCGAGCTCGACGTGGATCCCGACATGCCGCTTCTCTGGGCATTGCGCGACCACCTCGCGTTGACGGGTACGAAGTTCGGCTGCGGCATGTCGCTCTGCGGCGCATGTACCGTACACATCGACGGGCAACCGACGCGCTCGTGTATCACACCGGTCGCCGCCGCTTCCGGACGCCAGATCACCACGATCGAGGGATTGTCCACTCCGGCCGCGCGAGCCGTTCAGGCAGCCTGGGTCAGCCTCGACGTGCCGCAGTGCGGCTATTGCCAGTCGGGCCAGATCATGTCGGCGGCGGCGCTGCTTGCGAGCAAGCCTCATCCAACGGATGCTGATATCGACGGTGCCATGGCAGGCAACATCTGCCGTTGCGCCACATACGCGCGCATCCGTGACGCCATCCATCAGGCGGCCGACGCTCTCGCGGCCACTCCCGAGTAGCGGAGGAACATCGTATGGACTTCCGTGATATCGAAGACCCCGCCGCGTTGGTGCGCGGTACGCCGCAGGAGCTGAGCCGGCGCCAATTCGTGAAGCTCACCGCCCTGGCGGGATCGGGACTGACGCTGGGGCTCGCATTGTCGGGGTGCTCACGGCCCTCGGGCACCGCGCCGCTCAGCTCCGCGACCGGGGAGGCAAGTGCATCGGACGCCTTTGCCATGCCATTCGTGCACATTGCGCCGGACGGCACGGTGACGGTGCTCTCGAAGCACCTCGAGGCCGGCCAGGGAGTCTGGACCGGTCTGCCGGCCATCGTGGCGGAAGAGCTGGATGCCAGCTGGAGCCAGATGCGTGTCGCCAGCGCTCCGGCCGAGGTCCCCGCCTACGGCAATCTGGCCTTCGACCCCAAGGGCCGGATGCAGGGCACGGGCGGGTCGACCTCGGTTGCCAACTCCTGGATGCAGCTGCGCCGCGCGGGTGCGACCGCTCGCGCCATGCTCGTACAGGCCGCCGCCGCCAGATGGGGCGTGCCGGCCAGTGAGGTGACGGTGAGTGAAGGCGTGATATCGCACTCGTCCTCACAGCGAAAGGCATCTTTCGGCGAGCTCGCGTCCGATGCCGCGCAACTGCCGGTCCCCGCCGACGTGACGCTCAAAGACCCCGCGCGGTTCACGCTCATCGGCAAGGGTCACCTGCCCCGCCTCGACAGCCGCGACAAGTCCTCCGGCCGCGAGCGGTACGCCATCGACGTCATGTTGCCGGGAATGATGACGGCGGTGGTCATGAGACCGCCGCGCTTCGGCGGGAAGGTCGCCTCGTTCGATGCATCGCCGGCAAAGGCGGTGCCGGGTGTGGTGGACGTGGTCCAGATACCGCGTGGCGTCGCCGTTGTCGGCCGCGACCTCTGGTCGGCGAAGAAAGGCCGCGAGGCCTTGAAAGTGACCTGGGACGAGTCGGCGGCCGAGAAGCGCGGCACGACCGAGCTGCTGGCGTATTACCGGCAGCTTGCCGCCGGCAAGGACGCGCTGACGGGCTCGCAACGGGGCGATGCGGACGCGGCACTGGCACGCGCGCACAAGGTGATCCGCGCGGATTTCGAGTTCCCGTACCTGGCGCATGCTCCGATGGAGCCGCTGACCGCAGTGTGCCGCTTGAGCCCGGATCACTGCGAGATCTGGGCCGGATGTCAGTTTCAGACGGTCGATCAGATGAACGCGGCGAAGATGACCGGCCTCAACCCGCATCAGGTGACGATCAACACGCTCGCGGCCGGCGGCAGCTTCGGCCGCCGCGCCAATTTCGAGTCGGACTACATCTCCGAGGTGGCCGCCATCGCCAAGGCCACCGGCGGCCGTTATCCGGTGCGGCTCATCTGGACCCGCGAGGATGACATCACCGGCGGCCGCTATCGGCCGCTGAATCTTCATCGCATCGAGGCCGGCATCGACGGCGGCGGCAAGGTCGCGTATCGCCAGCGGGTGGTCGGCCAGTCGATCATGGCCGGCTCGCCGCTTGCCGGAAAGGGTGTCGACCCGACGGCGGTCGAGGGCAATGCCGCCGACGAGTACGACTTGGAGAACGTCAGCATCACTTGGAGCAAGCCGCAGGTCGGCATCCCGGTGCTCTGGTGGCGCTCGGTAGGACACACGCACATGGCGTTCTCCAAGGAAGTCATCATCGACGAGCTCGCGCAAGAGGCCGGAGAAGACCCGGTCGCTTTCCGGTTGCGGCTGCTCGGCAAGCACCCGCGGCATTCGGCGGTGTTGCAGCTGGTCGCGGAGAAGGCGGGATGGAATCAGCCCTTTGCTCGCGGCAAGGGACGCGGACGCGGTGTCGCCGTCCACGAGTCATTCGGCTCCGTAGTGGCCCAGGTCGCCGAGGTCACCGTGTCCGGAGACGACATCAGGGTGGATCGTGTCGTCTGCGCGGTCGACTGCGGCATCGCCGTGACGCCGGACGTGGTGGTGGCGCAGATGCAAAGCGGCATCGGCTATGGCCTGTCGGCGGCGCTGTGGGGCGAGATTACCCTCACCGGCGGGCGGGTCGACCAGAGCAACTTCGACCGCTATCGCGTCATGCGCATCAACGAGATGCCGAAGATCGTCGAGGTTCACATCCTGCCGTCGGCCAGCTCACCGTCGGGTGTCGGGGAGCCGGGCACGCCGCCGATCGCACCAGCGGTCGCCAATGCGGTGCGCATGGCCACCGGGGTCCGGTTCCGGCGGTTGCCCTTCGACCTGGCCGCGGCGCGCAAAGAGCAGAAGGCATAGTCGAGGCGACCGGGGCCCCGGTCGCCGTCCACGGTGGCCGACGACAGGGCTGCGCGGCGCCGGATGCTACACGGCCGCGAAGGCGCGGAACTCCGCCGACCAGGCCGGTGCGCGCTCCAGGGCCTGCGGAACCTCTTCCGGCCGGGCGACGACCTGCCACATGAGCGCGTGGCGCTCGTCCATGAAGCGCTCGTCGATGGCGCGCGAGAGCGCCTCCAGCAGCGGGCGGAAGTATTCCCGCGTGTTGACCAAGACGATCGGGCCGAGGAAGAGGCCCAGGCGCTTGAGCGTGATCGCCTCGAGCAGCTCCTCCAGGGTGCCGCAGCCGCCGGGCAACGCGATCGCAGCCTGCGATTCCGTGAGCATCAGGTGCTTGCGGGTGCGCATGTCCTCGACCAGCCTGAGTTCCGAGAGCCCGGGATGGCCCCATTCCAGATCGGCCATGAAGCGCGGCAGGATGCCGATCACGCGGCCCCCCTTGCCGAGCGCGCCGTCGGCCAGAGCGCCCATGGAGCCCTGCGCGCCGCCGCCGTACACCACCGTGATGCCATGCCCGGCCAGCACCTCGCCCAGGCGGAACGCCGCCTCGCGATACTCGGGATGCGACGTGCGGCTCGAGGCGCAGTACACGCAGACCGCCCGGTCGGGCAGCTGCGGCGGCACAGCGGTATTGCTCGAGCTCGTGGCAGCCATCGTGGATTCATGACAGCCGGCTTTGCCCCTGTCAAGAACGGCTTGCCCGCCGGAGAGCTCGTATTTGTCCAACCCCCGGAGCGGGATGTACTATTCCCCTCCTGCGGAAACGCGCATCGCCGACGGGATCTGCGATCCGGGCGGGTGTAGCTCAATGGTAGAGCTCTTGGTTCCCAACCAAGTGACGAGGGTTCGATTCCCTTCACCCGCTCCACTCATGATGCGCCGAACACTTTCCGCTTCCGGACTGCGTAGGTCAGGTGGGTCACCCGCTGCGTCGGCTCCGCGCGGACCGGTTCCAGGGCCACACGCCCGGAATCCACGCCCTCGAACAGGCGGATTCCGGAGCCGAACAGCACGGGTGAGAGTGCGATCGTGAACTCGTCGATCAGGCCGGCGTTTACGTACTCCACGATCGTCGCGCCGCCGCCCGCGATGCGGACATCCCGGTCGCCGGCGGCCTTGCGGGCCCGGGCGAGCGCGGTCTCGATGCCCTCGTTGACGAAGTGAAACGTGGTCCCGCCCGGCCGCTCCCAGGGGTCACGCTTCTCGTGCGTCACGACGAAGACCGGCGTGTGGAACGGCGCCTCCTCCGGCCACATCCGCTCGCCGGCGTCGAACATGCGCTTGCCCATCACGCTCGCGCCGGTGCGCTGGAAGGTCTCCCGAGCGATGTCGTTGTCGCGCCCTTCCTCGCCGCCCTCGCCGAGCTTCAGGCTCTCTCGGAAGAACCGCTGCGGGAATATCCACTGCTGCAGTTCCATCCACTGCTGCCCCATCAACTCCCCGAGGGACCCGGGCGCGATGAACCCGTCCAGCGACATCGTCACGCTGAAGAACACCTTTCCTGCCATCAGTCCTCAACTCTCTTCCGAACGGTCCCGGGTGACGTAGGCAGCCAGGTTGCTCAGGGTCTGCTGGCCGCCCTCGATCGC
>DASYGA010000213.1:0-2117 GCA_036000265.1 Steroidobacteraceae bacterium | reverse complement strand
GTCCTCGTCATTGCCTACGGCGTCTGGCAGGAGCGCTATGCCCATTCCGCCGACGTCATCGGGCGCAAGGTCCGCGTCAATGGCAAGCCGGTCACCATCATCGGCGTCATGCCCAACGGATTCCGCTTTCCCACCGGCGTCGATCTGTGGATGCCGCTTGCGCCGACGACCGATCTCCTCAAGCGCGATGATCGATCTCTTGGCCTTTACGCCATCCTGAATCAGGGCATCTCGCTGCAACTGTCTCAAGCCGAACTCGACGGCATCGCCGCCCGCCTCACGCGGCAGTACCCCGAAGACAAAGACACCGGCGCAAGCGTACTCACCTTCCAACAGCGCTTCAATGGCGGCCAAATCCGGCTTATCTTCCTGCTTATGCTCGGCGCCGTCGGATTCGTGCTGCTCATCGCCTGCGCCGACGTCTCCAATATGATGCTGAGCCGCGCGCTCGACCGGCATCGGGAGATGGCCATCCGCTCCGCCCTGGGCGCCTCCCGATGGCGGATGATGCGCCAGTTGCTCATCGAAAGCCTCTTGCTCAGCGCGGCCGGCGGCCTCCTCGGGCTCGGCCTGGCCACGCTCGCTGTTCGCTGGTTCGACCAATCCACCATCCAGATCCGGCCCTACTGGATCCAGTTCACCCCCGACTACACCGTGCTCGGCTACTTCGCGGCTCTCTGCATCCTCAGCGCGGTACTCTTCGGCACGCTTCCGGCACTGCGCTCGTCCCGGCCCAATCTGAGCGGCGTCCTGAATGAAGGCGCGCACAGCTTCGGCCGTCGCCGCGGTGGATGGCTCTCCTCCGTCCTTGTTGTCTTTCAGTTCGCGCTTACTCTCGTGCTGTTGACCGGAGCCGGCATTTTCTTACGCAGCCTGTTCGCCGGCATTGACATGAATCCGTTCGTCCCCGTGCGCCAGCTTTGGACCGCGCGCCTCGAGCTGCCCGACACCAGCTACAAGGACACCGACGCCCGCCAGCGCTTCTACGACCAGCTCTTGCCGCGGCTGCGCGCCCTGCCCGGAGTTACCAGCGTCGCGCTTATCTCCGTCGCGCCGGGGCTGGGTGGATGGGACCAGCAGATCGAGGTCGAGCACAACCTCATCTCGCAGGCCGCCAAGCGCCCCTGGGTCGGGCTCGTTGCGTGCTCTCCCGGCTACTTTGACACGATTCATCTGCCGCTTCTGCGCGGCCGCGATTTCACCTCCGCCGATGGCTCCGCGAATCACGCCTCCGCCGTTCTCACCAAAGAGGCCGCAGATCGCTTCTGGCCCGGCCAGGACTCCATCGGCAGGCGCTTCCGTGTTTATGACGACAAAGGCAAAGCCGGCAACTGGGTCACGGTCGTCGGAGTCTCGGCCGGCATCAACCAGGAGGTCGTCACCAACGATCCCCGGCCCGCCATCTTCGTTCCCTACCGCCAGGAAGGCTGGGATAACATGGGCCTCCTCGTCGCCTCGTCCGCCAACCCCATTCCCGCGGTCCGCACCGCCGTCCAGGCGCTCGACCAGGACCTGCCGCTGACCGACATCTACCGCCTCGATCAGGCTGTCCAGCATCAGATCTGGTTCCTGCGTCTCTTCGGCGAGATCTTCTTCGGCTTTGCCCTTGTCGGGCTCATCATGGCGTCCATCGGAGTCTACGCGGTGATGGCCCATGCAGCGGCGGGCCGCACGCGTGAGATCGGTGTCCGCATGGCACTGGGCGCCAGCGTCAGCAACATTCGCGGCTTGATCATGATCCGCGGCATCTGGCAGATTGTTTTCGGAGTGATCTTCGGTCTGGCGGCGGGTATCCCCGTTTCCCGGCTCATGCGATCGCTGCCGCTCGGGTCATCCGCGACCGATCCGTATCAGTTTCTGCTGGTCGCGGCCACGCTGGCATGCGTCGGAATGTTCGCTTGCTGGCTCCCGGCGCGTCGGGCGGCTCGACTCGATCCCGCAAGAGCGATTCGTTACGATTAATTCGAATTTGCGTCGGAGGCCGCGCGTCCGAACCGCGGCGCATGGCAGGGCAAATTCCCTAGCCATGCATCGGTATCCCCAGATCGACAATCTCCGGCTCAACGGTCCCATCGTCCGCCACGTGCAGGTAGCCCATGGTGACTTTCAGGTTGAAT
>DASYGA010000131.1:0-1908 GCA_036000265.1 Steroidobacteraceae bacterium | reverse complement strand
GTGGCTTAATGTCAAGTTGTGCGCTCGGTCACGGGCCGGGCTTCAGGCGAATGCGCTGTCCTGCACGCCGACCCTTTGAAACCCCGAAGATCCGCCCCCAGGAAGCCAATCGAGTGCCCCATGGCGATTAGAACCATTCTGGAATTTCCCGACCCGCGCCTGCGCACGCGGGCGCAGCCCGTTACCCGGTTCGATGCGGGCCTGCACCGCGTGGTGGACGACATGCTGGAGACGATGTACGCCGCACCGGGCATCGGCCTTGCCGCCACCCAGCTCGACGTGCATCAGCGCTTGATCGTGATCGACGTTTCGGCCGATCGCAGCGACCCCCTGGTCCTCATCAACCCGCAGATCCTATCGCAGGAGGGGGAGATCGCGACGGAAGAGGGCTGTCTCTCCGTCCCCGGCTATTTCGATGAGGTGAAGCGCGCGTCGAAAATCCGCGTCCGTGCCCAGGACCGTGACGGCAACGTATTCGAGCGCGACTGTGAGGAAATCCTGGCCGTCTGCGTCCAGCACGAGATGGACCACATCGACGGCAAGCTCTTCGTCGATTATCTTTCCAGCCTCAAGCGCGAGCGCGTGCGCAAGAAACTGGAGAAGGAGCGCAAGGAGCGCGCGGCCCGAGCCTCCGCGCCCGAGCGCCGCCGCGGCGCGCTGTAACTGCGCCCGCGCCCCTCGCTCCCTTTCCGGCCATGACGCAATTGCGTGTGGCGTTCGCCGGGACGCCGGACTTCGCAGTGCCGACGCTGCTCTCGCTGATGGGCTCCCCGCACCGGCTCGTCGGCGTCCTGACTCAGCCCGATCGGCCGCGCGGCCGCGGTCAACGTCTCACCGCCTCCCCCGTCAAGGCCGCAGTCGATGCCTCGGTGCCGCTGGCGCAACCGCAGACACTCAGATCCGCCGAGGAGCGTGCTCCGCTTGCCGCTTGGTGCCCGGATGTGCTGGTCGTTGTGGCCTATGGCCTCATCCTGCCAAAAGAGGTGCTGCAGATTCCGCGGCTCGGCTGCGTGAACGTGCATGCATCCCTCCTTCCCCGCTGGCGGGGAGCGGCTCCCATAGAGCGCGCCCTGCTGGCGGGCGATGAGACCACCGGGGTCACGATCATGCTCATGGACGAAGGGCTCGACACCGGACCGGTTCTGCTGCAGCAACGGCTGCCCATCGCTGCAGCTGACACCGGCATCACGCTGCGGGCGAAGCTCGCCGCCGCCGGTGCCCCGCTACTGCTCGAGGCGTTGCGGGGACTCAGCGAGGGCACTCTGCGTCCCCATCCGCAACCCGCAGACGGCGCCACTTATGCGCGCAAGCTGGAAAAGCGCGAGGCGCCCATCGATTGGCGGCGATCCGCCGCCGAGATCGAGCGCCAGGTCAGAGCCCTGCAACCGTGGCCCGTGGCGGAAACCACCCAACCCGACGCGGGCGCCGGCGTTCCCGAGCGCCTGCTCGTCCACGAGGTGAGAGTCGCGCCGGCTGCCGGGTTGACGAGCGCCGGCTCAACCCCGGCCGTTACACCCGGCTGCATTGTGGAGACCGACGGACGCCACGAATCCGGCTATATCCGCGTCCAATGCGGTACCGATTGTCTGGACCTGCTGACTCTGCAGCGTCCCGGAGGGCAGCGGCAGCCGGCCGCGCTGTTCACCCGCGGGCCCCGGGCGCTCGAGCGGTCGATGGTTCTCGGCGAGTCGGCTTGAGCCGCCGCGCCGAGAACCCGGGTGCGCTTGCCCTGGCCGGGGCTGCGAGCGCAATCGCTGCAGTCGTCGCTGGGCGATCGGCCGAGGAGGCGCTTGCCGCCGCCGATGGCACTCCCCAGCGCGCCGCCGTTCGGGCGGTCGCACTGGGCACGATGCGCTGGTATCTGCGCCTGCAACCGGCGGTCGATGCACTGCTCAGCCGGCCCGCACA
>DASYGA010000095.1:0-12379 GCA_036000265.1 Steroidobacteraceae bacterium | reverse complement strand
TATTTCTTCACGGTATTCATCGCCGCGCCGCTTCAGATCGGCACCGGCCTGATGCAGAGCCCCGCGATCGCCAACAAGCTCGGCTGGCTCGGTGTGCCGTTCAACCGCCAACGGGCCAGAACGGTCCACTTCTTCGGATTGCTCTGGTTCGTAGTGTTCATCCTGGTCCACGGCACTTTCGTCTTCATCGTCGCCGCGCGGCCAAGCCTGAACGAGATGTGGGCGGGGGTACACAACAGTTCCTGGGAAGGGCTGTGGATTTTCGCCATCGCGGTGGCCGTGCTGGTCGCGACCTGGCTGCTCGCGACACCCTTCACGATCAGGTTCGCTCGCCTCATCCAGAACATCGGCAAGCTCATGGTTGGCAGGCTCAAAGGCGTAGCCGAATCGTGGAGTCCGGTGATCCAGTACCGGGAACGGGACATATCGCCGCATTTCTGGGCCAACGGCACGCTGCCGGTGTCCGCTGAGTTCAGAGCGCTCGAGAGGGATGGCTTCGTCAACTACCGCTTGCGCATCGATGGCCTGGTCGAGCATCCGCGGGAGCTCTCCTTTGCCGAGATCAGGGCGATGCCGAAGCAGGAGCAGATCACCGAGCACTTCTGCATCCAGGGCTGGTCGGGCATCGCCAAGTGGGGCGGGGTTCCGATGCGTCACATCCTCGATATTGTGCGGCCAGCGCGCGAAGCTCGCTACGCCGTCTTCTACTCGTTCGCCGAGGGCGCCGATGGCGGCATCTACTACGACGTCCACAACCTGCGAAATATGCGCCACTCCTTGACCATCCTCGCCTACGAGATGAACGGCTCGCCGCTGCCGCTGATTCATGGCGCGCCGCTGCGGCTGCGGTGCGAGAACGAGCTCGGCTTCAAGATGGTGAAGTGGATCCAGGCCATCGAATTCGTGCATGACTACGCCCAGCTCGGCGCGGGCCAAGGGGGCTACAACGAGGATCACGAGTTCTACGGAAACAGGATGTCGATTTGAGGACGATTCAAATGAGCACGGGGTCTGCTGAGATGCGACGAAATTCCTTCCCTGCGTGCGAGGCGCTCTAGGTCGTGGCGGCGGAGGACCACTACGATGTGATCGTCGGAGCGAACCCGACGCTCACGATCATCGCGAATGCGCTGCGCGTGGCCGACCGGATCAAGGAGAGGTTGGCGTGAGGAGGCGAGCGAGATCGGCCCTTGCGAGCGCCCCTCTGTGCGCCAGCGCACCGCCAAACCTGTCGATCAGTGCAATAGTGCACGCACTCGAATCAACTGCGGCGCAATGCGCGAGTATTCCCACGAGCGCTGATTACGTTGCTCAGGAGCGGACAATGACAGAGGAACGCAAACGCGAGCAGAAGCCCTGGTACCCCCACGATCGCGCGTATGCCAGAGATACGTGACGTCGAGACTTGGCAGAATCGCAGTCTCGGCTACGATCGAGTGTTACTGGTGTCTGGCGCTCGATCGTGATTCGCGGATGAGGCGAGATCTTTTGCGAGATGACATGCCTCGGTCCTCGCATGCGTGTCGCGCTGCGTGCCGGAAATCCTGACCGTTAGCCCAGGAGGAGCCTGGTCCGCCGGATCTGCAACTTACGCCAGGGCGACCACATGCCGGAACACGGCTTCCTTTCTGCCCCTCGGCCGACAAGGATTACGCTGAAGAGGGTTGGCCCCGCGCGCGAGAGCTCCCCCGGCCGCGGGCTCCTCCAGCCGACAGACACGGCCTCTCCACGGGTCTCGAGGGATTCCCGTTCGACCGGACGCGGGCATTCTGGATAACCGGGGTGCAGGCAGCCGTTCTGCATACGCCACTCCCCGTCCGCCTCGACGGAAGCCGAGACTGCCCGGGCGTAGGGCGCCGATCGCGCCCGGTGGCCAAACTCTTCTGCATAACCACCTGCGAGGTACGAATTGCGGTCGACCTCATGCAGGCTTCTGGCGGCTGGGAGTCGCTCGGCCCATTCTGGAAAAAACCGATGGTCCTCCACCGCGCCTCGCTCAGAGTCCTGTGGGTATTGCATGACTACTGCCTTCCCGAGGGTGATCTGCCTGTGCCTGTTGAGAATACCGACCATGCGTTGTCCGAGAAGCGTCGGGCCGCGCTGCCCGTACTGGAACCGCGGTGGTAGGGGCCACCAGCGGCTTCTTTTCAGGTGCTGACGCCAGAGAGCTCATCACGCCCCACTGGCTAGCGAGCAGCAGGACGAGAACGATCAGACATAGGACCGCTCGCGCTACGATCGTTCCCCGGTCCGGGGTCTGCGCGACGCGCGCTCCGTGTGGGACGCTTTGCGCTGCGAAGCTGCGTACTGACTGGCGCGGCAGGAGAGTGATCAGTCGAGCAGCGACAGTGGCGCTGTCCGGAGCAGTAGCGGAGCCTTTGAGTGCGGCCGAAATCAGCGCGGCCAAGGCCGGAGCGGCGGCCTCGCCCGGAAGCTCAGCGAGCCTGGCGGCCTCCTTCCAGGGCTCGATGTCCAGGCGTGCGAGTACCGATAGCACGGTCAGAGGCGTGCCGTCCGGATCTTCTCGAACCGTCGCATAAAGGAAGCGGTCGAAGCGGGATTCGAGGGCGGAAGTCGCGGTCGCGAGCGTCATTTCTCACCGCACGGTTTAGAATTCGCCGGACACCGCGTCACGGGCGTGGGACCGAGGTGCGCAGCTTGACCGCTCCGCCCGCTGGCCGTCGGTGCGGTGACCCGCGTAGCGTCCTGGCATTAGGAGGCCGCCCCCAACAGCGATATGCGACCGCTCAGGTGATCCGGCGAGCGGGTGCAGTCCGACAAGAACGGACAATCTGGGGGTAGAGCATGGCGGGAGGTCGTGCGTGCGGCAGCGTAGGGACACCACGGCTCACGTTGCCATCCTGACGGAGGTGGCATTAGGAGATCGAGTGACGCTCACGGGCGCCATTTGCAGCCGACCGGCAGCCCGCGTGATATCGCCGAGGCGTGGACTTTGCATCGTTGTAACCTGAAGGAAATGAACCCCATGAGAGCAGGCAGTCGGCCGGTCGATTTGAAGCGGGCCATGATCGATCCAGCATCGCTTTTTCGCTCGCCGGACGAGGTGATTGGAACGAGAAGCTCTCTCGCGAGAATAAGATCGAGATCCTCTGCCGCTGGGCCTACGACACGGCCGAGCTCGCAGTCGCCGAAGAGGAAGGCATGGGCGGCGGCGAATCCGCCGACATGAGCGCCGTGCTGCGGGCGCTGGATCGGATTACCCGGATCGAGCCGCACAGTTCCGCCCCCACGAAGCAGCAGGGCTTCTGCACCTGGCAGCCGCACCGCTTGACATGATCGTCCGCTCATCGAACCAGGTCTCGCGCTGGAGCTTCCAGCGTGCCGTGGTTGACGACTTCGATGAGCACCGGCCGATCGCCCAGCCGCAGCATCCGCCGATAGCGCGCATGGTCCCAGCGGTCGATGAGATTCGACGGCCGCCGCTGCAGCACTCGTACGGTCGCCTCGAGATTGAACGGGGCCTCGGTTGCCAGTCTCATCGGGGATCCAGGCGAGCTGATCGGCATGGGCCGCCAAACCGTGGGCGCGCGCGCGCCAGTCGGGATGCGCATTGTTCCAGCTCAATGACGTGTGTCATTGTAAGCAGTAGGCTAACGGACATTGTCTGCAATCTTCGCTCATGCCAAAGCCCCGCAATCGCGCCGCTTCGCTTCGCAATGGCGATTGCGTCCGTTTGCCGGACGGCCGCGTCGGCCGCGTTCGCGGCCAGCACGGCCTGCTTGTGAAGGTACGCGTGCGACGCCGAACCAGCAATACCCTTGAGTTCCTGATGTGCCGGCGAGCGGAGCTGCGCGCTGCCTCATGTCCGACAGGCTGGATGAGTCCTGACGGCTATCGAGGCTATTTGCACGTGACGGTTCGCAAGATGCGCGAGAGGCAGTAAGGCAGGGAGTCTCGGGCGTGGGGCGCGCGTCGGCCCCTTTGCAGCCTCGCATCGCCGTCTTGGTGCGCAGGCGCACAGAGCGCACGTGATCGAAAGCATATCCTGCGGAAGAACAGGAGAAACTCATGAAGCTTAACGGTGTTCGACCATCTATGCGAAACCTTCGATCATTCGCTCTCGTTGCTGCAGCGCTCGCGCTGGGCGCCTGCAGCGTATTCCAACCGAAATCCGCGGTCAAAGTGAGCGCCACTGACGCAACTCTCAACAGCAGCTGGCACGCGCGTATCGCCAGCCCATCGCAGCTTGCAGGCGCCGTGCAAATGAATGGATCGGCTTCCATGGCGCCGGGCAAGAAGCGGGAAACCACCCTGGTCTTGCTGAAGCTAGGCAATACATCGCCGGGTGGCGTCCACCCTTGGGCGCTTCACCGCGGAGAGTGTGGCGCGGATGAGGGCGTGTTTGGTGCTCTGGAGGATTACCCGTCGCTGCGAATCGGAAGGGATGGCACAGGCTCCTCGAGCGCCACGATAACGCTCGACACCCCGACTGACGGCAACTACTTTGTGAGCGTTCAAGCCTCGCCTACGAATCCCGAGTTGACCGTTGCATGCGGGAATCTCGCGGCACCCACGACCTGATCTCGCCCATATGGCGTCTGCCGCGCCTAACCATCTCCTGGACCTATCAGGAGATTCAGAGGAGGCTGTGCTGTGAAATGTAAGTTGTCTTTTGACGTGCGCAGTGCCGGAAATCGGCACGCTACGGTTCTGTGGGAGCCGGGGGCGTTCATCGCCCCTGGTGGCGGGGTAGGACCCTCTGCGGCCAGCAAGTGATCGGCGAGTTCTGAGGAGTTCGATCAAAGGCGGTCAGTCACGCGCTCACACATGGGCGACGGCGACCCGATTCAGGGCGGCTCCTTGGCTGGGTGACAGATCCGGGGCGTCCCGACGCTCGGCAATGCAATCTCAAGCTGCCATGGGGCCCGCGCCAAGTTTCCTCGGGATAGGCCTCATGAGCCGTCATTGCGGGGGTGTGGCTTGCATTATTTGATATATACGCCGCGTTGCTGGCCGTGCTTGGCCTCGAGGTGCAATTCACCCCAGCTGGTGTCTCCGGTTCGCTCGACGAATTGCGCCGCGAGCGCGGGGCATCGCCATGAACCTCTCGGTCTATGTACTGGGCCGAGAGGTGGCCGTGTTGGAGCCGGTCGGCGACTTCAAAAGCGTGCTGACTTACCACGCTGGTATCGCCGCCGATGATTTCGTATCACTGACCATGCCGGTGCGCACTGAGTCCTACGGCTGGGACGATCAGTTGCCGCCGGTTTTGCAGATGAACCTGCCGGAAGGGTACCTGCTCCAGGTGCTACAGGAACAGTTCGGGCCGCACATCGGGGCCAGCTACACGGCCTTGCTGTCCGTTGTCGGCCGCAATATGGTCGGGCGCCTGCAGGTCGCCGCACCTGGCGCCAAGCTCGACGAACCGGCCAAGCCGGTCGAGGTCCGGGAGCTTCTACGCGGCGACAACTCCGAGGAGGCGTTTGCGGAACTGGTGCGTCAACACGCGACCAGCGGCGTCTCAGGCGTGGCCCCCAAATTCCTGGATGCACAGGACGAAAATCTCACGCTCGGTCCCCACAAAAAGGTAACACTGCTGACACGTCGGCACATCATCAAGGGCTCGTCGAGCAAGCTGCCCTTCGTCGCCCTGAACGAATATCTCTGCATGCAGGTGGTTGCTCGCGTGATGCCCGCTGCCAAGGTTGAGGTTTCACTGGACGGCAGGGCGTTGGTGGTCGATCGCTTCGACGTCGATGAGAACGGCCTACCGCACTGGGGCATGGAGGACTTCTGTGCCCTGCTGGGCTTGCGCCCGTCAGCGAAATACGAAACCACATGGGAGCGAATCATCAAGGCTGTGCGCGATCACGTGCCCGGTGCGGGGCGCCGTGAAACGCATCGTGAGCTCGTCACCATCTTGTTCCTGACCTACGCGCTGCGCAACGCTGATTGCCATTCCAAGAATCTCGCGCTCCTCTACAGCTCCCGCGCCGACGTGCGTCTATCGCCAGCCTACGGCATGCTGACCACGGCCGTGTACGCGGGCTACCAGCACAATCCTCCCGGCATCGGCTTCATGGGAAAAAAGACCTGGATGCCGGGTAAGACATTGCAGAAGTTTATCGTCGCCAATTTTGGCATCGAGGTGAAAGAACAGTCAGAAATCATCGAGGCGATCAGCGACGCAGTCTCTATTACTGCGCCACAGGTTCGCGAAGCTATGAACGCCCATCAAGGTTTCGGTGACATCGGCAAACGCATGCTCATCGCCTGGCATGAGGGTGTCTCCGGTCTGAGGGACAAGCGGATGTATGCCATGGGAGAATGGAAGCCCTGCGACGCCCTGACAGGATTCTCCGATCCGCCAAAACTGGACAATCCCAAGACCGAGATTGGACGCTCCGAGCTGTTGGCGAGAAAGCACTAGTGGCAGCTAAAGTTACACCTCGATTGGTCGAGCTGACTTGCCAGGCAGCCTTTGAAGTCCTATTGGCGAAGGAAGCGCTCAAGAACCGCGCGTCGTACAATTCAGAAAACTGTTTGGCAACCAAGGCGCAATCATGCCGTACGACAAATCCACCGCCGAGCGGGTGCGCCGGATCCTGTCTGCTCGGCGCGACGTGAGCTCAAAGCCTCTCATGGGCGGCCTGTGCTTCATGGTGAAGGGCTCGATGTGCTGCTCGGTAAGCGGCAAGGGAGGGCTCCTGATCCGGGTCGAGCCGCAGGAGTACGATCAAGCCGTGATCGATCCGCACGTGGAACCCATGCAAATGGGCCGCCGCACCTTGCGAGGCTTCGTGCGTGTAGCGCCGGAAGGGTACCCCACCGACGAGCAGCTCGAGCGCTGGGTTCAGCGCGGCATCGATGCGGCCGTGGCGCGATCGGCCAGCCCGCCGAAAGCACACAAGCGCCCGCGCTCTCGGACGAGCAGGCCCTGACGACCCAGCGCCGAAAAAATCCGGGGCAGATCATCACTCGGATCCGGCGGAACGCAAGCCATTCGATCGCCAGTTCGCAGAGATCATCGAGCTGCCCGGATCGGGTCAGCCCGTCGTTGCTTCGCTTATCAGGAGCCGCCGCGGCTTATGGTGACGCCAGCGGCGGCGCCTGCGTCTCCACCACGTGCGCGCGCACGAGCGGCAGGCTGCCGGGATGATGCTCCTGGATGTAAGCGATGAACTTCTCGCGGATCTCGCAGCGCAGATTCCAGGATTTCGAGGAGTCCTCCGACGTGGCCAGTACGCGCAGCTGCATGGTCCGCTCGCTCGTGTCGCTGACCTGCAGGTTCCAGAAGCGGCGGTCCCATAGCGGGCTCGACTCGATGATTCGCCCGAGCGCCTTGCGGCCCTCCTCGAGAGGAAACGAATAGTCGACCCAGACGAACACCGATCCCATGAGTTGGGCCGAGTTGCGCGTCCAGTTCTGGAAAGGCTTCTCGACGAAGTAGGTCAGCGGCAGGACCAGCCTGCGGTCATCCCAGATGTGCACGACCACGTAGCTGAGCGTGATCTCCTCGATCCGCCCCCACTCGCCCTCGACGATCACCACGTCATCCAGGCGGATCGGCTGGGCGAGGGCAATCTGGAAGCCGGCAATGAGATTCGCGAGCGTCTTCTGGCCGGCGACGCCGGCGATGATGCCCATGATACCCGCCGATGCGAGCAGGCTGGTGCCGACGTGGCGTACCTGTTGGAACAGCATCAGGATGCACGCGACGGCGAACACGCCGATGGCGACATACACCACGCGACCGAGCACGTGTACCTGAGTGTACAGCTTGCGTGCCCTGAGGTTGTCGTGGGCGGTGATGTCGAAGCGCAGCAGCATCATCTCCTGCACGGTCGTCACGGCCTGGAACAGCACCGCGGTGATCGCCACGATCAGCAGTATGCTGCTGCCCTTGACTGCGATGCCGGCGTACGCCGCCGGCAGACCGAGAATCGGCAAGGCGAAGATGATCGCGAGGACCGGCAGGATCACGCGCAATCCGCGGCCGAGCAGCGGCACGAGGAGGTCGTCGAGCCGGCCGCTGGTGTGCGCGGCCCAGGCGGCGAGTCGCGCTTCGAGCACTCGCGTGAAGCGAAAGCAGAACCAGAATGCAACCGCGAATATGCCGAGGTTGAGGAGTGTGCGCAGCAAGGCGAGGAGCCATCCGGTCCCCAGTGGCGACGCGGCCAGCAGCGGCGCCAGCGCCATGTAACCGCCGCAAATCCAGATGAGCAGGTAGAGCGGCCCACGCAGCGCGCCTAGCGCGTGGTGTCGCAGCTTCGCGGTCGAAGCGGCAGACCTGCGCTTGTGCCGGATGACGGCGACCGCAGTGGCATTTGCGATCAATATCAGCAACACCACGGTGCAGCTGAGCGCGATATCCGCCCAGGTGATGGACCCGAGGACGTGGGTGCTCATCCGGGTTCCAAACAGTGCGGACATCCACTCGTGCCAAACCGCCATCGAAGCGCTGTCGAATTCTCTCATCTGCAAGTGACCTCCGGCCGCGGGGTGCATCCCGAGGATAGCGGCTATGGCTCGTGATGGACAGGACGCGGCTTTCATGGCTCAGCCGTGGTTGACCGTTCGCCTTGCCATGTGGAAAGATGCTACATACGATGAAAGTTAATTCCATTTTCGCAGGGCTACGCGGCGCTCTCCTGTGTGCGGCCACCCTCTGCCCGGGGCAGCAAGCGAGCGCAGCGTCAGCGCCGCGTCTGGCGCCGGCGCCGCCCATGGGCTGGAACGATTGGGCGCACTACCAATGTGATTACACGGCGAGGACAATTCTGGCCAACGCCAAAGCGCTGGTCACGACCGGACTTGCGGCACGCGGCTACGACACCGTCACCATCGATGACTGCTGGATGCAGAAGGCGCGGAACAGTCACGGTGATCTGCAGCCCGATCCGCGTCTTTTCCCCGGCGGCATGCCCGCCGTTGCCGCGGCGATTCATGCTCTGGGATTGAAGTTCGGCATTTACGAGGATGCCGGCTTTGAGACTTGCGGCGGCTTCTCCGGCAGCGGTATGCCGAAAGGCGGCGGCGAGCCGCATTTCCTCGCCGATGCCAGGCTGTTCGCGTCCTGGGGCGTGGACTATCTCAAGCTGGATGGATGCAACGTCTACCTCGCCAAGGGCGAGTCGAAGAACGCCGCTTACCGGGCCGCCTATCGCGCCGAGAGCGCCGCGCTGGCGCGAGTGGGCAGGCCGATCGTGTTCTCGGAATCCGCGCCGGCGTATTTCCAAGGGACTCCGGACTGGTATGACGTCCTCGGTTGGGTGCGCGATTATGGGCAGCTCTGGCGGGAGGGCACGGACGTACAGGTTTACGATCCCAAGCATCCGGATCTGTCGCGATTCGGCAGTGTCATGTGGAACTACGACTACAACATTCAGCTTGCCCGGTTTCAGAAGCCCGGGAACTGGAACGATGCCGACTTCATCATTGGCGGCGACCGGGGCATGACCGTGGCTGAGACCCGCAGCCAGCTGGCCCTCTGGTCGATGATGTCCGCTCCTCTGATCCTGAGCTCCGATCTCGACGCGCTGTCGCCGGCCGCGATCGCGATCCTCGGCACCAAAGCGGTGCTGGCCGTGGACCAGGATCCATCCGGGCGCATGGCAACTCTCGTGCGCCGCAGCCCATCCCTGGATTTACTGATGAAGCCGCTGCAGGGGGGTGACTACGCGGTCGCCGTCCTCAATCGCAGCCGGGCTGGACTGCGCCTGCGGTTACGTCCCCGCGACCTCGGCTTCGAGGGGCGGAGCTGCCGGCTCGACGTCCAGAGCCTCTGGAGCGGAGCCGGAAATACAGGCGTCGCGGCTATCGTCGGCAAAGTCCAGGCACACGATACTCAGATCTGGCGGATCCGGCCTGCGGGCGGCTGCGGGAATCCGGTCCGTATCGGCATCATCACCAGGATAGTGCCGGGTGTGCCGGAAAACCGGCAGAACGCCGCGGACTATACGCGCTGCCTGGCGGCACCCGGCCGAGTGCAACACTGCAGCGGTACCGCGGCGCAGACCTGGCGCATCGCGCCGAATGGAATGCTGCGCGCGGGGAGGAAGTGCCTCACCCGGATCGGCGAGCACGCGGTGCTGGCCCGATGCGAGGCTACCGGCAACCAACGGTGGCGCTACACCCAGCCAGGCAATCTGATCGAGGAGGCCAGCCATCGTTGCCTGACCGGATTCACGGACGGCAGGCTCAGGGTTCGGTCCTGCGGGCACAATCTTGCCTCGCAGGTCTGGACCCTGCCTGGCGAGCCCGCCATCGGCGCGGCAGCGCACTGAGGCGGGTTGCTCTTGCGCCAGTACCCGATGCAGCCCAGGCAATCGCCATGACCAACGCCGCCACGGGCGACCAGAGGCGCGCACTGGCGCTCATGGCGGGCCTCTTTGCGCTCTTTGGCTGCGTGACCTGGCTCAACGGCGTTCTCATACCGTTTCTGAAGGTCGTCTGCGAGCTCGACACGTTCGAGGCGCTGCTCGTCACTTTCGCCTTCTATGTCGCCTACTTCGTCATGGCCATCCCATCCGCGCGCGTGCTGGCAGCCACGGGGTACCGGCATGGCATGGCCCTCGGGCTGACGGTCATGGCGGCCGGTACGGTGGTGTTCGTGCCGGCGGCCCTGATGCGCTCATACGGGGTCTTCCTCGCCGGGCTCTTTATTCAGGGGACGGGCCTGTGCCTGCTGCAGACCGCGGCCAATCCATACGTGATCATCCTCGGGCCTCACGAGAGCGCCGCGCGTCGCGTCTCCATCATGGGTGTCTGCAACAAGCTCGCCGGCGCGATCAGCCCGATGCTGCTCGGCGCACTGGTGTTCGCCGACTTCGGCCACTTCCAGCCGGCCGGTCACGCGCCGGTCGGTGCCGCGGCACTGAGCATGTTGGCGCATCGTCTCATCATCCCGTACCTCGCAATGGCCATCGGGCTGCTGGTGCTCGCGACGGGCATCGAGCGCTCAAAGTTGCCGGAGCCGCAGGAGCCACCGGCCGACGAGGACCGGCGCGCGGGAGTGCGATTCCGCTGGTCGCGCCACCCGCTGCTGCTCTTCGGGTTCTGGGCCCTCTTCTTCGAGATGGCGCTCGAGGTGATCGCGGGAGATACGATCGTGCTCTACGGGCAGGCGCTGCATTTTCCGATCCAGACCGCCCGCTTCTTCGCCAGCCTGACGCTCACCGCCATGGTGGCCGGTTACCTGCTCGGCATCGTCCTGATCCCCAAGCGCATGAGCCAGGAGCTCGCCCTGGGACTCTCGGCCGGCATCGGCATCGCTCTGACCGTCGCGGTTGCAGTCACGCATGGCATCGTGAGCATATTGATGGTTGCCTCTTTGGGGTTTGCGAACGCCGTGCTCTGGCCGGCGATATTCCCGATCGCGCTCACCGGGCTCGGCGAGCACACCAAGACTGGCGCGGCGATCATGATCATGGCAATCGTCGGCGGCGCCGTCGTGCCGCCCTGCTATGGGTTGCTGGCGCGTTTTGTCGGCAACCAGATGGCCTATCTCGTTCTCGTGCCCATGTACGCCTACATCGTGAGCTACGCTCTGTTTGCCCGCCGTAGAATGGACATCTCACGCACGATGGCAGGGGCAAGCACATGAGCCGCGATTCGCATCGGCGCCGATCGGGTGCCGCGACGTCGCTAGCGGAGACCGCTCCGCTGCAGCGGCAAGCGGGGGATCTCCTGGAGCGTATCCGCACTGACATGGGGCACCTTTCCAAGGCGTTCGGCCGGATCGCGAAATACCTCGTGGCCGACCCGGACTCCTTCATGCATGCGCCGCTGCGGACCATTGCGGCCGGGGCGGGTGTCAGCGAGCCGAGCATCGTGCGCTACTGCAAGAGCTACGGCTGCAAGGGCGTGCCTGAGTTCCGGATCGAGCTGGCGAAGTCTCTGGCGCGCGAGCTGCCGGAATTCCGCTTGAACCTGATCGCGCCCAATGTATCGGACCGCGAGCAGGTCAATGTCAACAAGAAACGCTCGATCGCGCGCTACGCCGCGGCGCTCATCGACCGCGAGCGGTCCATCATCATCGACTCGGGGTCAACGCTGCGCACCTTTGCGACACAGCTGGGGGAGGCGCGCGGGCTGTCGATCCTCACCGCCGACCTGGAGGTGGTCAACCTGCTCAGCCGCTACAAGCAGCACGAGGTCATCGTCCCCGCCGGCGCGGTCCGCTACGACACGATGACGGTGGGCGGGCGCTTCATGGAGCGATTCCTGGCGGAGTTGCACTTCGACACGTTTTTCCTCGGTGCGGACGCGATAGACCTGCGCCTCGGCCTGAGTACATTCAATGAGGAAGAGGCGCAGAAGAATGCGGCCATGATCCGCGCGAGCGACAAGGTGGTGGTGCTGGCGGACTCCTCGAAGTTCGGCACGCCCAGCCTGCACCGCATCTGCGATATCCGCA
>DASYGA010000081.1:0-1606 GCA_036000265.1 Steroidobacteraceae bacterium | reverse complement strand
CACGCGCGCGCTACTTCGGCTGCGGCGTCAGGCGCAGGTAGGGCCGCAGCGCCTTCCAGCCTGCGGGGAATTTCGACTTCGCCTCCGCGTCCGGAATGGAGGTCGGGATGATCACATCATCGCCGTGCTTCCAGTTCACGGGTGTCGCCACGTTGTGCTTGGCGCTCAGCTGGATGGCATCCAGCGCGCGCACCACCTCGTCGAAGTTGCGCCCCACGCTCATCGGATACGTGAGGATGAGCTTGATCTTCTTGTCGGGACCGACGATGAACACCGATCGCACCGTGGCGTTGTCGCCCGCCGTGCGGCCTTTGGCTTCGCCCGCGGTCTCGGCCGGCAGCATGTCGTAGAGCTTCGCGATCTTGAGCTCGGGGTCGCCGATCATCGGGTAATAAACCGCCGCGCCCTGGGTCTCCTCGATGTCCTTCGACCAGCGCTTGTGATCGTCCACCGGATCGACGCTCAAGCCGATGATCTTGGTGTTGCGGGCCTCGAACTCGGGTTTCAGGCGCGCCATGTAGCCGAGCTCGGTGGTGCAGACCGGGGTGAAGTCCTTCGGGTGCGAGAAGAGGATCGCCCAGCCGTTGCCGATCCACTGGTGAAAGTCGATCCGTCCCTGGGTCGTCTCGGCCGTGAAGTTGGGGGCCGTATCGTTGATGCGCAATGACATGGGAAACCTCCTGGCGGATCTCGAGAGCTTTCGATGGGCGCCATTCTAGTCCCACCAGGCGCGCGCGCGAGGAGAGCCGGGGAATGTAGGTATGCCGCCCGGGTATGACGCCCGCGCGCAGCCGCCGGGAAGCCAACAAGCAGGGGCGCTCCCCGACTCCGGGTGAGCGCCCCCGAACGTGCGCGAAATCAGCTTCTGGCGTTGAAGGAAGCGCACCAGCCGTCGGCGTTCACCGAGTAGCCGGCGAAAATCTGGCAGCCGCCGTAGCCGGAGCTCTGGCCGGGCGTGCCCTGGAAGAAGCGGCACACGCCGCAGCGCTCCCCGGCCTTGTAGGTCGGGAACTTCGATTTATCGACGCTCTTGGCGTTCGACTGGTAGCCGAGCGACTTGGCGAGCGGGTCGCTCTCGGAAAGATGCGGCAGATTCTCGCCCGCGGCCCGCGCGGTGTGCGGCCTGAGGCCCACCAGAGCGGCCGACGCCGCCACGGCGGCGCCCGCGAGGAAGGAGCGGCGCGAGGAATCCGGACTGTTCTTGGACACGGGTGAGCACCTCCGCAATTGGTTTTTTCCGAAGCCGAGTATCGGCGATGCGGCATCGCCCTGGCAACCTCCGCGACAGGCGCAGCGCGGCTCCTTGGCCTTCAGCGGGTCCGAAGATTGCTTGGCAGGGCAGTATCTATGTCCAACGTCATCGCCTGCGTCGACGCGCACGTACACCTGCACTCGTGCTACGACCCCGATGACCTGCTGCAGAACGCCTACGACAATCTGTCTGCGGCGGCCGACGGGTCCGAGCGCACTGCACCAAGAGCCTACTTCCTGTTGCTCGCCGAGTGCGCGCCCGATGACTGCTTCGGCGCACTGCGCGCCCTCGCGCAGCAGCCTCGCCAAGCCGACGGCACTTCGGGCCTGCGCCTGCGGCGTTGGGCCGTCGCGC
>DASYGA010000066.1:0-7005 GCA_036000265.1 Steroidobacteraceae bacterium | reverse complement strand
TGGGTGCTCGGCGCACTCGCCCTCTTTGCCTACACGGGTCTGGCCGAGAGCACCGGCGCGGAAGTGAGCGGCCACCGCGCGGTAACTTGAAGCCGGCTGCGGCGGCCGGGCGCATTCCCGTGCATGATCTCTCAGTCGCGTGCGAGGCGTGCGATCCAGCGATAGAGGGCCCATACGATCAGGGCGAACGCGGCGCCGCCGATCCAGATGGAGGCGGTGTCGAAATTCGCACCGACCAGGGCGATGGGCGCGGGCCTGCCCGAGAAGCCGACCAGGAAGGCAAAGATGACGCCGAGGAGGCCCTCACCGACGATCAGTCCCGAGGCAAGGAGCACCCCGAGCTGTCGTGTGGCCTCCGGCCGGGGCCCCCTGACGGCGCGCCGATCGTAGGCCCAGCCGACAATCGAGCCGACGACGATCATCAGTGTGCTCATGGTGGGCAGGTAGATCCCCAGCCCGACCGCGAGCGGCGGCAGCCGCACACCCTTCAGCACGCGGCGCAGCAGCTCATCGCAGGCGATGCAGCCGGCGCCGATGAGGCCGCCCACCCCGAGCGCGCTCCAGTCGATGTTGTTCTGCAGAACGCCTTGCGCCAGGGCAGAGATGAGCCCCGCCTGGGGCGCCGGCAGCGCATGCGCCGGGTTGACCCCGGGCGCGCCGAGAAAGCCGTAGGCGTGATTGACCACATCGAGCACCGGCGGAATGATCAGAGCGCCGGCGATGACGCCCACGACCAGCGCCCACTGTTGCTTCGCGGGCGTCGCATCGACCAGTTGCCCGGTCTTGAGGTCCTGCAGGTTGTTGTTGGCGATTGCGGCGACCGCGAACACCACCGAGGTGGCGAAGAGCGCGAAAGCGACCAGCGCCTTGCCGGCGGCGGCCGGCAGCGCCGCCTTCACCTGGAATACGAGGAAGAGCGAGAAGATGACCACCGAGAGGATGCCGATCCCGGAGAGCGGGCTGTTGGATGCGCCGATGAGGCCGGCCATGTAGCCGCAGACGGTGGAGATGAGGAACCCCACGACCGCGACGAAGATCACACCGGCAATGGTGAGCAGCCAGGCCTGCGCGCCCAGGCCGCTGATCAGCGCAAAATGCCGGAAGAGCCACGCGATCGGCACCAGGCACAGCAGCGAGATCAGGGTCACGATGCCGATCGGAATATCCTGCTCCGTCCGCGGCAGGGTATGTGCCTGGCCGGCTTTGCGAGCGCGCGCGGCGGCCATCGCACTGCCCAGCCCTGCGATGACGGGCCTGACCAGCGTGCCCAGCGTCCAGACGGCGGAAACACCTATGGCGCCTGCACCAACATAGCGGACGTAGTGACTCCACGCGGCTTGCGCGACATCTGCCGCGGGGCCGGCCGCCGGGTGGAGTGATGTGAAATACGGTATTCCCCATCCCCAGGCGATCGCCGCGCCGACGAGCATGGCGATGCCGACGGAGATTCCGACGAGATGCCCGATCGCAAAAAGCGCGAATGACAGGCTGAAATCGAACCCGGTAGCGGCCCCTTTGCTGCCGACGCGGAAATAGTGTGCCACGTCGCTGGCGAAGATCCTGGTCTGCACGACGATATAGAACGCCGCCGAGATCAGCGAGCCCCACAGCACTGCCTTGAGGCCGGCGTCGCCGGCGTCGACGTTCTCGAGGCCCTGGTGCTGCTCGCGGCCGCAGCCGATCTTGAGCACTTCCGCGCAGGCAACACCTTCCGGATACGGCAGATCCGATTGCGTCACCAGCGCGCGGCGCAGCGGAATGGTGTACATCACGCCGAGAATGCCGCCGGTCGCGCACACCGTGAAGGACATCCAGAAGGGAAAGCCCGTCCACCAGCCGACGATCACCAGGCCTGGCAGCACGAAGATGATGCTGGAAAGTGTGCCGCCAGCCGAGGCCACCGTCTGCACGATGTTGTTCTCCTGCATGGTGGCGCCGCGCATGTTGCGCAGGATCGCCATCGAGATGACTGCCGCGGGTATCGAGGTGGAGAAGGTGATGCCGGCCTTGAGGCCGAAATAGACGTTCGCGGCCGTGAACAGCACGCAGATGACCACCCCGATGAGCATCCCGCGCAGGGTGAACTCGCCGTGCGCCTTGGCGCCGGCCGGTGCCGCCGTTTTCATATGATCTTCCTGGTGACCCCCACTGCCGGCGCACCTTAGCTGATTGCGCGGACGCGGGAAACCGGCGCCCGCTGGAAGGAGTCCAATTGGCGGGATCGCCGGGGCGCGGCGGCCGGGCCGCCCGGCACCCGCTCAGGACCGGCCGGGCGGCAGGCCTTCCCCGCCTGGACTCAGGGCTGCATCCGCCGTGTCCTGTCGGCCGTAGGTGCGGAATTTCTCGATGACGCGACGCATCTCTTCCGCATCGAGCAATCCGACATTCCCCAGGGCGAGCGAGGTGCAGTATTGCGCGGCCAGGCTCTCGACCTCGCCTGCGAGCTTCAGCGCCGCCTCGAGATTCGGCCCCACCGCGATGATGCCGTGATGGGCGAGCAGGCAGGCTCTGCGTCCTTCCAGGGCGGTCAGCGCGGCATCCGAGAGCTCCTGCGTACCGAAGGTGTGATACGGAGCGCAGCGGATGTCCGACCCGCCCGCGACCGCTACCATGTAGTGAAACGCCGGGATGCCCCTTCCCGTACACGCCAGTGCCGTCGCATGCCTGGAATGTGCGTGCACGATGGCACCTACCTCCGCGCGGGCCGCCATGATGTCGCGATGGAATCGCCACTCGCTCGAGGGACGGCGGCGGCCGAACCAGCGGCCATCGAGCGTCACGAGCGGAACGTCCTCGGGCTGCAGCTTCTCATACGCCATACCGGTCGGACTGACGAAGAGACTGAACGGGTCGCGGCGTATGCTGACATTACCCGACGTGCCGTAGGTCAACCCGAGGCTCGTCAACGCCCGGCAACCGCCGATCACCGCCGCGCGAAGATCCGCGTCCGAGGCGAGTGCGCCGGCCATATCGCCGCCTGTCATGCGCTGCGCCGCCGCTCGGGGTAAAGGTCCAGCAGGCCCTCGCGGCTGGCGGCGCAGACGCCGCGCTCCGTGATGATGCCGGTGACCAGACGCGCCGGCGTCACATCGAACGCCAGATTGAGCGCTGCGCTGCCATCGGGCACGACCCTGACGCTGGCGATCTCTCCGGCAACCGTGCGGCCGATCACCTCCGTCACCTCCGCCGCCGAGCGCTCTTCGATCTCGATGTCGCGGCCGCTCTCCAGACTCCAGTCGATCGTGCTGACGGGCAGCGCCGCATAGAACGGCACGTCGTTATCCCTGGCCGCCAGGGCCTTCAGGTATGTTCCGACTTTGTTGCAGACGTCACCGCAGGCAGTGGTGCGATCGCTGCCGACAATGACGCAATCGACCTCGCCGCGCTGCATCAGGAGACCGCCGAGATTATCGACGATCACGGTGTGGGGGACGCCGTGCGCGCCGAGCTCGTATGCGGTGAGTGCCGCGCCCTGGTTTCGGGGCCGTGTCTCATCCACCCAGACGTGCACGGGGATCCCGGCATCGTGCGCTGTGTAGATCGGCGCCAGTGCCGTGCCCCAGTCCACGCACGCCAACCATCCTGCGTTGCAGTGGGTCAGGATATTGACACGGCGCGCGGACGGCTTCGCAAGTCGCCGGATGATCTCCAACCCGTGAGCACCGATGGACCGGCACTGCTCGACGTCAGCCTCACAGATGTTGCCCGCTTCGCGCAATGCCGCCTCGAAGCGTTTCTCGGGAGCTAGTGGCGCGATGACGCTGCGCACGCGAGTCAACGCCCACGCGAGGTTTACCGCGGTTGGTCTCGTTGCCCGCAGTGTCTTTATGGCTTCTTCGATCCGCCGGTCGGATGCATCCGTGCGTAGTGCCAACGCCAGGCCATGGGCCGCCGTGGCGCCGATGAGCGGTGCGCCCCGGACCACCATGGTTTTGATGGCATGAGCCGCATGCTCCAGGGTCGTCAGATCGCGCGTGACGAGCTCGAACGGCAGCCGCGACTGGTCGATCACCCGCACGACGCCGGGAGCGGCCTGCCAGATGGTGCGGTAAGGAGCGCCCGAGATCCTCATAGGTAGCGCGATGGTAGCGATCGGCTCTGCTCGAGTCACGCGCCGGCGGCCTGGCGGGCGGCGCTACCGCCGAGCCGGCAGGACCGCCCTCGCGCTCACCGTATCGCTGCACGCGGCCGGGGTCAGGCTCGAGTGGCAGGCGCAAAGTGTGCATCTGGAGGCCGCGCACGAGTCAGTTCTATCGCTCGTCCTGCGCGAGGCCGCGCGTCATCATCCTCACGACCTTCGCCCGAGCCGGCTATCTGCGCCGAGCGCTCGAAGCCGGCGCCAAAGGGTACCTCCTCAAGGACCGCCCGTGCGCGGAGCTCGCAAATGCCGTACGGCGGGTACATCGCGGCGAGCGGGTGATCGATCCCGAGCTGGCCGCCGAGGCCTGGGGCAGCGAGCCGGATCCGCTCACCGAGCGTGAGCGGCAGATCCTCTGGCGGGCGGGAGAAGGCCGTGCTAGCGCCGACATTGCCGCGGAGCTGCACCTCTCCGAAGGCACCGTGCGCAATTACCTGTCCGAGGCGATCAGCAAGCTCGGCGCCGCCAACCGCATCGAAGCGGCGCGGCTCGCACGCGCCAAGGGATGGCTGTAGACAGTCAGCCCGGCGGCGACTGCGCGAAATCCGCTTCGATGCGCGCGCGAATCCGCTCGCGGAGTTCCTCGCCGATCTTCGTCTGCTCGAGCAGCGTCAGGAGTTGCCCCTTCGAAATCAGTCGCCGCCGCGCCAGCTCGCGCGTAAAGAGGAGATCCTTCTCGCGGAAGGCGGCGTACTTGGATATCGCAAGATCGTGCGGATCCAGGCAGAGGCCGCGCACGCCCTCGGTATCTCCCGGCGGCAAGTTCACCAGCCGGCCCTTCCACCCCTTGGGCAGAGTAGCCGTTCCAACGTCAACGGCATCGGCATAGTAGCCAAACGTCTCGTGAAACTGAGAATCAACGCCTATCACATTGAGCCATTCAGTACGCTCGACATGCTCGAGCGCGATCAGATCGACCTCGAACGAGGTGACGATCTGGTCCGCAACGTCGGGGTACTTTCCATGGAGTGCCTGACTTCCGATGATGATGAACCGTTTCTCGCCGGTAATGCTGCCGGCGGCGCGCAGCACATGATCAACCTGCTGCTTCTTCATTGAGTCTCCTGACCTCATCCTTCGGAAGTAATCCGACGAAGGGCGCCGATTGGCGCAATCGCACGGCGTCCTCGTCACGTCCAAGCATGGCCGCGAAAAGCTGCCCGTCATCACGGCCCAAAGCGATGTCTTGCCACTCCTCGTAAGCGTGACCCCAGACCCCCCGAGCCCGCCACCGATGGAGATTCGCGAGGATCTGCGCACGGATCTCGCGGGCTGTGTGGCGCCGCACCACTGCCAGTGCGATCGAGCGCCGCAGCTCGTCCAGCTGCTGGTGCGAGAAGCCGCCACGCGCCGGCGGACGAATCCCGCGCTCGGAGAGCTCGAGCTCATCCCCCTCGCCTATTCCCCAGGCATCGAGCAGCGCTTTGGGCAGCAAAACGCCGAGCGAATTCCCGACACGCCGCACACGGACTTTCATGGCCGGAATTATAACGCGTTATTACCTCGGCCGCCAGTCGATTCATGGAGCGGGCTGCGGCCGATCAGTAGCGGAATCGATAGCGCAGCTCCGCATAGATCTGGAAGGGAGCATTCCAGTGAACGCCGCCGAAAGTCAGGCTGTTGTCGGTGAGCAGGCGGCGATTGGTGACATTGAGCGCGGTGACGGCTAGCGAGAGGCCGTCGGTCAGCTTCCTGCCCGCGGTCAGGTCGAGCTCCACGTGGCCCGGCAGGTGGCTCGGCGGAGCATCGCCATTGGCGAAGCCCGACCCGTAGTAGAGGTTGAGGGATGCGAAGAAGCGGCGCGGCAGGTTCGCATCGAAGCCCACATTCAAGGTATTGCGCTGATCGTGGTCGAGGGCGTAATAGCCGCCGCCAGGCTCGAAATCGGTGAGTCCCCCGGTGATGCCGCCGAACCCGTCCGCGGTCTGGTTGGAATAGGCGAGATGCGCCTGGCCGTAGCGCCAGAGCGGCGGTGAGCGCACCGTGAGCTCGTAAGCCTTGATGAGCGCCCCCTGATCGGTAAGGGGAAAGAATACGTTGGAATTGCCGATGGGGTTGTGGTCGAAGAAGTTCTTCGCCTGGGTGACGAAGTAATCGGCCTCGACCTGCCACCCCCCGATCGGAATGGTGAGGCCGAATTGCCGCGCCGTGTCCCGCTCGCCGCGCAGCGGCAGGAACCCGGTATCGCCGCTCGTCGCGTACTGGACCAGGGGGCCCGAGAGCGTCTCGAGCGGCGGCGCCTGGTAGTACTTGCCCCAGAAGGCGGTCAGCACCCAGTCGAGCCGCGGCAGGGTGAGCGCCAGGCCGAGGCGCGGATCGGTGGCGTTCTCGGTCACATTGCCCTCAAAATGCGTCTGGCGAACGCCGGCCGAGAGCGACAGCCACTCGGCGGCCCGGAAGGTGTCCTGCAGGTAGGCGGCCGCGAGCCCGCCGCTCGGCTGGATCGCCGTGGCGATCGCCGGGACGCTGCCGTCCAGCGCCCGTGCGCCGTTGAACAGCAGGTGAAAGGACTCATTGTCCTGCTGCGCGAAGCCGACTACACCGATATCCAGGTGATTGCGCTCGAGCTGCAGGCGCAGGTCCTCCTGCGCTCCCTCGTAGGTCGAGGAGCGCTGATCGGTGGTGCTGATGGGGAAGTCACCCGGGCCGCCTTCGTAATCGGCGCTGTTGTAGTGGTAGAGCAGCGAGCTGGTGAGCACGACGCTCGGATCGAAGGTATGCGCCCAGGAGAGTACCGCAAAGGTATCCGCCTCGCGCTGCACGTCATCCAGCATGTCCCCGGGAGCGTTCGGTATCTCATACTGATCGGCGCGCGACTGCGCCACCAGGCGAACCTCATCGCTCGTGCTCGGCTCGTAGATGAGATC
>DASYGA010000059.1:0-3295 GCA_036000265.1 Steroidobacteraceae bacterium | reverse complement strand
TTGGCTTTGTCGATGAGGGCGATGGCATCGAGCAGCGCCTGGCGGGGAGTCCGGCCGGCTCGCGTGACGATGAGGATCTGTCCGGGAAGCTCCTTCAGCGCGCGCGCCTCGCTCGAGGCGAGGAGCGGCGGTGAGTCGAGCAGGACCAGCCGGCGCGGATGGCGCGCGAGCCGGGTCGCGATCTGGCTCATGCGGGCGCTGGCGATGAGCTCCGAAGCTCCTTCGGCCGGCCTTCCAGCCGGCAGGATCTCCAGACCTTTGATGTCGGTACCGACCACCAGCGAGTCGACGTCGATCGATTCGTCCGCCAGCGCATCGAGCAATCCTGGCCCATCGTGCAAGCCGAAGGTGCGGCTCAGGTGGCCTTTGGGGAAGTCCGCATCCACCAGCAGCACCGACACGTCGCGCTCCAGTGCCACGCTGAACGCGAGATTGAGCGCGGTGAAGGTCTTCCCCTCCGCAGGCAGCGCGCTGGTGACCAGGATGAGCCTCGAGTCGGGACGCGCATCGCCGCTCAACATGGCCTGGACGAGCGGGCGTTTGATCTCGCGGTAGCAGTCGGCGAACCGCCGCTCCAGGCCGGCCTCGGGCAGCTCGCCCTGGGCCCGCAGCAGGTTGAAGTCGATCGCGATGCGCCGCTGGTGCGAGACGCCGTGTCCCGGCGCACCCTGCGGCAGCTGCAGGCTCGCAGCCGCCCCGCCGGTCGCGGCGGCAGCCGTCCGCCGTACCTTATCGAGTGCGTTCTCTATGATGCTCATGCGCTCACCGTCTGCGTTCCAGACATGCTGCCCAACCTGACCCCGAAGTCGCTCAGCACCACGACGAGCAGGAAGCCAACGATCAGGCAGGCGACGGCGATCGAGAACCGCCTGATCTGCCTGCGGGTGGTGAGCGCCGTGTGCGTCGGAAAGGCGCCGCCGACCACCGCCACCACGGGGATGCCGGTCAGCTGCCGCAGCGCCGTCGGCGAGCCGACGACCGGGCGCAGCTGGTTGAGGAGGTAGGCGAGTCCGCCGCCCGCCCCCAGCGCGAGAATCAGCACCACCGCCAGAAGCTTGGTCCGTTGCGGCCACACCGGCGAGTAGCTCACCGCCGGCGGCTGCACCAGCTCGAAGCGCACCGCGCCGGCATTGCCGGCCTGCTCTCCCAGCCGCGCCTTGTCGTAGCTCGCGAGCAGCGCCGCGTACTGCGTCTTGTTGGTGTCGTAATCGCGGCTCAATTGCGCGTACTGCGCCTCCAGGGCCGGCGTGGTGTTCAAAAGGCTGCTCAGCTCCTTCGCCTTTTGCTGGTGCTGCGTGAGCTCCGCGCGCAGCTCCGCGATGGTGACATCGGTGTTGTTGAGGGCCAGCTGGATGCTCTGGTACACCGGGTTGGCGCTGGCGCCGCTCAGCGCGGCGGCATTGGCATCGCCCCGGCGCAGCGCGGCGAGCTCCTGGGCGCGCCGCTGCTGCAGCGCGGCGAGCTGCTGCTTCGCGGCGATGACGTCAGGATACTTGTCGGTGTACTTGAGGAGCAGCTGATTGAGGCGCGCCTGCACCTGCTCGATCTGCGACAGCGTGTCGCCGCCGACCATGGCGCCGTTCGGCCCCAGCACCGGAGTGGCACCGGTCGCGGAAAGCGCGGCGTCCCCATGCAGCTGCCGCTCGAGCGCGCGCCGCTGGGTCTGCGCCACCACGATCTTGGTGTTGTCGTCCTCGATGGCCTGGGTCTCGTGCTGCAGCTGATCGAACACGCCGCCGTGCTGATTGGTCATCAGCCCGAGGTGCTGCGACTTGAATGCCGCCAGCCGGTCCTCGGCCGCCTGCAGGCGCTTCTCGTAATCGGCGATCTGCGTCTTCAGGAACGCCTGCGCGTGCTCCGAGCCGCGCTGGTTGCCGCCCAGGGTCTGGTTGATGAGACCGTTCATGAGCATCTGCACCACCTTGAGCGCGCGCCCGCGGTCGACGTCCTGGTAGGTGACGCCGTAGGTGGTGCTGCCGGAGTGGGGAGTGCCGCCGGCGTCATCGGGCGTGAGCTCCACGCTCAAGTCGATGCGCTTGCGCAAGGCATCCAGCAGCGCTTCCTGCTTCGCGGGCCCGAGGCCAGTGGCCGGCATCAGGCCGACCTGCCGCGCCAGCTCGCTCAGCTGCGGATCGGCAAGCAGCGCCTGGCGCACGTAGTTCAGCTGCACGTTGACATCCTGGTCGGTCGCCAGGCCCTGCAGCACCGGCTTCAGCGCCGTGCGCGTGTCCACCAACACATCGGCCTGGGCCTCGTAGCGATCCGGCATCGCGAAGATCACCAGCCAGCCGATGATCGCCACGGCCACCGCCGCGAGCACCGCCGCCCAGCGGAAGCGCCAGGCGCCGCGCAGCTCATCGAAAAGGGAATCGAAGTTGATGGTCATGGCATCAGAACCGGCTTTCGGGCACTACCAGCACATCGCCGGGCTTCAGCGCCAGGTTCTGCGACATGTCGCCGCTGTTGACGAGCGCGCCGAGGCGCACCGGGATGTCTTGCTCCGTGCCGTTGACCATGCGGACGATCCGCGCGCGGTTGCCCGCGGCGTATTCCGTCAGTCCGCCGACTGCGAGCACGGCATCGAGCACCGTCATCCCCTCGTGGTAGGCGACGGCCTCCGGCGTCTTCACCTGGCCGATGATCTTCACCTGGCTGAAGAGGCTGGCCGGCTTGGTCACGATGACGTTGACGTGCGGCGAGCGCACGTACTCGGAAAGCTTCATCTCGATGTCATGGGCGAGCTGGCTCGGGGTCTTGCCGACCGCCACCATGTCTTCATTGAGCGGGGTGGAGATCTTGCCATCGGGACGGACCGGCACCGTGACGCTGAGATCGGGGTTCTGCCAGACGAAGATCTTGAGCTCGTCCCCTGGGCCGATGATGTAGTTGGGAGCGGGGGTCTGCGCCTGCGCCACCGACAACCACAGGAGGGCGCCAAGAATGCTCGCCCCGATCCGAGCCATGGAGTTCTTCTGCTTCATGTGACTTCTACTTCAATGTCCAATCCATCATCCCCGAACAGCCGCGCCCGAGGCTCAGGCAGCCAGGAGTTCAGAACGGCGCGCGCGGGATGAAGTTCCCCCGGGGGCCGCCCGCCGTGCTCGCAGCCGTATGTCGCCATCCTACCACGGGGGCCGAAGGCCCGGCGCCGGGCTTTTCGGCGCGGTTATGACTTCCGTCGCCGTCCTGACATGGTGAGCGTGCCGGATTCTGTCACATGGACCCGCAGCGGATTCCTGTTTTTTCAGAGGATCTTGAAAATGTGCGCCATGTCTCAAACTCCCGACAGCGGCGC
>DASYGA010000050.1:0-21672 GCA_036000265.1 Steroidobacteraceae bacterium | reverse complement strand
GTCGGCGTTGCCCCTGGAGGCGACGCACGTGGCGGATGTGGCGTCCACCGCGCCGAACCTCGGGCGGGAGCCGGCGCACCATCTGACACCTTCCTCGACGGCTCGGCTCGCGGCACTCGCGGAAAACGCCGACCCCGAGCTCGTGAAGCTCTTCATCGAAGAAGCCCGCGAGGAGCTGGCCAAGATCGAGCGCGGCTTTCCGGTCTGGGACCAGAACCCGCTCGAGCGCGAGGCGCTGGTGACGGTGCGCCGCTCGTTCCACACGCTGAAGGGCAGCGGCCGCATGGTCGGTGCGCGCGAGCTCGGCGAGCTCTCCTGGTCGGTGGAAAACCTGTTGAACCGCGTGCTCGACAACACGCTGACGCGCAGTCCGGCCATCCTGCAAGTGCTGCGCGATGCGATCGCGGCGCTGCCGCAGATGATCGATCATCTGGAGAAGGGCAGTCCCGTGGCGGCCGATGTCACGGGGATCGCGGCTGCTGCGCATGCTTTGGCGTCGGGACGGCAGCCGCCGCCCATGGCGCGCGTCGCGGCCGTCGTGACGATGGAAGAGGCTGCGCCGAGGGCGGGAGTGTCGGCCGCGCCGGGGACGGGGGGATCGACACAGCTGGAGATATCGAGCGGAATCGAGGTTGCCGCGGGCCATTCTGCAGATGCTGCGCAGGCGGTGCACGGCGCGCAGCCCGAGCCCGCAGCGGCAGCGGACAGTACTGCAGCACCGGCGGCGATGTCTGCCTCGCAGCCGGCGGCTGAGCCTGCGCCGCCGGCATCAATGGACGAGGCGTTGCGCGAGATCTATGCACGGGAGACGAGTGCGCACGTCGCCACCATCCGGCACTACCTCAAGCGCGAGGCTCGCAACACCGAGCCGCATCTGCTTCCGGAGGACGTCTACCGCGCCTGCCATACCCTGGCGGGCAGCTCCAAGATGGCGCAGGCGCGCCACGGCGTGCGCATCGCCGAGCCGATCGATCATTGGCTGCGCCGCGCCTACACGAGCGGCATCGGACTGCGCTCCGCCGATCTGACATTGCTCGCCGACTGCATGGCGGCAATGGAATCGGTGGCGGCGCACCTCGATGAGACCACCGGCTATTTCGTCAACCACTGGCAACTACTCGAGCGTCTGGGAGAGGCGGAGCGCGCGCTCGATGCCCGTATCGCCGAAGCTTCACGCATCGATGCCGGCTCGCCGAGTCCGGCTCCGGTGGAGGCCAGCGCGGCGCCCGCAGCAGTGCCTGTCATGTCTGCGGCGCCGGAGTTGCCCGCTGTCGTCGAGCGAGTGGATGTCCAGTCGCAACCCGAGGCGGCGGCGGACGAGCCGCCAGACTTCGATCCCGAAGTCGCTGCGATCTTCACCGAGGAGGCTCTGGAGCTCATCGATGCCTCCGAGCACGCGCTGAGCGATTGGCGCGAGAAGCGGGGATCCCCGGAGAGCGCCACCGCTCTCAAACGCCCGCTGCACACGTTGAAAGGCGGCGCGCGCATGGCGGGCATCATGGCCATGGGCGATCTGAGCCACGAGCTCGAGACGCTGGTCATCCAGGCGGAGAGCGGCGCCGTCGCGGTCGACGACAGCGTGTTCGATGTCATCCAGGCGAGCCTCGATGAGCTGGCGCGGATGCGCGAGTCGGTCGCGAGCGGCCGGCGGGTAGCGCCTGCGCGGGCGATGATCGGGCGCATTCAGGCGTTGACTCGTCCCGGGGCAACCCTGGCGGCTCCCGCAGAACATGCGGGGGCGCCGGCTGCCGGCGATTCTGCGGAATCTGCGGCTGCTCCGGCGCCGGTCATAGTGCAGGCTTCGACGTACGAGCCAGCTGCGCCTGCAGCGCCGACGCCTGCTCCAGAGGCGCCCAGCCCGGCCACCGCCGCTGCCGTTTCCGAGGCTCCTCTCGTATTCGCAGACCTCGCCACTGCGGCGGTCGCGCCGCCGCCGGCCGAGCAGTCCTCGGGCGCAGAGTGGCTCGCAAGCGATGCATTCGAGTCGACCGCCGAGCCCGAGCTGGCGGAGCCGCCGGTGCTGGCTCCCGCGCCCGATCCGGACCCGCAACCCTCACCGGAGGCGCTCGCGCGCGCGCCGATCCTGTCCTCGGCGCCGGCGCCCTCGGCCCAGGAAGCGGCAGTGCAGCCGCAGGGCGATGATCTGCCTGCGCTGGACAGCGCCCCACCGGAAGCCGCGGCCGATGATCCGCTGGTCCCGCCGCAGCCGGTCCCTCCTGGCCGAGAGCCGGTCGCCGCTCCCGAGCGGCAGGAGATGGCCCGCGTCGATGCGGAGCTGCTCGACAAGCTGCTCAACATCTCGGGCGAGGCGAGCATCGCGCGCTCACGCCTGGAGCAGCAGCTCGGCTCCATTGACTTCAACCTCGGCGAGCTATCGCGCACGGTGATCCGCCTGAAGGAGCAGCTGCGCAGCCTCGAGATCGAGACCGAGGCGCAGATCCTGCATCGGCACGAGGACGAGGGCGGTCACCGCAGCGAGTTCGATCCGCTGGAGCTCGACCGCTATTCGTCCATCCAACAGTTCTCGCGCGCCCTCGCGGAGACCGCCAACGACGTGGCGAGCATCCAGCAGCTACTCGAGAACCTGGCGAAAGACGCGCAGAACCTCCTGCAGCAGCAGGCCAGAACCATCACCGAGCTGCAGAACGGCCTGATGCGCACGCGCATGGTGCCCTTCCAGCGGCACGTGCAGCGCCTCGCGCGCATCGTGCGCCAGGCGGCCGCGGATACCGACAAGCGCGCCGAGCTCGTGGTCGAGGGCGCTTCCGGCGAGCTCGACCGGCAAGTCCTGGAGCGCATGCTGCCGCCGTTCGAGCACATGCTGCGCAACGCGGTGGTCCACGGCATCGAGACGCCGGAGGAGCGCGCGCGTCGCGGCAAACCGGCTGCAGGACGCATCCTGCTCGAAATCCACCGCGAAGGCGCCGAGGTGATGGTGCGGCTCACGGATGACGGCGCGGGCATGAACCTCGAGGCAATCCGGGCCAAGGGCCGTGCCCTGGGCCTCATCCCCGCCGGGCGGGCGCTGAGCGATGAAGATGCGATGCAGCTCATCCTCGAGCCCGGATTCTCCACCGCCGGCGCGCTGACTCAACAGGCCGGGCGCGGCGTGGGTATGGATGTGGTCGCCACCGAGATCAAGCGCCTGGGCGGCGCGCTGCACATGGATTCCAAGGCCGGAGAGGGCAGTGTGTTCACCATCCGCCTGCCCTTCACGCTGGCGATCAGCCATGCGCTGGTGGTGCGCACGGGCGAGGAGTTCTATGCGCTGCCGCTGCCGACCGTCGAGGGCGTGCTGCGGCTGTCAAAGGCGGAAGTCACCGCCCATCTGGGGCGCGATGCGGCCATGTTCGATTACGGCGGGCAGAAGTACCGCTTCCAGCACCTGGCGGCGTTCGTGGGGCTCGAGGCCTCGCCGCTGCCCGAGCAGGACGTGACCATTCCGGTGGTCCTGGTGCGCGCGGGCGAGCACTCCACCGGCCTGGTCGCCGACGAGCTGGTCGGCAGCCGTGAGATCGTGGTGAAGTCGGTCGGGCCGCAGATCTCCAGCATCCGTGGCATCTCCGGGGCGACGATTCTCGGTGATGGGCGCATCGTCATCATTCTGGACATCGGCGCCCTGGTGCGCGCCGAGTGGCGCGGACGCGCGCAGCTGCCAGCAATTCCGCGGGAGAAGGAGGACCGGCGGACGTTTGCGTTGGTCGTGGACGACTCGATCACCGTGCGTCGCGTGACGCAACGTTTGCTCGAGCGCAACGGCATGCGCGTGCTGACGGCGCGTGACGGCATGGACGCGGTCGGCTTGCTACAGGATCACGTCCCGGACGTAATCCTCCTCGACATCGAGATGCCGCGAATGGATGGTTACGAAGTTGCAGCGCACGTCCGCAACGATCCGCGGCTGAAGGACGTGCCCATCATCATGATCACTTCCCGCGTGGGCGAGAAGCACCGGGCGCGAGCCATCGAGCTCGGCGTCGATGACTATCTGGGCAAGCCCTACCAGGAAGCGGAGCTGCTGGATGCCATCGCGCCGCTGGTGGAGCGCCGCCGCGCGGCGCAAGAGAGCGCTTTGCGGGACGTGCCGCGGCAGGCGGAGGGCAGGTGACCCATGGCCGAGCGCGTGCAGGAAATCTACAGCCTGTTGATTCCCCTCGCGGAAGGGCGGCTCATCGTGCCCCGGGCCTGTGTGGCCGAGGTCGTGGGCTTCCAGGTGCCCTCGGAGATGACGGGCGCGCCGCCGTGGTACATCGGCACGGTGCCGTGGAGCGGCAAGGCGTTGCCGCTCGTCTCCTTCGAGGGGGCCTGCGGGCAGGCCATCCCCGCGCCCTCGGGACGCACCCGGGTGGTGGTCTTCCATTGCCTGGGCACGCGGCTCGACGGCGGCAACTTCGCGCTCGTGTCGCAGGGTTTCCCGCAGCTGGTCCGGGTGAGCTCGGATGTGGTGCGGCCGGACAACTCGCGGGTATTCCCCGAACGGGCGCCGGTGATCTGTCAGGTGCGGATGGTCAACGAGACGCCGCTGGTGCCTGATCTGGAGCGGCTGGAAGAGATGATCGCGGACGAGACGCGGGTCGCGGCCTAGACCCAGCTCAGGCTCAACGGCGCCGAGCCGAGCCGAGCCGAGCAGAGCCAGGCCGAGCCAGGCCCCGGGTAGCGGTACCACCTCGCCGCTTACCATATTCCCGCAATGCTTTTTCGCCGTCACCGCCAGCGGCGCTTTGACAATCGGTCGGCGCAGCGCTAGCCTGATACCGCTACCACTCGAGCTGCATCGCGGCCGAGCAAGCCTGGTTCAGCGCATAAGAATGTAGGGGAGAGAGACATCATGTTTCACCGCGCGCGTACCTTGTCCTGGCTGGCGGCCCGCTGCCGCTTCCTGCCACTGGCCACAGCGGCCTTTCTGGCTGGCACTCTCATGTTGGCGCTGCCCGCTGCGGCGCAGACGTTTCCGCAAACCATTGCGCAATATAACTTCGAGGATGGAACGGCCGACGGCTGGACGACGTTCTATCTCGCGTCGCAGCCCACCTATTCCACGACTGCGACGGCGGCAGCGGACCCCGACGGTGGAACGGGCAGCCTGCTGACTACCGTCAACTACACCAGCAGCAGCGGCGGCGGCGGCGGCCCGGCGCTGCAAGTCAACAATCTGGTGCCTGGCGCCACCTACACCATCACGGGCTACGTGATGTTGACTTCCGGCGAGGCCGCGAGCGTTGCGGATTTCACCGTTCAGCGCCAGGACCCCACCTGCACCGCGGGCGGTGGAACGTGCTACGACACGGTCGGCAGCTACCAGGTGCCGGTCACCGCCAGCGCGTGGGCGAAGATCGGTGGCACGTACACGGTGAGCACCAGCGCAACCAGCATGCTCCTGTACGCGCAGCTCTCCGCCAGCGCCACACCGACCACCGCGCAATCCTTCTACCTCGATGACGTGACCATCACCGAGACCGCGGGTCCGCCCAACGCCGGGCAACAGGACAACTCCGGGATCAAGACCAATTTCGAGGACGGCCAGCTCGATGGCTGGTCGGGCCGCGGTACCGCCACGCTGACGAACGAGGCAATATCCGCCATTACCCCGGCACCCACGGGCAACCCGGATGGCGATAGCAACGCTCTGTATGTGGCGAACCGGACCGCCGCCTGGAATGGCGCGCAGATCAGCGTCTACGACAAAATGTACGTCGGCTCGCAGTACGCCATCAGCGTGTGGGTCATGTCGCCGTCGGGCGATACGCTCAATCTGAGCTTACAGTCGACCTTGACGACCGATGGCACGGCGGCGACGAGCTATCCGAGCATTGCGACCGTTACGGCGCCGGCGGGCCAGTGGGTACAGATCACGGTCCCGCGGTACACCAGGTCGAATGCGTATGATCCGACTCCCGGCAGCGTTTCGCTTTACGTGCAGGCCAACTACACGGAGAGCGGGGCGGACGCCGAGAAGCCCTTCTACATCAGCAACTTCCAGCTGACGTACCTGCCGCCGCTGGTCATCCAGCAGGACATCCCCTCGATCTACCAGACGCTGTCGCAGTACTTCCCCGTGGGGGCGGCGGTCGACTCCTCCGACCTGCTCGGGCCGCACCAGCAGCTGCTGGTCACGCACTTCGACAGCATCGTCTCCGGCAACGACATGAAGTGGCAGTTCACGGAGCCGACGGAGGGGCAGTTCACCTACACCGTTGCCGACCAGGAGGTGGCGCTCGCGCAGAAGAACAACATGCTGGTGCGCGGCCACAATCTGGTGTGGGCGAATGGCTCGGAGACCCCCTCCTGGGTGTTCCTCGAGGAAGACGGCAAGACGCCGCTTTCGGCCACGAATCCCGCGGACGTGCAGCTGTTGACGCAGCGCATCCAGAGCCACATCAAGAACGTGGTGCAGCACTTCGGCACCGCCGTGTACGTGTGGGACGTGGTGAACGAGCCGCTCGACACCAGCCAGAGCGACTGCCTGGCGCATGGGCCGTTCTATCAGGTGCTCGGCCCGCAGTACATCGACATTGCGCTGCAGGCGGCCCGGGACTATGCGCCGCCCGGCACGGAGCTTTTCATCAACGACTACAGCCTGACGAACCAGAGCCGTGAGGAATGCCTGATCAAGCTGATCCGCCACCTTCACGAGCATCAGATTCCGCTGGACGGGGTCGGGCACGAGATGCATACGCACGTCGATTATCCGTCTGCGTCCGATGTCTACTGGTCGTTCGAGGTGCTGCACCGGCTGTTTCCGTGGTTGAAGCAGCAGGTGACGGAGCTCGACATGAGCGTGTATCTGTCGACCGACAACACCTCCAATTATGCTGCCAATGGCGGCAGCGTGCCGCAGTCGCTGATCGCGGAGCAGGGCTGGCTCTACAAGGATTACTTCGATGTGTTCAAGGCGCTGGCGCACCGGCACGAGCTGCAGGCCGTCACCCTGTGGGGGATCGCGGACGACGATACCTGGCTCGACTCCTTCCCGATCGCCCGCCTGGATGAGCCGCTGCCTTTCGATCAGGTGCTGCAGGCGAAGCCGGCGTACTGGGGGATCGTCGACCCGACGCAGCTTCCCGGCTACGGGATGACCCTGGCCCTGACCGGGCACTCAGGCTCGCCGCAGTCGGAGACCTGGACGATCACCGCGACCAACCCCGGCGAGGGCACCGCGTACCACACGCAGATCAATGGAGTCCACCTGTGGCAGGTGAGCGGCCGTGCATGCCGTGCGACGGTAACGCCGCCCTCGAAGTACCCGGTCGCGCTCGGTGACATCGGCGGGGGCGGTACCGCGTCCGCGTCGTTCACCGTGCAGTTCCAGAACTGCAAGGGCGACCATGACGGCGACCGCGACGACCCGCGCTTCGTCCTCTGGGCGCCGTGGAGTGCGAACATCTACGAGCGAGGGAGGCTCGTGGAAAAGAACCTGCAGCCCTAGCCAACGATTTCTGCCGTCTCAAAGTCGCCCGGGCGGCGCTGCGCACGAGTTCCAGTGCAGCGCCGCTCGAGCGGCGATCCGCTCTGCGTCCGCCGCTTTGCGGCGCGCTCTGCCGCCACCGGCGGGCAGCGGCCTCTGAATCAGGTGAGCGCTGCGGCCACCGCGGGGTGCAGGTGTCCGTTGGTTGCGAGGACGGTGGTCGTGTCGAGCGTGACGTCTTTGCCGGCAAGGTCGGTGAATACGCCACCGGCTTCGCGCACGATCACCGTGAGCGCGGCGATGTCGAGGATGTTGACGTCCGACTCGATGACGACATCGAGTGAGCCGCGCGCCAGCAGGTGGTAGTGCACGAAATCGCCGTAGCCGCGGATGCGGCTGACGCGGCGGATCAGGGCGCCGAGACGGTCCCATTGCGAGGAGCGGGTCATGGTCTTCAGGTTGCCGGTGGAGACAATGGCCGCGGAAACGTCCGCTGTGGCGCTTACGCGGATGGGGCGGTCGTTGAGGTAAGCGCCGGCGCCTTGCTCGGCCCAGGCGAGCTCGCCGTAGGCGGGGGCGCTGGAGACGCCCAGCACCAGGCGGCCGCCGCGCATGAGCGCGATCTGTGTCGAGAAGAAGGGACACTCGCGCACGAAGGACTTGGTGCCGTCGATGGGATCCACCAGCCAGACGCTCTCGGCACCCACAGAGTGCTTGCCGGTCTCCTCGCCGTAGAAGCCGTAGCTCGGGAAGCGATCGCTCAATAGCGCGCGGATGGTTTCTTCCGCCCGCACATCGGCCTCGGTGACGGGCGACTGGTCCTCCTTGGTGCGGACGGCGAGGTTCTTCTGGTAGAAACCGCGGATCACCTCGGCCGCCGCCTGAGCGGCGTCGAGGGCGGCTTGCAGCTCTCGGGAGGGCATGGTGGACCGGTTCTTCCTGGAAGGTGACGGTGATCGGGATGCGCTAGCGTTGCCGGGCATGAGGGCGCTGTCAAATCCGCGGCTCTGGCAGAATCACGCCTCGGCGCGACTCGCCGGGAGGCGGCCCCATGGGAAACAGGCTCAGCAAGATCTACACGCGGACCGGCGATGACGGCACCACGGGGCTCGGCGATGGCACTCGGGTGCCCAAGGAGAGCGTACGCGTAGAGGCATACGGCACTACGGACGAGCTGAACAGCGTGCTTGGCGTTCTGCTGGCCGTTCCGGGGTTGCCGGACGCGGTGACCGCGCTGCTTACGGAGGTGCAGCATGAGCTGTTCGATTTGGGGGCAGAGCTCTGCATTCCGGGTCACCTCGTCATCTCGGCCGATCACGTGACGAGGCTCGAGAAGGCGCTGGATGAGTTCAACGATCCATTGCCGCCACTCAAAGAGTTCATTCTTCCAGGCGGCGGTCCTGCGGCGGCGGCGTGTCACCTGGGACGCACGGTGGCGCGGCGCGCCGAGCGCCGGGTCTGGACCCTGGCCAGATCCGAGACCGTCAATCCCGAGGTGCTGCGCTACCTGAACCGGCTCTCGGACCTGCTCTTCGTGCTGGCGCGGGTGTTGGCGCGCCACGAGCGGGGGAGCGAGGTTCTCTGGCGGCACGAGCGCGGCAAGCGTGGGTGAGCCGCGAAGCGGCGAACGACCGGCCGGGATGGGCCGGGCTGGGTGCCCTGCCGCCACGGATGGCCATTGCGACGTGCCTGAATCCCACAGATGAACAGCGCGCAGATTCCCTCGCGGCCGCGGCGCATCCTCGCGGGTCTCATCCTCTGGATCGTGGCGCTGGCGATGTTCGCTATCGTGGTCGCCCTCTTGCTCATTTGCCTGGCGGGGCTCGCGCTGCTCATCGCGGGCGTCTCGTCATGGCTTCATCCTGCAAATGTGGCCTCCGCCTGGGCACGGACCCTGGGCGGCGTCGGGCTGATCGGCGGCAGTGCCGGCCTGGCGGCGCTCGGGTGGCTAGCAGTCGAGAGACTGCCGGGGCCACTGGGCCGCTTCGCGCATTTGCGCTACCGCATTCCCCGTCCCGTCTCGGAAGAGGAAACGGCCCTGCAGCGCGCGCGCAAGTTCGTGGCTGTCATCGGGATCCTGCTGGCGCTCATTTGCCTGCCCTTCGCCGCCGCCATCCATGCGACCGCTCACACGCCGTGGCTCGGGTGGGGCAGTTCGGCGCCGCAGCGCGTAATCTGATCACCCTCGGGAACCGCCGCTGACCTGCGCGGTCTCCCGGCCTCGTTCATCGCGCCCACAGGAAAGACCATGACTCTCATGCAAGCGTTCAAGGTGTGGTGGAGCTACAGCTGGCGGGCCAGCATCCTGGTCATCCCGCTGTGGACCATCATGATGGTCTGGTCGCTCGTCAGCATAGTGTCCGTGCTGCAGAACATGCAGCTCTCGGGGCAGGGCCTGGAGAGCCTCAGCATCGGTCAGCTGACACGGCTGGCTTCGGGCGGCATGACCCTGTCGATCCTGTCCCTGGCGCTCACGGCGGCGATTCAGATATTCGCCATGCGCTGGACGCTCAACTCGCGCTGGTCAGATTTCCGGCTGAAGGCCGTGCCGCCGGATGCGGAGGTCGGCAACGCCTCCGGTCCCGGCAACTCGACCACACCGGCCAGAGTGTAAGTGGCCAGGGCGTGAGTATTCAGGTATCCAACATCTTGCGCCAGCGCTGCCAGTCGAACGCCGGGCCGGGGTCGGTCTTGCGGCCGGGAGCGATGTCGCTGTGGCCCGTGATCCGCTCGGCGCAGAGCGTGGGGTACGTCGCGAGCAGGGCTCTGACAATGGCGGCCAGGCTCTCGTACTGCTCGTCCGTGTAGGGAATCACGTCGGTTCCCTCCAGCTCGATTCCGATCGAGAAGTCATTGCAGCCGGCGCGGCCCTGATACTGCGACTGGCCGGCATGCCAGGCGCGCATGCCAAACGGTACGTACTGATGAATAGAGCCGTCGCGACGGATCACCACGTGCGCAGAGACGCGTAGTCCGGCGGTGTCGCGGAAGGAAGAGTGCGCGTCAGGCCGCAGATCGCCGGCGAAGAGATGATCGATCCAGGGGCCGCCGAACTCTCCGGCGGGCAGGCTGATGCCGTGTACCACGATGAGATCGGGTGCCATGCCCTTCGGTCGAGCGTCGAAATGCGGCGAGAGCACCTGGCGCACGCCGGCCAGTAGGCCGGTGGCGGGCTCGATTTGCAGCGCAGGTGGACCGACACCGCGCGTATCGTTGCAAATACTCGGCGCAGTCCCTGCGCCCTCTGAGCCCCGCGTTCGCGAGTGGGAATTCACCGGGATACCCCCTCGGGCCGGCTGTCGCCGTTGCAATTCGCTCCCGGCGAATTAGTCGTTCCCGACGATTTAGTCATGCAGGTAGCGTGAGAAGCCGGCGTAGAGCACCGCAAGCAGGCCCGTGACGAAAATGCCATCGAACGTGCCGGCGCCGCCGATCGAGGCGACCGGTGCGCCAAGGGATTGGACCGCGCCGAGGTTGAGAAGATCCGCCCCGATGAGCGTTCCGAAGCTGCCGCTGATGTAGGCGAGGGGAGCGGCCCGACGGCGTGTCAGGGCCACGGCGATGATGGCGGTCGCGATCGCCGGTACGAATATCGGCAGGGCAATGCCGAAGCCGGGGACGGGCCGTGCGAGATAGTGGGTAACCCCGGCAACGAAAGCGGTGCCGACCGCGGCGAGAAGGAACAGGCGGTGCTTGGCGAGCAGAAACAGCGACAGGCATACGGGAATGATCGCGCCGCCGACGTTGACTGCCAGGACCGTGGAGCGCGTCTGCTGCACCATCGGCACGATGTAGGTCATGCCGAAGAAGCTGATCTCGCCGGCCGTCACCGTCCTGTGCCCCGCAAGATAGGCGACCGGAATGTTGATGTAGCTGCCGAGCAGGGACAACCCGAGAACCGCGATCAGCGTACCCTCGGCGATGCCCATCGAGACGGATGCGTAGCGCAGCAGCCGCAGCGCCGCGAGCGCGATCAGGACGATGATGACTCCCCAGAAAATGAGCAGGAAGGGGAGCGAGACCGGGAAGTATTGTAGTTGGGAAATGTGATGCATGGCGTCTGCTCATTATCATGCCACAATACGGGGATGAGCACCGGCAACGCCCACTACTCCGCACGAGATCTCGCCCACGTCTGGCACCCCTGCACGCAGATGAAGGACCACGAGGACCTTCCCATGATCCCGGTCCGCCGCGGCTCCGGGGTGTGGCTGGAGGACTTCGAGGGCAGGCGTTACCTCGATGCGATCAGCTCCTGGTGGGTGAATCTCTTCGGCCACTCCAACCCGCGCATCAACGCGGCGGTGCGCGAGCAGCTGGAGAAGCTGGAGCAGGTGATCCTTGCCGGGTTCACGCACGAGCCGGTGATCGCGCTGTCCGAGGCGTTGACCTCCATCGTACCGGCGGGGCTCAGCCGCTGCTTCTACGCCGACAACGGCTCGTCGGCGGTGGAAGTCGCGGTCAAGATGAGTTTCCACTACTGGCGCAATGTCGGCAAGACCGCCAAGCGGCGCTTCATCACGCTCTCCAACAGTTACCACGGCGAGACCCTCGGGGCGCTGGCGGTGGGCAACGTCGAGCTCTACAAGGAAATATACAAGCCGCTCCTCATGGACGTGATCACGGTGCCTTCCCCCGACTGCTTCGGGCGCGAGCGGGGCGAGAGCTGGGCGGAGCATTCGCGGCGCAAATTCGCTCACATGGAAGCCGCTCTCGCCAGGCATGCCGATGAGACCGCCGCCGTCATCCTGGAGCCGCTGGTCCAGTGCGCCGGCTCCATGCGGATGTACGATCCGGTCTACCTGTCGCTGCTGCGGCAGGCGTGCGACCGCTACGGCGTGCATCTGATCGCAGACGAGATCGCCGTTGGATTCGGCCGCACGGGAACCATGTTCGCCTGCGAGCAGGCGGGCATCCGTCCGGACATGATGTGCCTCTCCAAGGGGCTGACCGCGGGCTATCTGCCTCTCTCCGCGGTCGTCACCACCGACTCCATCTACCGGGCCTTCTACGACGAGTACGTGAAGCTGACCGCCTTTCTCCATTCGCACAGCTTCACCGGCAATCCGCTCGCCTGCTCCGCGGCGCTCGCCTGTCTCGACATCTTTCGTACCGATGACATCCTCGCGCGCAATCGTGCGCTCGCCGCTCATCTTGGCGCGCGAGCCCGCGAGCTCGAAGAGCACCCGCACGTTGCCGAGGTCCGCCAACACGGCATGATCGTGGCGGTCGAGCTGGCGCGCGACAAGGCCGCCCGCGAGCCCTACCCCTGGCAGGAGCGCCGCGGCCTGAAGATCTACCGCCACGCCTTGAGCCGCGGCGTGTTGCTCCGGCCGATCGGCACCGTGCTCTACTTCATGCCGCCCTACGTGATCACGCCCGAGGAGATCGATCTGATCGTCGAGGTTGCGCGCGAGGGGATCGAGCTCGCGACATGCGACTGACACGCGTGTATGTCCCCGGACCCCTGGCCTCGGGGAAGCGCCAGACGATAGAAGGCGATCCCGCCAACCACATCGCACGTGTATTGCGGCTCGGGCGCGGCGATGCGCTCGTCGTATTCGATGGGCGGGGCGGAGAGTATGCCGCCCGAATCGAGGACGTCCGCAAGGGCGCCGTGGTCGTTGCGGTGGCAGAGGGGTCGACACCGGTCCGCGAATCGCCGCTTTCCCTCACCTTGGCACAGGGAGTCTCCCGCGGCGAGCGCATGGACTGGGTCGTGCAGAAGGCGACCGAGCTTGGCGTCAGCCGCATCGTTCCCGTGCTGACGGAGCGCTCCGTCGTGAAGCTCGATGCGAAGCAGGCGGAGCGCAAGCGCCTCCACTGGCACGGTATTGCAACTGCTGCCTGCGAGCAGAGCGGCCGCGATCGGATCCCCACCCTGGACGCGCCACTGACGCTGGCTGAGTTTCTCGGCGGAGCCGACCGTCGGGCGATGCGCGTGATGCTCTCCCCCGCGGCCAGCCTCAGCGTTGCCGACTTACCGCAGCCGGGGGCAGGCGTCCTCGTGCTCATCGGTCCCGAGGGCGGACTGGCCGCATCCGAGCAGCAATCGGCGCTGGCAGCCGGATTCGCCGCCGTACGCTTCGGCCCGCGGGTGCTGCGCACCGAAACCGCGGCCGTCGCCGCCCTGACAGTGCTCCAACACCAGTTCGGCGATCTGTGATCCCGCAGCCTCAGGCGTTCACGAAGATTCGTCTCCCGTCCTTCTGCAGCTCCAGCATCGGCGACTGGTAGAGCTCGCTCAGGCTCTGCGCGTTGAGCAGCTCGCGCGCCGCGCCCGCCGCCCAGCGGCCATCGCCGAAGAGCAGCAGCGCCCGGTCGGCGAAGCGCGCGGCGACGGTCGGGTCGTGCAGCACGGCGATCACTGTCTGGCCGGCGGTGCACAGCTCGCGGAAGAGTCCCAGGATCTGCAGCTGGTGCGCCGGATCCAGATGATTCGACGGCTCGTCCAGCAGGAATACCGCCGGCGCCTGCGCGAGGAGAGCTGCCACGGCCACCCGCCGTAGCTCCCCGCCCGAGAGGGTGTCGGTCCTGCGGCCGGCGAAGCCCTCGAGATCCACCGCGGTCAGCGCCTCGCGCGCGATGCGTTCGTCCTCGACGGATTCCCATTGCCAGAGCTTCAGGTGCGGATGCCGCCCCACGAGCACCGCCTCCAGTGCCGTCGTGACGAAAGACTCCTCGACGTCCTGGGCGAGCAGCCCCAGCCGCAGCGCCACCGCACGCCGGCTCAGGCTCTCGAGCGGCGCGCCGTCGAGGTATACCTCGCCTCCTTCCGGCCGCCGCAGCCCCGCGAGCGTATGCAGCGTCAGCGTCTTGCCCGAGCCGTTGCGGCCGAGGATGGCTACGAACTCCCCGGCGCAGAACTCCAGTGACAGCCCGGCGACCAGCCGCCGGGAACCGACCGCCACCTGGACATCGTGGGTGGCGAGCTTGCAGGGGCGGTTCACGGGCACATCACCGTACGTTCCGGGCGCCTCTGAGAGCCGCGCTCGTGTGACGACGTGCCTCGGGATACGCTCAGGGCTGCAGGCGTGTCGCGGTCCAGGGTCCTGCCTCGAAAAAGCCGCTCGGCTGCTCCGTGAGCTTGCGCGTCCAGCGCGCCCGGTCGTGGACTCGTGCCTCGCCCTCAGCCCACAGCTCGACGCTCTCGGCCCACAGGTGATAGCCGCCCCAGTGAGGCGGTCGCGGGATCACGATGTCGAGGTCGTTCTCGGCCCCGGGCTGGCCGGGCAGAGGCGTCCCGAAGCGCTCCGCCGCGGCTGCAACGGCCGCGAGCAGCGCCTGGCGGGAGTCGACCGGGTCGCTCTGGGCGCTGGCCCAGGCGCCGACGCGGCTCGGCCACGGGCGGGAGGCGAAGTACGCATCGCTGTCCGCCGCCGGCGCCTGCAGCACGGGTCCCTCGACGCGCACCTGCCGGTGCAGGCTGTCCCAGTGCAGCACCGCCGCGGCCCGCGGGTTCTCCGCGAGCTGCCGCCCTTTGCGTGACAGGTAATTCGTGTAGAACACCAGGTAGCCCGGGAGCGGCACCACTTCCTTGCAAAGCACCACCCGTGCCGAGGGCCGGCCCTCCGGGTCGCAGGTGGCGACCACCATCGCGTTCGGGTTCGGCTGGTGGCGGTGTTGCCAGGCCTCGGCCATCCAGCGATTGAGGATGACCAGGGGCTCCGGCGGGAGGGGCTCGGGCAGCAGCTCTGTATGTCGCATCACGTCGACATATTAGTTGCCCGTCGAATCGCGCGCGACCCCGCCGCACTTGCAGCGGCCACTCGGGGCCGATAAAAGGGTGGTCCCCACCCATAGATCCGACTCCGGGAAGATCCCCCATGATGCGGGACGATGTGACCCTGGATGAGCTGCGCCGCCGCCTGACGGAAATCGACCGGCAGTTCCTCGCTCTGGCCGGTGAGCGCAAGGCATTGAGCGGCGAGGTGGCGCGCGTGAAGCGGGCGACCGGCCATCCGACCCGCGACTTCCAGCGTGAGCGCGAGGTGATCGAGGGCGCGCGGGCGACGGCGCTCGCGGTCGGTGTCTCGCCGGCGCTGGCCGAGGAGCTGCTGCGCCTGCTCATCCGGTCCTCCCTCACCACCCAGGAGCAGGCCAGCGTCGCGGCGCGCGGCGCGGGCTCCGGCCGCCGTGCGCTCATCATCGGCGGCGGCGGCAAGATGGGCCGCTGGTTCGTCGAATTCCTTTCCTCGCAGGGGTTCGCGGTGGAGGTTGCGGACCCGCATGGCGGACCGGACGGCGTGCCGCATGTCGCCGACTGGCATGCGAGCGATCTTCAACATGACTACATCGTGCTCGCGACGCCGCTCGGGGTGACCGATGCGATCCTGCGCGACCTGGCGCTGCGCCGGCCGCGCGGCGTGATCTTCGATGTCGGCTCGCTGAAGTCGCCCCTGCGCGCGGGCCTGCTGGCGTTGCAGTCCCACGGATGCCGGGTCACCTCCATCCACCCGATGTTCGGACCCGACACGGAGCTGCTCTCGGGACGGCACGTCATCTTCGTCGACCTCGGTAACGCCGGGGCCCTGGCCGAGGCGCGAGCGCTGTTCGCGCCCACCATGGCCGAGCAGGTGGTGATGAGCCTCGACGATCACGACCGGCTGATCGCCTATGTGCTCGGCCTTTCTCATGCGCTCAACATCGCTTTCTTCACCGCGCTTGCGGAGAGTGGCGAGGCAGCTCCGCGGCTGGCGCGGCTCTCGAGCACGACCTTCGACGCGCAGCTCGACGTCGCGACCCGCGTAGCGCAGGAGAGTCCCGAGCTCTACTTCGAGATCCAGAGCCTGAACGACTACGGCGCGGAGTCGCTGGAGGCGCTGTCCAAAGCCGTGGAGCGGATCCGCGCGGCGGTCCTGTCGCGCGATTCCGCGGTCTTCGGCGCCCTGATGCGCCAGGGGCGCGATTATCTCGAAGACCGCCGCAGCGTCGCGGAGCGCCGGGCGTAGGCTCGGGTGGGGATCGTGCGGACCGCGGCTGTGGACGGTGCAAAGGCGCTCGAGGAAGAGAACGAGCGGCTGCGGTCGCGGCTCAAGGAGCTGACCGAGGAGGTCGGCCGCAACGAAGCGCTGTTCCGCAAGACACAGGAGAGGGAGCTCGAGCTGCTGCGCGCCGGATCGCTGGCGCAGCTGCTGGAGCGCTTGATACATGGTCTGCGCCAGTCCTATCAGCTCGATGCCGTCACCGTGCTGCTGCACGACCCGCAGCACGAGATCCGCCACCTGCTCGCGGGCGACGGCTTTCTGCTCGAGGAGCTGGAGGGTGTCCACTTCATCGATGCGCTGATCACCGCCGCACCGCAGGTCGCCCACCTGGAGCGACCCTGGCTCGGCCCCTTCCGCCGCGCCGATCACGAGCTGCTGCTGCCCGGTATCGCCGCCGGCGGCAGCCTCGCGCTGATCCCGCTCACGCGGCAGGAGCAGCTGGACGGCGTGTTGGCTTTCTTCAGCGCGGATCCGCACCGCTTCACCAGCAATCTCGCCAGCGACTTCCTCGCGCATCTCGGCGTGGTCTCGGCCATCTGCATCGAGAACGCCGTCAACCGGGCGCGGCTGGTACGCAGCGGCCTGACAGACTTCCTGACGGGCTTTCACAATCGGCGCTATCTGCAGTCACGATTGCGTGAAGAGCTGGCACGCGCGCAGCGTGCGCGGCAGCCCGTCGCCTGCCTGATGATCGACGTCGATCATTTCAAGCGTATCAACGATCAGTACGGACACCTTGCGGGGGATGCGGTGTTGCGGGAGGTAGCGCAACGGATCGATGCGGAGATGCGGGTGAGTGACGCCGGCGCCCGCTTCGGTGGCGACGAGTTCGCCATCGTGCTGCCGCAAGGCGGCGTCGGCGATGGCGAGCGGGTCGCCGCCCGCGTGCTGGAGGCGGTGCGTGGTCAGCCGGTGTCGATCGGCGGACACGCGACGGAGACGGTGACGTTGTCGATCGGTGTTGCCGTTGCCGCGCCCGATCATGGCACCCGCGACTACAAGGTGGTCGCCGATCGCCTGATTGCGGAAGCCGACGCGGCGCTCTACCGGGCCAAGAGCGCCGGCCGCAACCGCATCGCCGCTTCGAGGAACATCATCAAGTAGCCTCGGTCATGCCCGCTGCCGCAAGAGCGCAATGAAGAGGGGCGCTCCGACGAGCGCCATGATCGCTCCGACGGGAAGCTGCCTTGGCGCCACCACCGTCCGTGCCGCCACGTCGGCGCAGGCCAGGAGCGTCCCGCCGAGCAGAGCCGACGCCGGTGCCACGACGCGATGATCGCTCGTGCGGAATGCCAGCCGCACGATGTGCGGAGTGATCAGCCCGACGAAGCCCACGGTCCCGGCGCTGACGACCGCGACGGCGGTCAACACCGCGCAGCCCACAAAGACGAAGCTCCGCCAGGCCTCCAGCCTCATGCCGACGCTGCGTGCCCGTAGCTCACCGGCCGCAAGCACGTTCAGTGGCCGCGCCAGGAGAACGGCAAAGGCGACCGCGAAGACGGCAGTGATCGCGCTCACCCAGGGGTTGACGGCCCATTCCAGATCACCGGCCAGCCAGAACACCATGCCACGCAGGCGCGACACGTCGGCGATCGAGAGCAGCACCGTTACGACCGCGCCGCACGCGCTGGCCAGCACGACACCCGTGAGGAGCAGGCGGGTCGTGCCGCCGCTGCGCGCCAGCAGATGCACGAATACGACGGCGATCACGGCGCCCGCCACCGCCGACCCCTGGATGGTCAGCATTGCGGCGCCCGCGATCATCGCGAGCAGCGCGCCGACCGCCGCGCCCCCGGACACGCCGAGCACGAACGGGTCGGCGAGCGGGTTGCGAAAGAGCGCCTGCAGGAGCACGCCGGCCAGGGCCAGGAGGCTGCCCACCCCGAATGCGGCCAGGGTACGCGGCAGGCGCACCGCGAGCGCCACGCTGCGAGCCACACTGTCGCCGGAACCCAACAGTGCGGCGAGGATCCGCTGCGGCGCAAGGTCCACACTACCCACCAGAAGCGAGCCGACGAACACCGCGACCGCGAGCAGCAGCAGCGCGGCGATGCCTTTCCAGGCGCCGCCGTTCGCGCGACGGAAGGTGGAGATGGACTTCAAGTCAGTTTCCTGGAGATTGCGCTCTCGGGAGGAGTTTCTCATGGGGTGCCACGGCGGCTCGGGACTCACCGAAGCGTGAGTCCGTGCTTAAGCCTAGGAGGTGGAGCTTGCCCAGCACAAGCCACGCTTGATAAAACCCTCGCATGGTTTCAGACGTCATCGACTCGGACGGCTTCCGCGCAAATGTGGGCATCGTCCTGATGCGCGGCACCGGCGAGGTATTCCTCGGCCGGCGGTCGGGCGGCCGGGGGTGGCAATTCCCGCAAGGCGGCATGCGCGCCGGCGAGAGCCTGGAGGAAGCCGTGCTGCGCGAGCTCAACGAGGAGGTCGGGCTCGAGCGGCCCGATGTCGAGCTTCTCGGGCACACCGCTCGCTGGCTGCGCTACCGGCTGCCGGCGCGCTATGTCCGCCGCAATCAGCAGCCGCTGTGCATCGGCCAGAAGCAGCGCTGGTTCCTGCTGCGGCTGCGGCGCGAGCCGGTGGAGTTTGACTTCAGGCGCACGGACGAGCCGGAGTTCGATGAATGGCGATGGTCCAGCTTCTGGGATCCGGTGCGGGAGGTCATACACTTCAAGCGCGGCGTCTATCAGCGCGCGCTCTTGGAGCTCGCGCCGGTGGCCTTTCCCGACGGGCCGCCGCCGCTGCCGGACTGGTGGGACGAGGTCGCGCGCCGCCCCAGCGGGGAGACGGCACGGGCCGAGTGATCGCATGAAAGCTGGGCAACCTGGTCTGGTGATCCGTCCCCATGCGCCTCTGCGGCGGATGATCCTGACCGCGGCGGTCGTCGTTCTCGGGCTCGCCGGACTCGCCGCGGCTTTCGAGTTCGGGCAATACCGGGCGGGCTACGACATTGCCGCGGCAATACAAGAGCACGCGCGGCTCGACGGCTCCGTCAAGCAGCTCCAGGAGACCAACGGCAAGCTCCAGGCGCGCGTCATCGAGCTCGAGACGATGAATGCCGGTCATTCGCGCGAGGACCAGGTGGTGGCCAGGACCATCGGCGATCTGCAGGCACAGGTGGCTCGCCAGACGGAAGAGCTGGCCTTCTACCGGGCCGTGGTCGCCGAGGGCGCTCCGGCCATCGGGGTGCGCGTAGGAACGGTGCGTCTGGCTCCCACCAAGCCTCCGGGCCACTTTCTGGTGCACGTCTCCCTGGTGCGCGCAGGGAAGACAGACGGCATGACCACTGGTAGCGTCAGCTTGGCGGTAGACGGCCAGGGGGTGGCGGGCCGGCCCACGACCCTCGACAGCCAGGCGCTGGCCGCGGGCGGTTCTGCCGCCGTGACCTATGATTTTCGCTACTTTGAGGACGTCGAGCAGACCTTCAGCCTGCCGCCGGGCTTCCGCCCGGAGCACCTGACGGTGCAGGTCAGCTCCAGTCGCAAGGACGTCGCCCCTCTGACCCAGACGCTTCCGTGGAGCGCGGTGATGACGCCATGAGTGTTCCGGTTTCGTGAAAATACCCAGATGTTCAATCGCGATTCCAAGCCCCAGCGCATCGACACGCTGATCGGCAAGTCCGTTCGGGTCCGTGGCGACCTCGAATTTGCCGGCGGCCTGCATCTCGACGGCCAGGTGGCGGGCGGCGTGCGGGCGGATTCTCAGGAACCGGCCTCCTTGTCAGTGAGCGATTCCGGCTCCATAGAGGGTCCTGTCGAGGTCACCGATCTGATCCTCCATGGGACGGTCCGGGGTGACATAGTGGCCCGCGGCCGGGTGGTACTCGGCGCCAGCGCTCGCGTGGAGGGCAACGTGTATTACGGCGTCATTGAGATGACGCTGGGTGCCCAGATCACGGGCAAGCTGGTCCGCCTCGCCGAGGGGGGGCTGGAGCCCGCCGGCAGGGCGGTTTGAGACCCGCTTTTGACGCGGCGGCACTGGCTTCGAGTAGACTGATGGCATGAGCCGTCCGCACGATTTTTCGAGGAGACCCGACCCACAATGAGCACTGCAGAAGCCTCGCTGGAAGCCCCCGCCCTGCTCTTCACCGACGCGGCCGCCCGCAAGGTGAGCGATCTCATCCGTGGAGAAGGCAATCCGAAGCTGATGCTGCGCGTCTTCGTCCAGGGCGGCGGCTGCTCCGGCCTGCAATACGGCTTCGAGTTCGATGAGGAGCTGCAGGACGGCGATACCTGCGTGGAGAACCAGGGCGTGAAGCTCCTGATCGATCCCATGAGCGTGCAGTACCTGAGCGGCGCCGAGATCGACTACCGGGAGGGACTGGACGGCGCGCAGTTCGTCATCCGCAACCCCAACGCAGCGACCACCTGCGGCTGCGGATCCTCCTTCTCCGCCGCCTGACGCCGGCTCAGGTCGCGTGCGCCAGGGCAGCCCCGTCCGCGACAGCCAGAAAGCCGACCCGGAGCGGGCCGCACGCCCGCTGCCGGATGTGCTTGCCGCGGTAGATCTCGGCTCCAACAGTTTCCACCTGGTCGTCGCGCGCTACACGCACGGCCAGCTCGTCATCATCGACCGCCTGCGCGAGATGGTGCGTCTGGCCTCGGGTGTGGAGGAGAACGGCCGCATCGACAAGGAGGTGGCGGCGCGCGCCCTTGCCTGTCTGCAGCGCTTCGGCCAGCGACTGCGCGACATGCGCGCCGACAGCGTGCGGGTCGTCGGCACGAACGCACTGCGCATGGCGCATCGCAAGCAGGCCTTCCTCGAGCGCGCGCGCGAGGCTCTCGGACATCCCATCGAGATCATCTCCGGCATGGAGGAGGCGCGGCTGATCTACTCCGGCGTCGCCCACACCATGCCGAGCGAGCCCGGCCGGCGCCTGGTGGCGGACATCGGCGGCGGCAGCACCGAGCTCATCATCGGCGAGGGGCTCACGCCGCTCGAGCTCGAGAGCCTGCAGATGGGCTGCGTCAGCCTGAGCGAGCGCTTCTTTCGCGACGGCAAGATCTCCGCCAAGCGTATGGCCGCCGCGCGCATGGCAGCGCGCCTGGAGCTCGAGCCCGTACAGGCGGCCTTCCGGCGCCGCGGCTGGGAGCGCTCGGCGGGCAGCTCCGGCACGGTGCGCGCCATCGGCGAGGCCATTCGCGAGCTCGACCCGCAGGCGGTTGCGATCTCGCCGGGCGGGCTGGAGCGCGCCATCGACTACATCGTGCAGGCGGGCCACGTGCGCGAGCTCAAGCTCGCGGCGCTGACCGAGGATCGTCGGCCGGTCTTTCCCAG
>DASYGA010000041.1:0-6615 GCA_036000265.1 Steroidobacteraceae bacterium | reverse complement strand
ATAGATGGCCGGCTGCAGGCTCTCGCCAACCGCGCCGTGCAGCTCGGGCTGCTCGAGTACGACCGCACCCGCGGCTGGCGCGGCCCAATAGGTCATACGGCGCTCGCGCCGGGCGCGACGCCGGCGCAACTGGAGCAACTGGTCGACGAGTACACCCCGATCGGCATGCTTTCGCCGGCAGTGGTCGTGAAGGTGGGAACACAGGATACGGAGGTCTACGTCAGGTCTCGCGGCTTCGCCGACATCGGCTGGGACGGGCTCTCGTGGGCGCGCAAAGCATTGGGCGAGGACGCGCTCGGTCCCAACCCGAGGACCGCTGGGGACGTGCTTGCGCAGGGTGACGTCGTGTACGTGGTAGCCGACAGGGAAGGCCACGCGCAGCTTGCCCAGGTGCCGCAGGCGCAGAGCGCTTTCGTCGCGCTCGATCCCAGCGACGGGGCCATCGCCGCACTCGTCGGCGGCTTCGATTACTTCTCCAACAAGTTCGACCGCGCGATTCAGGCCGAGAGGCTCCCGGGCTCCGGGTTCAAGCCCTTCTACTACTCCGCGGCGCTCGACGATGGCTTCACGCCTGCGAGCACGCTCCTCAATGCGCCGGTCGTGGTTGGAGGAGAGGGCCTGGAAGCCACTTGGCGGCCGGAAAACGACACGCGCTCATTCAGCGGGCCAATAAGGCTGCGCGTGGCGCTCGCCCATTCCCTCAACCTGGTCTCGATCCGGCTGCTGCGCAGTCTCGGGCTGCCGTATGTCAGTCAGTTTGTCAGCCGCTTCGGCTTCGATCCCAAGAGCCTGCCGCAGAATCTGACCTTGGCGCTGGGCACGCTGCCCGCCACACCGCTGCAGATGGCTACGGCCTACTCTGTGTTCGCCAACGGCGGCTTCAAGGTGGACCCCTACTACATCGACCGGATCGAGGACGCTTCCGGCAAAGTGGTGTGGCAGGCGGCGCCGCGCATCGCCTGCGCGCTCTGTACCGTGCCCGCCTCATTGAGCGACCTGAAGCCGGCGGCGAGCTCTGCGGCCCTGCTGGCAGAGGCGGATGCGCTCCGGGGCGGCGCGGGCCCGCTGCCGCCGGATCGCATTGCGCCGCAGGTCATCAGCCCACAGAACGATTTCCTCATGACCTCCATGATGAGGGACGTGATCAAGTACGGTACCGCCGTGCGGGCGCTGTCGCTGAATCGCACCGATATCGCCGGCAAGACTGGGACGAGCAACGACTACCGCGACGCGTGGTTCAACGGTTACACGCCGGAGCTCGAGGCCACCGTCTGGGTCGGGTATGACGACAATCGCCCTCTCGGCGCCGGCGACGAAGGCGCGCATACGGCACTCCCCATCTGGATGCACTTCATGCGCTACGCCCTGCAGGGTGTGCCGCAGTGGCAGCGGCCCATGCCGCCAGGCATCGTCACGCTGCGTGTGTCGCCGCAGACCGGGGCACTGGTGAGCGATGAGAACCCGGACGGCATCTCGGAGGTCTTCATGGCTAGCCACCTGCCGACAGCGGCCCCGGGAGCGGGCTCCGCGGCGCAGGGCACGCAGACGCAATCCGGCGCCGATTCGATATTCTGATCACGATGGCAAGAAGGCATCCGACACCGCGCGGCGAGAACCTGCGGCGCGCGCTCGCACAGGAGGCCGCGCGCATCATGGCCGAGCACGGCATCCGCGACTTCTTCGTTGCCAAGCGCAAGGCGGCGGAGCGGCTTGGGCTCGAGGATGGCGCCGCAGTGCTGCCGAAGAACACGGAGATCGAGACGGCGCTGGCGGAGTACCAGCGCCTCTTTGGCCGCGAGTCGCACGAGGAGTCGCTGCAGGCGCAGCGGCGCGCGGCGCTGGCCGTCATGCAGGAATTGCGCGAGTTCGAGCCGCGGCTGGTCGGCCCGGTGCTGAGCGGAACCGCGACGGAGCACTCGGAGGTCCAGCTGCATCTTTTCGCCGATTACGCCGAATCGGTCGCGCTGAAGCTCATCGACCGCGGCATCGCCCACGAGGTGACGGAGCGGCGCGTACGCATGAGCCCGGAGCGGGTGCTCGCCCTTCCGGGACTGCGCTTCGAGGTCGAGGATCAGGCGATCGAGGTCACCGTGTTCCCCATGGACGCGATCCGCCAGGCACCGGTGAGCCCGGTGGACGGTCGGCCGATGCGCCGGGCGAGCGCAGTCGAGGTGGAGGCGCTGCTCGAAGAGTAGGAGCGGGCGAGCCGGTGTCTTCAGCGAGGAAACTTAACGTGTCCTCGCTCCGGCGAGCGCCCGCGCATGCCTGGGCGGGCCGGGTGGCCGGCCACCATGGAAGGTCAGTGATACGTCCCCGATCCGACGCTTATTTGGCGGCGCCGGCGATCCCGTACTTCTTACGGAACTTGTCCACGCGTCCGGCGGTGTCGACGATCTTCTGCTTGCCCGTGTAGAACGGATGGCAGCTCGAGCACACCTCCACCTGCAGGTCGTGTCCGAGCGTGGAACCCGTCTTGAACGAGTTGCCGCAGGAGCAGGTGACCGTGATCTCTTTGTAGTCGGGATGGATTTCGAGCTTCATGGCGGGGCTTCAGTCGGTGGCGGTCCGTCCTATGTGGGGACGGGCGGCTTCGGTTCAAAGGGCCGGGGAGTGTAGCGGCCGATGCTCGCCACGACAAGCGGTACGCTCAAGCAGGCGCCAGGCCCATCCATGGGCAGCCGCACAGTCGGCACTCAGCCTGACATGGCACTTTCTGAGACCTACTCCCGAGAACGTGAGCGCCTCAGGAAACGCTTGCGCTTATCCACAGAAGCTGTGGATAACTCTGTGGGTGAGCGTCCCGCCCTGGGTAAAATTTCCCGGCTATATTGCATATTTATCGTAATGGCTAAAAAATGACCAGCCATTTTTGTGTTGTTTTTTCAATAACTTGCAAGCACATCATGGACCTACATGACCGGTTTGGCGGCTAATGTGCTCATTTTACGTTACCCCCCTCTGCGCCTGTGAATAAAGCGCGCGTGGCGAGCGCTGGCGGCGGCTGCGGAGCGGTTGACAATTCGGATTGAGCAGCGCTTTTCGGGATTTTCGTCACAAACCGCAACAGCACGTCGTTGAGGAATCTCAGGCCGAGGGGACTGGCCCGATAGCACGTCTGCGAGGCGACGATCAAGCCCTCGCGGGCGAGATCGGCCATCCGCTCGCCGACGACTTCCCAGGGAAGCCCGGTCCGGCGGGTGAAGGTGCGTACCTCGAACCCCGCCACCAGCCGCAGCGCATTCAGCATGAATTCGAAAGGTAGCTCTTCGGCCGGGATCGGCGTGCGCGTGAGCGTCCCGTTGCCCGCCGACGAGAGGTAGCGGCGCGGCTCCCGAGGTTGAGTGGTGCGCACCACCTGTCCGGAGGCGGTCAAGGTCAGCTTCCCGTGCGCCCCGGCGCCAATCCCGAGATAGTCGCCGAACGACCAGTAGTTGAGGTTGTGCCGACAACGACGGCCGGAGGCTGCATAGGCGGATACCTCGTACTGGGCGTACCCGGTCGACTCGAGACGCTCTCGGCAGGCGTCAAGCATTGCGTCTGCCACATCCTCATCGGGCAGCGTCGGCGGGCATCCGGCGTAAACCGTACCCGCCTCGATCGTCAGCTGATAATGAGAGAGGTGGCTGGGGCGAAGCGCCAAGGCCTCCTCGACGTCGCGCAGCGCCGCGCCGACGTCCTGGCCTGGGAGGCCGTACATCAGGTCGATGTTGAAATTATCGAGGCCGGCGGCGTGCAGCTCCGCCGCGGCGCGCCGAGTCTCCGCCGCGCAGTGGATGCGGCCGAGCGCCGCGAGGCAGACATCATCGAAAGATTGCGCGCCGAGCGACACCCGATTGACGCCCGCTGCGCGGTATTCGGCGAACCGGCCGCGCTCGATGGTCCCGGGGTTGGCCTCCAGGGTCACCTCGAGGTCGGCTGCAAGGGCGAGGTGCCGCCGCGCCGTGTCGAGCAGCTGCGCCACGCCGCTCGGGGAAAACAAGCTCGGCGTGCCGCCGCCGAGGAAAACGCTGAGCACCTCGCGGCCGGCGATTGCCGGCGCCTGCGCCTCCAGATCGCGCTGCAGCGCCTCGATGTAGCGCCGCTCCTCGAGCTCGCCGTGCAGGGTGTGCGAGTTGAAATCGCAGTACGGGCACTTGCGCACGCACCACGGAAAGTGCACGTAAAGCGCAAGCGGTGGAGTCTCCAGCACCCCCGTATTCTACCCGCCGGTAGGCTGGGCGGCGCAATTGCGCCTTGATTCGGAACGCGGACCGTGTAAACCTTCCGTTCCTCCCCCGCTGGCGCCGACGGCCGTTTCCCCAAGCATCGGCAACTCGCGATGGCGGGTCTCAGGGCGTTTCCCGAGGTATTGGCCGCTCGGGATGGCGTGTCTCAGAGCGTCTCCCGAGGCATTGGCCACTCGGGCGGCGGGTCTCAGGGCCTTCTTCAGCAGAGCGTCCTCCGAATGACAGAGAAGACATTCGAGCTCGTCGATCGAGCCTCCGACCACAAGGTTTCGCTGCCGGTGCGGCCGGGCACCATCGGACCCTCCGTCGTCGACGTCGCGGCCCTCAACAAGGAGCTCGGGGTCTTCACCTACGACCCCGGATTCGGCGTGACCGCCGCCTGCGAGAGCCGGATCACCTACATCGACGGCGACAAGGGCGTGCTGCTCTATCGCGGCTATCCGGTGGAGCAGCTCGCGGAGAAGAGCTCATTCATGGAGGTGTCGTACCTGCTGCTGCACGGGAATCTCCCGACGCGCAAGCAGCTCGAGGAGTTCGAGGGCAGCATCCGTCATCACACGATGATCAACGAGTCGCTGCTGCGCTTCTTCCACGGCTTCCATTACGACGCGCACCCGATGGCGATGGTGTCCGCCGTGGTGGCGTCGATGTCCGCGTTCTATCACGACACGATGGACATCTATAACCCGCGGCAGCGGGAGATCTTCGCCCACCGCATCATCGCCAAGATCCCGACCATCGCGGCGGCCGCCCACAAGCACGCCCTCGGCCAGCCCTACGTCTATCCGCGCAACGACCTCGACTACTGCAGCAACCTGCTGCACATGCTCTACGCCGTGCCGTGCGAGCCGTATCACCTCGATCCGGTCGCCGCGCAGGCGCTGGATCTTCTTTTCATTCTGCACGCCGACCACGAGCAGAACGCCAGCACCTCGACCGTGCGGCTCGCGGGCAGCACGGGCGCCAACCCTTATGCGGCGATCTCCGCGGGCGTCTCGGCGCTCTGGGGGCCGGCGCATGGCGGCGCCAATGAGGCCGTGCTCGCGATGCTGGAGCAGATCGGCACCGCCGATCACATCCCCAAATTCCTGGCGCTGGCCAAGGACAAGTCGAGCCACTTCCGGCTGATGGGCTTCGGCCACCGCGTCTACAAGAACTTCGACCCGCGCGCCAAGATCATCCGCGAGATGTGCCACAAGGTGCTGGCGCGCCTCGGGCGCACCGACACGCCGCTGTTCGAGCTGGCCCTGCGCTTGGAGGAGATCGCCCTCAAGGATGACTACTTCGTGGAGCGCAAGCTCTATCCCAACGTCGATTTCTATTCCGGCATCATCTACAGCGCCATCGGCATCCCGCGCTCGATGTTCACGGTGATGTTCGCCATCGCGCGCACCGTGGGCTGGGTCGCCCACTGGCAGGAAATGATCGCCGACCCGGCGATGCGCATCGGGCGCCCGCGCCAGCTCTACACGGGGCCGACCCGGCGGGATTACACCGAGATCACCAAGCGCAGCTGACCGGCGATCGCATCGGCCGCGCGGCATGAGTGGAGGCCCACGATGAAATGCCCCCAATGCAACGTTGACCTGGCGCCTGCGGTTCGACACAAGGTCCCGGTGCACGCCTGTCCGTCGTGCAAGGGAATGTGGTTCGAGCGCCGCGAGCTCGAGGAGCTGGAGGACGAGGCGTTCGACTTCGGCGAGCACGCGAAAGGGACTCTCGTCCCGAGCTCCACGCCCACCTCCCTCGAGTGCCCGGAATGCAACGGCCCCTTGAGCCGCTTCCAGTACCGGTTCTACGACCTGCAGATGGAGTACTGCGAGCAGCACGGCTACTGGCTCACTGAGGATGAGGATACCCGCGTCCTCGAGCTGATGAAGCGCGAGGAGAAGGATCTTTCCAGGAAATTCGCCGCCGAGAATCGCTGGGCCGCCACTCTGAAGCGCATGCGCTCCGGCAGCCTCCTTGACCGGATCAGAAGAGCGCTGTACTAAGCCCCACCGCCGCCGACGCCACGCGGCTCATTAGATTGCTGATATCGATGGGCACGCCGTCTTTGCGCAACGCGGCATTGACCTGATCGCGAGCAGCTGCCGGGATGATGCCGGTGAGGCGGACGCCCGCCCGCAGCAGCTGCAACGGTACGCGCACGTTCACCTTCGTCGGACCCTCGGCCGCATCCTGCGCATCGACGAGGACTCGGATATAACGAGGCTCCTGACCGGCTTCGCGACGGGCCGGCTCCTCCGCTCGCTCCAGCGCCGCGATCAGGCGCTCGGCTTCATCGGCCGTGACCTTCCCCTGAGACAACACAGGGGCGCGCGCTCATCGATGTCATCGCTCGCTACGGCATACGGGAAGCAGATTCTCGTGACGGTGTCACGAGAAT
>DASYGA010000036.1:0-19212 GCA_036000265.1 Steroidobacteraceae bacterium | reverse complement strand
GACGGGGCACGCGCGCATCCTGCGTGACCAAGCGCTCGCGGCGCAGCTCTGGTCATTCGCGCAGAGGGCGTGGTATCCAAAGGGACTGGAAGATGCGCAGCTGTCCATCGTCCGAGTCACGGCCGAGCGCGCCGAGCATTGGGAGACTCCCGGAAAGGTTTCCTACCTGCTCGCTGCTGCGGCAGCGATGGCCAGCGGCAGGCCCGCAACGGTCGGCCTGGATGAAAAACTCCCCTGACACCGTGGCCGTGTCATCTCGCAATGCGCTGACACCGGTTGCTCGCGCGGCCGCTTAGGGCTGCAGGCTCTGGTACCTGTTCCGGTCAGAATGCGTTGATGCCTGTCAGCTCGCGGCCGATCGTGAGCTGGTGGATGGTTTCAGTGCCCTCGTAGGTAATGACGCTCTCGAGGTTCAACATGTGGCGGACCGGCACGTATTCGGCGCTGATGCCGGCGCCGCCGAGCATGTCGCGGCAGTCACGCGCGATGTCGAGGGCCATGCGGCAGTTATTCCATTTGGCCAGTGAGACGTGCGGCGGCTGCATTCCGCCCCGATCCTTGAGACGGCCGAGTTGTAGTGCGAGCAGCTGTGCCGTCGTGATGCGCCGCGCCATGTCCGCCAGGCGGACCTGGATCGTTTGATTCTGCGCGAGCGGCCGTCCGAAGAGGATACGGGTCTTGGAATAATCCAGCAGCTGCCCGAGGCAGGCCTGCGCTGCGCCGATGACGCCCCAGGCGATTCCGTACCGCGCCTGAGTCAGGCACGAGAGGGGGCCCTTGAGGCCCACCACACCGGGCAGCACGTTGCGCTCCGGTACGACGACATTGTCGAAGAACAGCGCGGAGGTGACCGAAGCGCGCAGCGAGAATTTTCGCTCGATCTCCGGCGCGGCAAAGCCGGCAGTGTCCTTCTCGACGATGAAGCCGCGGATGCCTTCCTCGGTCATCGCCCACACGACCGCGAGGTCGGCGATGGCGCCGTTGGTGATCCACATCTTCGAGCCATTCAGCACCCAATCCCTGCCGCGCCGCTTGGCGTGGGTCTTCATGTTGGCGGGATCGGAGCCGCCGTGCGGCTCGGTGAGCCCGAAGCAGCCGATGAGCTCTCCGCGAGCCATTCCCGGCAGGTACTTCTGCTTCTGCTCCTCCGATCCGAAGGCATGGATCGGATACATGCAAAGCGAGGATTGCACCGAGACGAAGCTGCGGATGCCGGAGTCCCCGCGCTCGAGCTCCTGGCAGATGAGCCCATAGCTGATGGCGTTGAGACCGGCGCAGCCATACCCCTTGAGCGAGGAGCCGAGGAGGCCGAGCGCCGCGAGCTCCGGCACGAGTTCCCTGGGGAAACGGTGCTCCTCGAAGCACTTCTGGATGATGGGCAGTACCTTGTCATCGACCAGGCGCCCGACGGACTCCTGCACCATGCGCTCCTCTTCGGTGAGCGCGCCGGCGATGTCGTACAGATCGAGTGGGTTCAAAGGCATGACAACTCGCGATTTCCACGGATGTTGCTGGCGGACGGCTGAGGCACAGGATGTGCCCGGCCGCCGTAGGTGGCCGAGTCTCGGGCAAAAACCACGCTTTTTGGCCGAGACACGCTGGGCCGGGCAGGAGCCCGGATCCAGCGTTATCTTAAGGTATGACTGCAGTTGCCTCAATTTCGACTTTGGCCTGCGCTTCGACGAGGGCGGTCACCTCGACGGCGGTCATCGCCGGGAAGTGCTTGCCCATGACCTCGCGATAGGCCGCGCCGATCTCCTTGAGGTGGGCGATGTACTCGGCTCGGCTGGTGAGATACCAGGTCATGCGGGCGATGTGCTCGGGGCGGCCGTTCGCCTGGGCGAGAACCGCAAGGATGTTCCGCAGCGCCTGAGTGACCTGATCGATGAGCTGCGTGCTCTCGAACTGGCCGCTCCGCGGATTCCAGCCCACCTGGCCGGCGATGAAGACCTGGCGGCCCTGAGCCAGCACGCCGTTACTGTAGCCCGAGGGGCGCGGCCAGCCCTCGGGCTGCAGGACTCCCGGCAGGCTCAACCTCGTCTCTCCGCGGTGTGCCGGATGAGCTCGCGGCCGATGATCAGTTTCTGCACTTCAGTGGCCCCTTCGTAGATGCGCAGCGCGCGAATGTCTCGGTACAGCCGCTCGACCACCTCGCCGCGCGCGACTCCGCGGCCGCCGAACAGCTGCACGGCCCGATCGATGACCTGCTGTGCCGTCTCGGTGGCCGTCATTTTCGCCATTGCGACTTCCGCCGTCGCGCGCTCGCCGCTGTCGCGCAGCCAGGCGGCGCGATAGGTCAGAAGGCGCGCGGCATCGATCCCGGTCGCCATCTCCGCGAGAGCCGCCTGGGTGAGCTGGAAGTCAGCGAGAGCCTTGCCGAAGAGCCTCCTCGAGGCGGTGTGGGCGAGAGCCTCGCTCAGGGCTCGCTGCGCGAAACCGACAGCCGCGGCGGCCACTGAAGTGCGGAAGACGTCGAGCGTCCGCATCGCGATCTTGAAGCCTTCGCCCTCGCCGCCGAGCCGTTGACCGAGCGGCACCCGGCAGGCCTTGAAAGCGAGGGTGGCGAGCGGATGGGGCGAGATCGTATCGATCCGCCGCGCGATGGACAGCCCCGGTGTTGTAGCATCCACTACAAACGCGGAGATGCCGTCCGCGGAAGTGGTGCCATCGGGGCGAACGTCGGGGTCGTTTGTGCGTGCAAACACGCAGTAGAAATCTGCGATTCCGCCGTTCGAAATCCACGTCTTCTCGCCATCCAGCTCGTAGCCCTCGGAAGTGCGAGTGGCTCGACACTTCAAAGCGGCAACGTCCGAGCCGGCGTCAGGTTCTGACAAGGCGAAGGCGGCGATGGCCTCGCCGGCGGCAACACGCGGCAGGTAGCGCGATTTCAGCTCCGGCGAGCCGGCGAGCGATATCGCGCCGCTGCCGAGGCCTTGCATCGCGAACGCAAAGTCGGCCAGCGCGTCGTGGCGGGCCAGGGTCTCCCGTATCAGGGCCAGCGCGCGCACGTCGAATCCGCTTCGGCCGGCGCCAGCCGCGCCGTCGGCGATCTGACCCGGCGCGCAGTATCGGGTCCAACCGGCATGCCCCAGGTCGCGCACGAGCTGCCGGCAGGCGATATCGATGGACTCGCGATCCTCGGCCGCCGGGGTCGCCGTGAGGCGCGCCGCCGCCCACGTGCCCAGGCGGCGCGCGAGCTCGCGATGGCTGTCGTCGAAGAATGGCCAATCGAGGAAGCTGCGCGATGAGCTCAAGGGTCAGTCTCCCTCGAACCGCGGCTGTTGCTTGGCCACGAAAGCCCGGTAGGCGCGGCGGAAATCCTCTGTCTGCATGCAAGCGGCCTGCGCCTCCGCCTCGGCGTCGATGGCGGCATCCATGGGCAAATGCCATTCGGCATGCAGCATCCTCTTGGTCATCGCATGGGCGAACGTCGGGCCACGGGCGATCGCCGCTGCGATCTCGATGGCGTCCGACAGGACCGACTCCGGGGCCACAAGTTTGTTGAAGTTGAAAAATCCCCACGCGAGCCCTTCTTCGGCGGACATCGAGCGGCCGGTGTAGAGCAGCTCGGCGGCGCGCCCGTGGCCGATGATTCGCGGCAGGATCGAGCAGGCCCCCATGTCACAACCGGCCAGTCCCACGCGTGTGAAGAGGAACGCCGTTCTGGCGCGGGGTGTGCCGAGCCGAAGGTCCGACGCCATTGCGAGGATGGCTCCGGCACCGGCACATACGCCGTCAACGGCCGCGACGATGGGCTGCGGACAGGCTCGCATGGCCTTCACCACATCGCCGGTCATCCGTGTGAACTCGAGGAGCCCTTCGGGGGGGCGCGCCGTCAGGGGACCGATGATCTCGTGCACGTCGCCGCCCGAGCAGAAGTTGCCTCCCGCGCCGGTAATGACGAGTGCCCGAACGGCAGGCGCCGCGCTCAACGCACGGAAAAGGTCCCGCAGCTCCGCGTAGGAGTCGAATGTCAGAGGGTTCTTGCGTTCCGGACGGTCCAAAGTCACGACCCCGACCCGCTCCTGCAAGGTCCACTTGAAGTGCTGCGGCGCGTAGCTCGCAGGATCGAACTGCCGTGTCGCGGTCATGGCTTCTCTCCCGCCGAAACGCCGTTGAGACCAGCCAGATACTCCTTGAGCTCGCCCAGCAGGTCCATCAGCTGCTTCTTCTGTTTCGGCGACAGGGCTCCGAAGAGGTCGATGACCCAGCTCTCGTGCTCGGCGGCCATGCGGCGGAACTGACGCTCGCCCTCCGCGGTGAGCTTGACACGGTAGACGCGCCGGTCGGCCGAGTCGACCTCGCGCACCACCAGGCCCTCCTTCTCCAGACCATCGGTGATTCCCGTGACGTTGCCGCCGGTCACCATCATGCGCTGGGACAGCTCGCTCATCTTCAGGCCGCGGGGAGCGCGCTCGAGCTGTGCCATCAGATCGAAGCGCGGCAACGTGGTGTCGAAGCTCGATTGCAGGCCCTGGCGCACGCGGCACTCGATCTGATTGGTGCAGGAGAGGAGCCGCAGCCATAGGCGCAGCGACACGTGATGATCATCGTGCACGCGGGTTTCCGCATCGAGCGCCGCCGGCACGGCCAGCAATGCGGACTTCTCCCGCGGCATCAGGTGGTCACCTCGCCGCCGGCGATGACGATGCTCTGGCCGGTCACGCTCTCGGTCCCGGGACGGCAGAGCCAGAGCACGGCATTTGAGACCTCCGCGGGAGCGATGAGGCGCCCCTGAGGGTTGGTGGCGGTGAGAGTGGCCATCGCTTCGGTTTCGCTGCGGCCGGTCTTCTTGACTATGTTATCGACCGCCCGCTTCACGATGTCGGTGTCGGTGTATCCCGGACACACCGCATTGACGGTGATGTTCCGCGTCGCATATTCCAGGGCGAGCGAGCGGGTGAAGCCGATCACTGCATGCTTCGAGGTCGCATAGGCCGATATGTAGGCTGCGCCCCTCAGGCCCGCGATGCTCGCGATGTTGACGATCCGCCCGAAGCCGGCCTGCAGCATGTCAGGTACGGCTTCCCGCGTGCATAGATACGTGCCGGTCAGGTTCACGCCGATGATCCTGTTCCACAGCGTCTCGTCGGTGTCCGTGAACTTGGCGGCTGCGGCCTGGCCGGCGTTGTTCACCAGCAGATGCACCGGGCCGAATTGCCGCCGTGCCGTGGCAAAGGCTGCTCTTACCGAGGCCGCGTCGGTGACATCGGCCGCGATCGGGATGGCACGCTCGGGCCCGCCGAGGCCGGCAGCCACCTCATCGAGCAGCGCCGCATCGCGCCCGAGGAGCGATACCTTGGCGCCTTCGGCGGCCAGCGCCGCGGCGATGCTGGCGCCAATGCCGCGGCTCGCTCCGGTGACGAATGCATGCCGGATCGGCGGTGTCGCGAAGCTCTCATTCATTAACTTCACCAGCCTCTTTTGCGGTGGCGGCGCTCGCCTGCATCTGTGCCGCGCGCTGCAAATTGCGCTCGAGCTGCTGCCGCCCGGAAAGGTATTGCTTCGGCCACCACTGCTCGGCGTAACCCAGGCGCGCTGCAGCCTCGAGTGTCCAGGCCGGGTTGGCGAGATGCGGGCGCGCCAGGGCGCAGAGGTCGGCACGGCCCGAGGCGATGATGGAGTTGACGTGGTCGGGCTCGTAGATGTTGCCGACAGCCAGGGTTGCGATGCCGATCTCGTTGCGAATCCTGTCAGCGAACGGTGTCTGGTACATGCGACCGTAGACCGGCTTCTGCCAGGGAACGGTCTGGCCGGTGGAGACATCGATGAGATCCGTACCCGCTTCACGGAAGGCGCGCACTATGACGAGGAGGTCGTCCTCTGACAGCCCGCCTTCGGCCCAGTCGGTCGCCGAAATGCGGACCGAGAGCGGTTTGTCTTGCGGCCAAGCGGCACGCACGGCGTGCAGCACCTCGAGCGGGAAGCGCAGGCGTCCCTGAATGCCGCCGCCGTATTCGTCTTCCCGACGGTTGGTGAGCGGTGAGAGAAAGGAGGCCAGGAGGTATCCATGCGCCATGTGCAGCTCGAGCATGTCGAAGCCGGCCTGCAAGCCGAGCTGCGTGGCACGCACAAACTGCGACATGACTTCCTCCATCTGCCGCCGGCTCATCTCGAGGGGGGGCTGGCTGATGCCGGGCAGGTACGGAAGCGGGGAGGGGGCCAGAATCGGCCAGTTTCCCTCGGGCAGGGGGTGGTCCATCTTCTCCCAGCCGAGCTGCGTCGAGCCCTTGCGCCCGGAGTGACCGAGCTGCAGACAGACTTTTGCCGGCGTGCGCGCATGCACAAACTCAACGATGCGTGCCCAGGCATCGCGCTGCGCCTCGTTCCACAGTCCGGTGCATCCGGGCGAGATGCGCCCTTCGGCAGAGACGCAGGTCATTTCCGTATAGATGAGTCCTGCGCCGCCGAGTGCCCGGTGGCCGTAATGCACGAGATGCCAGTCGTCCGGCATGCCGTCCGTTGCACAGTATTGCGCCATGGGAGAGACGACGACACGGTTGGCGAGCGTGAGCCCGCGAAGCTTCAACGGCAGGAACATCGGCGGGCGTCCGTCGCTCAGCCCGTTGCGTCGCGCCAGCCACCCCTCGTAGCTCTCGACGAACTTCTCATCCCGGATCTTCAGATTCTCGTGCCCGATGCGCTGGCTGCCGGTGAGCAGGCTGTAGGAGAATTGCTCCGGCGGCAGATGGGTGTAGCGCTCGACGTTCTCGAACCACTCCATGCGGTTGCGCGCCGCGCTCTGCAGCTTCAGGACCTCGAGGCTGCGCTCCGCGTGGTATGCCTCGAGCGCGCCGCGCAAATCCGGTGCCGCGCCCAGGTGGCGGGTGAGCGCTATCGCGTCCTCCATGGCGAGCTTGGTGCCGGAGCCGATCGAGAAGTGCGCGGTGTGCGCCGCATCACCGATCAGGACCACCTTGCCGTCGTGCCAGCGGCGGCAATGTACGCGATTGAAGTTGAGCCAGGCGGAGCCGCGCAGATGGTTGGCGTTGCTCTGCAGTGCGTGGCCGTCGAGGTAGCGTGCGAAGAGCTGCTGGCAGAAGGCGATGGAGCCTGCCGTATCCAGCCGGTCCAGTCCCTGGAGCTTCCAGGTCTCCTCGCGCGTCTCGACGATGACCGTGGAGAGATCGCGGCTGAACTGGTAAGCGTGGATCTGGAACCAGCCGTGCTCTGTGCGCTCGAACGCGAACGTGAACGCCTCGAAGGACTGGGTCGTCCCGAGCCAGATGTAGCGGCATTTGCGCCGGTCGAGCTCCGGCTCGAACATTGCCTCATGGCGCTGGCGGGTCTTGCTGTTGCCACCATCAGCCGCGACGATGAGATCCGCGTCCTCGAGGCCGGCTTCCGAGTCCATTTCCCGCTCGAAGTACTGCTGGACGCCGAGCTGCGCCGCGCGCTCCTGCAGGATCCGCAGCAGCTGCTTGCGGCTGATGCCGCAGAAGCCGTGGCCGCCGCTGCGCAAGCGCCGGCCGGCAAAGTGGATCTCGATGTCGTCCCAGTGGTGGAAGTTGCCGATGATGGCGGCGTGCGAGCTGGCATCCGCGGCACGGAAATTCTCCATCGTCTGGTCGGAAAAGACGACGCCCCAGCCGAAGGTGTCATCCGGCCGGTTGCGCTCGTAAACTTCGACGCTCGCCTGCGGCAGAGCCTTGCGCAGCAAGATGGCGCTGTAGAGGCCCGCGGGGCCGCCGCCCAGGCAGACGATTCGCTTCATGGCGGCGCTCATTGAGCCTGTACCGTTTGCATTCAGGCTGTGTTATATTGCGAGATACTTGAGATGTCAAGCATTGTCCGGGTATGACCCCGGGGGGATTCAGAGCATGACCACATCGCCCAGCACCGCGCAGCCGGACATCCTCGCCGGCCTGGTGAACGGCATCGTCGGCGGCCGTATCCGCGTCGTTGATCTCACCGTGCCGCTGGAGTCCGCGACGCCCACGATCCAGCTGCCGCCGCAGTTCGCTCCGTCCAAGCCTTTCTCGCTCGAGGAGATCTCGCGCTACGATGAGCGCGGACCGGCGTGGTACTGGAACAATATCGCCTGCGGGGAGCATACCGGCACGCACTTTGATGCGCCGGTGCACTGGGTGAGCGGCAAGGACCATCCCAACAATGCCACCCACAACATTCCGGTCGACCGGTTCATCGGCCCGGCGTGTGTGATCGACGTGTCGCGACAGGTGGCTCAGAGCGCGGATTTCCTGCTCACGCAGCAGATCGTCGAGGACTGGGAGCGGCAGTACGGGCGCATCCCCGCGCACGCCTGGGTGCTGGTCCGCACCGACTGGTCGAAGCGCCGCACGGCCGGGGAATTCCTCAACATCGGCAAGGACGGGGCACATACCCCGGGCTTCCATCCGCAGTGCGTTCCGTTCCTCGCCCGCGAGCGCGACATTCTCGGCGTCGGAGTGGAGACCGTCGGCACCGATGCAGGGCAGGCGCCGACATTCGAGCCGATGTTCCCCTGCCACACCATCATGCACGGCTCGAACCGCTTCGGCCTTGCGAGTCTGACCAATCTCGATCAGCTGCCGCCGACGGGTGCCGTGGTGATCGCCCCGCCGCTGAAAATCGTGAACGGCTCGGGCAGCCCCCTGCGGGTGCTGGCGCTCGTTCCGGCGTGACCTCGCTTAATATATAAATCCCATGGCCGAGCGCTCGTTCGCCAAAGAAGTGAAGTCGCTGCGGCTCGGCGCCGGCGCCGAGTTCCACGGCGAGGGCATACTTGCGGTCACCAAGGCGCTGCTCCAGTCCGGCGTGGCCTACGTCGGCGGGTACCAGGGCGCGCCGATCTCCCATCTGATGGACGTTCTCTGCGATGCCGAGGACATCCTGACGGAGCTCGGCGTGCACTTCGAGGCCAGCGCCTCGGAAGCCACGGCCGCCGCGATGCTTGCCGCCTCGATCAATTACCCATTGCGGGGTGCGGTCACCTGGAAATCCACCGTCGGCACCAATGTTGCCTCGGATGCGCTGGCCAATCTTGCCTCCGCCGGCGTCAAGGGCGGCGCGCTCATCATCGTGGGTGAGGACTACGGCGAAGGCGCCAGCATCATGCAGGAGCGCACCCACGCCTTCGCCATGAAATCCCAGATGTGGCTCCTGGATCCGCGGCCGCACCTGCCGCAGATCGTGCGCGCGGTCGAGCAGGGGTTCGAGCTGTCGGAGGCCAGCCACACGCCTGTGATGCTGATGCTGCGCATCCGGGCCTGTCACGTGTACGGGCGGTTCACGGCCAAGGACAACCGGCGCCCGGCCTTCTCGGCCGACGATGCCCTGAGGGCGCCGGTCAGGGACTACGGGCGGATCATTCTGCCGCCCTCCACGTACGCCCAGGAGCGCGAGAAGATCCAGGAGCGGCTGCCCGCTGCGATCCGCTTCGCCACCGAGCGCGGGTTGAACGATTTCATCGGCGGTGAGAGCGACGGCATCGGCATCGTGCTGCAAGGCGGACTCTACAACAGCGTCCTGCGGGCGCTGCAGCTCGCGGGGCTCGCGGACACGTACGGGGCGACGAAGATCCCGCTCTACGTGCTCAATGCGACGTACCCCCTCGTGCCCGAGGAGTGGGTCAGGTTCTGCAGCGGCAAGCGGGCGGTGCTGATCATCGAGGAGGGGCAGCCGGAGTTCATCGAGCAGGCGGCAAGCCAGATCCTGCGCAAGCACGACATCCAGGTCCGGCTTCTGGGCAAGGACGTTCTGCCGATGCACGGCGAGTACACCGTCGATGCGATCCGCACGGGAGTGAAGGAATTCATCGAGCGCTGCGCGCCGCGGTTGCGGCAGGCGGCGCGAGCCGCGCCGAGGGAAGTACCGCTTCTGCCGGCAGAGCGTCTCGCCGCCGCGGTTCCGCCACGGCCGTCGGGGCTCTGCACGGGCTGCCCGGAGCGCCCCTTCTTCACCGCGATGAAGCTCCTGCAGCGGGAAACAGGCCCTCTGCACATCAGTGCCGACATCGGCTGCCATTCCTTCGCAACCCTGCCGCCCTTCAACATGGGCAATAGCATCATGGGCTACGGCCTGGGCCCCGCGGGCGCCTCGGCCTTCCATCATGAGGGCGGCCGGCGCGCGGTCTCCATCATGGGAGATGGCGGCTTCTGGCACAACGGTCTGACGAGCGGCATCGGCAATGCGGTGTTCAACCGTCACGACGATGTGACCATCATCATCGACAACAACTACTCGGCGGCCACCGGCGGACAGGACATACCGTCCTCCCGTTCCCCGAGCGAGCATCGGCAGGGCAACAACTCCATCGTCGATGCGGTGCGCGGCGTCGGGGTCAAGTGGGTCCGCAGCACCAGCACGTACGACATCGCGCAGAATTTGAAGATTCTGCGCGAAGCCCTGACCACCCCCTTCAAGGGCCCCAAGGTGATCGTCGCCGAAGGCGAGTGCCAGCTGAACCGCCAGCGGCGGGTGCGCCCGCTCATGAAGAAGGCCATTCAGGAAGGCAAGCGGGTGGTGCGTGAGCGCTTCGGCGTCGATCCGGACACCTGCACGGGCGATCACTCCTGCATCCGGCTGTCCGGCTGCCCCTCGCTCACCATCAAGAAAAATCCCGATCCGTTGCGCACCGATCCGGTCGCGCACGTGGACAATAGCTGCGTGGGCTGCGGAGTCTGCGGCGAAGTGGCCCACGCGGCCGTGCTCTGCCCGTCGTTCTACCGCGCGGAGCTCATCTACAACCCCACACGTTGGGACCGGCTGCTCGCGCGCGTACGCGGAGCGATCATCGGCGCGTTGCAGCGCCGTAGCGAGCGCAAGCGCCTGCGCTTCGCACTATGACCCCGAGCCCCATCAAGCTGTGCGTGGCGGCTCTGGGTGGCCAGGGCGGCGGCGTGCTGACCGACTGGCTGATCGAGATCGCCGAGGCCGAAGGCTATCTCGCGCAGTCGACTTCAGTGCCGGGAGTGGCGCAGCGCACGGGCGCCACGATCTACTACCTCGAATTCTTCCCACGCGCCGAGGCGGAGCGGGCCGGCCATGACCCGATCATGGCCCTGTCGCCGGTACCGGGCGATGTCGATTGCGTCGTGGCGTCCGAGTTGGTGGAGGCGGGCAGGGCGATCCAGCGCGGATTCGTCGATCCCGAGAAGACGACGCTCATCGCCTCGTCCCATCGATCGTATTCGATCTTCGAGAAGATCGCGCTGGGTCAGGGTGCGGCGAATGAGGCCGAGCTCACGGAGCTCATTCGAAGCCAGGCGAAGCGCCTCGTACTATTTGACATGAACGCCGTTGCGGAGCAGCACCACAGCGTCATCAGCTCCGTGCTGCTCGGCGCCCTTTGCGGCAGCGGTGTGTTGCCGTTCCGGCGGCAGGCCTTCGAGGCGGCGATCCGCAAGAGCGGCATTGCGGTCGAGACCAATCTGGCCGCTTTCGCCGATGCCTGGCGGCGCGCGCAACAGGGCGAAGAGCCGGTCTCCAGCGATGCTGCTTCCCACTCACAGGCCCCTGGCAGTGGTCCGGGTGGCGTTCCGGCGCAAGCACGCTCGCCGCGGCTGCAGCCGCTTTTGGATCGGATTCGCCGTCTGCCCGAAGCGGCGCAAGCGACCGCGCTCGAAGGAGTGCGCCGCGCGATCGACTACCAGGACCCGGAGTACGCCGCGCTCTACCTGAGCCGTCTCGAGCGGATCGGGGCGCTCGATGCAGCGCCGTGGACGCTCACCGATGCGGTCGCGCGGAGTCTCGCGCTGTGGATGACCTTCGAGGACACCATCCGGGTCGCGGACCTGAAGACCCGCGCGGCGCGCTTCGTCCGGGTGCGCGAGGAGATCCGCGCGGAGCCCGATCGCCTGTTCGGTATCACCGAGTTCATGAAGCCCCGGGTGGCGGAGATCGCCGGCACGCTGCCGGCCGCGGTGGGCGGCTGGGTGCTCGGCTCGCCCCGGATGTCAAAGTGGCTCGGCCGGCTTACCGGCGGCAAGCGCATACGCACCGGCACGGTCCGCGGCTTTCTGTTGCTGTACACCCTGGGCGGCTTGAAACGCTGGCGGCGGGGAACCCACCGCTATGTCGAGGAGAACTCGCGCATCGAGGACTGGCTCGGGCGCATCGAGCGGCTGGCTTCGGGACACTGCGACCTTGCGGTCGAGCTGGCGCGCGCGCAGCACCTGATCAAGGGGTACGGTGAGACGCACGAGCGCGGTTGGAAGAGCTTCACGGCGCTGCTTGCACGCGTGGAGGCGCTCGCCGCGCGGGCGGACGGAGCGGCGGTTCTCGCGCGGCTGCACCAGGCCGCGCTGGCGGATGAAGAAGGCAACGCGCTGGCGAAGGAGCTGGCGGCATTGGGCGAAGCTGGGTGACGGGGTGATGGGCCGCCTGAGACCGCGCAGCCCTAGCCGACGGCTGCAGTCGCCTCGATCTCGATCAGAAACTCCGGCAGCGCAAGCGTGCTCACGCCAATGAAGGTGTTGGGGGCAGGTGTCACCTCGCCGTAGAACTGTGCGACCTCCCCGAGCACCGGCCCCAGCTTTTCCGGGCTGTGGTCGACCACATAGGTGCGCAGCCGCAGCAGGTCGGCGGGCGAGGCGCCGGCGGCCGCGAGCACGGCGCGCAGGTTGGCGAGCACCTGCCGGGTTTGCGCCGCGAGATCGCCGGCGCCCACGAGCTTGCCATCCTTGTCCCAGGCAACCTGGCCGGCAAGGTGCAGCACCGAGCTGCCCCGCTGGCGTGCGGCGTGGGAAAAGCCGTATTTGACACTATCGTACAGGCCGGGTGGATTGATCTTTTCGGCGCGCATCTGACGCTCCTCTGGATTAGACGTGGATTCTGCCCAAGCGGCGCAACGTGTCCCGGACCTGCTCCCGCGCCGCCTCGGTGAGCTCCAGGATGGGCGGTCTCGGATAGCCGCCCGGCAGTCCCTGCGCATTCAATGCCTCCTTGAGGATGGCCTGCGCCGAGCCGAAACGGCCGACGAGATTCTCCGTGAACCATTCCTTCATGAGCACACGGTCGCGCGCCCCGCAGCGCAGCGCCGCCGCGACATCACCGCGCCAGAGATGGTTATAGAAATCGGGGTGATCGCGGCCGAGGACCGCCCCCGCTCCCATCGTGCCATCGCCGCCGTGCGTGCGCAGCAGTGTCGCGCCGAGCTCATCCATCGAAAATCCGAACACCCGCAGCCGGTCCTTCAGCGCGAAGAAAGACTGGATGAAGCGGTCGAGGCGGCCGGTGGAGTTCTTGACCGCGACGATGCGATCGAGGCCGGCGAGCCGCTCGAGCAGCTCGCAGGACATGTCCACGTTCGTGCCAGGCGGCCAGTTGTAAACGCAGATCGGCAGGCGCACGTGCTGCGAGACGTGGCGATAGAACGCGAAGATTTCCTCCTCGTTGGGGACGATGTAGGGAGGAGGCGTCAGTAGAATGCCGTCGAAGCCGCTCTCTCGTGCCATCTCCGCATACTCGATGACCCGATCTGCGCCGTAGGCGTTGCAGCCGGCGATCAGCGTCAGTCTGCCGCGCAATTGCCGTCCCGTGATGCTCAACAGGGTGCGCCGCTCCGCATCGGAGAGGCTGAACCACTCGCCGGTCGTGCCTGCGAGGACGATGCCGTGCATGCCTTCGGCGGCGAGCCACTCGAGCAGCTCCTGCAACGCGCTCCCATCGAGCTGCCGGTCGCGCGTGAATGGCGTGGTGATCGCTGGAATGTAGCCCCGCCAATCGACCGAGGATCTGTCCATCGTGCTGCGTCCGAGAGTGAATCGCTGTCAGCATTCTAGGCGTTGGCCCGAATTTGTCTCAATGACGGCCCCTGGGTATCATCGTTGCGCGCAGCGCAACAAAGCGCGCGGTGAACCATGTCGAATCCCATCCTCACAGATGCGAAGCTGCGCTACCTTGCGGAGGCGGCGGCGCTCGGCTCGATGCACGCGGCCGGCGAGAAGCTCGATGTCGCGGTGTCCTCGATCAGCCGCCAGATCGCGCAGCTCGAGGCGCAAGTCGGATTGCCGCTCATCGAGCGCGGCAGACGATCCATCAAACTGACCGAGGCCGGAGAGATGGCGGTGCGGTACTACCGCGAGAGCATCACCCAGCGCGAGACGCTGGTGTCGAGCATCCAGGCATTGCGCGGGCTGCGTGCCGGGCAGGTCGACCTCGCGGTCGGGGAAGGGTTCGTCAATGCGCTCTCGCCCTTGCTGCAAGGCTTCGCGGCGAGCCACCCGGGCGTGCGGATGGCGATCAACGTGGCGGGGACGCTCGAGGTGATGCGCCAGGTACGCGATGACGAGGCGCACATCGGACTCACGTTCCATTCGCCGGCAGATCCCAAGATCAACGTGCGCGCCAACTATTCGCAACCCATTCGGCTCATCGCCCATCCGCGGCATCCTTTGGCCCGCCGCTCATCGGTGACCCTGCGGGAGGCTGCGCAGCATCGGCTTTGCCTGCCGGAGGCGAGCTTCCGCATCCGCCAGATGATCAAGCTTGCCGAGGAGCACGAGCGGGTCTCCCTCGATGCGAGCATGACCACCAACTCGCTGCACCTGCTGCGCGAGATGGTGAAGTCGGGTACCTGCGCGACGCTGCTGCCGGAGATCGCCGCCGTCACGGAGCTCAGCCAGGGCGAGCTGATCGCGGTGCCCATCGAGAACGCGGCCTTGCAGGATACGGCCCTGACCGTGATCTGCCGGCTGGGACGAACGCTGCCATCGGCAGCCGCAGCCTTCCTGCCGGTGCTGGAAGGCGGATTGCGCACGTGGCTGAAGAGGACGCACCTCGCCGGCCAGGAGCAATGAACGCTTGTGAGGGCCGGATACGACGTCGCCATCATCGGAGCCGGACTGGTAGGTTGCGCCGCGGCCTATGAGCTTGCGCGGCGGGGACGACGCATCGGCGTGTTCGATCAGGGGGAGATGAACCGGGGGGCCTCGGGAAGGAACGCGGGCTCGCTGCACTTTCAGCTCGAGCCGCGCATGCTGGAGGGCGGCGGCGACCCCCGGCGGCTCGCGCAGCTCATTCCCGTGAGCCTTCAGGCCATCGAGGACTGGCGCCGCCTGCCGCAGGAGCTGCAGAGCGATCTCGAGCTCGCCATGCACGGCGGCCTCATGGTGGCCGAGACCGATGCTGAGCGCAATCTGCTGGCCAGGAAATGCGAGGTGGAGATTCGGGGCGGGTTGCCGGTGAGGGTGCTCGAGGGGCCGGAGTTGCGGCGCATGGCGCCTTATCTGGCAGACTGTGTGCGCTGCGCGAGTTATTGCGAGAGCGAGGGGCATGCCAATCCGCGCTTGGTGACCCCGGCTTACGCCGCCGCTGCCCGAGCGCATGGAGCTGAAATCACCGCGGGCAGCCGTCTGCGCGCGCTGGAGCCCCGATCCGGCGGCTGGCGACTACGCATCGGGCGACCGGGCGCAGCGCAGGGCTCGGATGCCAACACCCTGACGGTCGATGCGGAGCTGGTGCTGATCGCCGCGGGAGCGTGGTCGCGCGAGCTCGTGGCTGCGCATGGCATCGAGCTGCCGCTCGAGCCCGTGGCGCTCGGCATGAACGTGACGGAGCGGTGTGCACCGGTGGTGCACCACCTCGTGCAGCATGTCGGCCGCCGCCTCTCGCTCAAACAGGTCGCCGCGGGCAACGTGCTGATCGGCGGCGGTTGGCCTGCCGATATGGCCTCGCTGTCCCCGCTGGGCCCCGATCCGCGGGTGCGCCTGCGGGAGTCCTCGATCATCGGCAACGTCGCTGTCGCTCTGGAGGTGGTGCCGGAGCTTGCCGCGCTCAGCCTGATTCGCAGCTGGACGGGGATCGCCTGTGTCTCGCCGGACCATCTGCCGGTGCTCGGGCCGGTTTCGGGCCTGCCGGGCGTCTTCATCGCCGCCGGAGGGTCATCGTTCACGCTGGGTCCGACTTATGCCCGCCTGGTGAGTGAGCTGATGGCCACGGGGCAGACTTCCATGCCCCTGCAGCTCTACCGTCCCGACCGGTTTCAAACACGCTGATCGCCAGGAGCATCCCATGGGCTCTCGTGTCACCCTGCACACCCGCCGGCCGGAGCCGATCGACTTCACCTTCGATGGCGCGACCCTTCCCGCCTATCCCGGAGAGACCCTCGCCGCAGCCCTGATCGCGAACAACATCAGCGGCTTCAGGCGCGACCTGCACGGCCGATTGCGCGGTCCCTATTGCAACATGGGTACCTGCTTCGAGTGCATGCTCGAGGTGCGGACCGGCGACTCCTGGCGCGCGGTGCGGGCGTGCCTCACGCCGGTTGCCGCGGGCATGACGGCTCGCTCGCGCTCATCCATCGATGCGGCGGGCCGGAGCCGCAGATGACGAGCGACAGCTGCGAGGTGGCGATCATCGGGGGCGGGCCGGCAGGGCTCGCCGGGGCGGCTGCGATGAAGGCGTGCGGGCTGGACGTGTGGCTCATAGACGAGCAGCCGCGCCTCGGCGGCCAGATCTATCGTCAGCCGCCGGCGGGCTTCCGGGTGGACTCGTGGCTGACCGGCCGAACTTATCGGCGCGGCAAGGCGCTGCTAGAGCGCGTGGAGCGCCTGGCGGATCTGCGCCGCTTGACTGCGGCGACGGTGTGCGGCCTCTTCCCGGCGGAATCCATGCCCGAGGGGGGCCATCGCATTCTGTATGAGCGCGACGGCAAGCTGGGCCGTCTCGAAGCGCCTCATGTGCTCCTCGCGACCGGTTGCTACGAGCTGCCGGTTCCCTTTCCCGGCTGGCATCTGCCGGGAGTGATGAGCGCGGGCGGTATTCAGACACTCCTCAAGAGTCAGCGCGTGGCGGCGGGGGGCAAAGTGGTGCTCGCGGGCAGCCACCCGCTGCTTCTCGTGGCGGCGGATCAGTTGCTCGGGGCCGGCATACACGTTGCAGCAGTGGTGCTCAGCCAATCGCCCATGACAGTGGCGCGAGCACTTCGCTCGCCGGCATCGCTCCTCGGTGCCTTCGGGCAGCTGCGCCATGCCGCGGCCTGTTTGAGCCGACTTCGCCGCGCACGCGTGCCGCTCTTGCTGGGCCACGTCGTGGCGGAGGCGCTTGGCTCGGATGCGGTGGAGGCTGTACGTATCCGCCGCAGCGACCGGCGGGGCGAGTCGCGGGAATTGACTTGCGATGCCGTGGGCATTTGTTACGGATTTCTCGCATCATCGGAGCTGGCGCGGCAGGCAGGAGCGCGGTCCGTATGGGAGTCGGGCAGCGGCTGGGTGGTGGAAGCCGATGCCTTCATGCGCTCGAGCGTGCCGGGTGTAAGCGTCGCCGGCGAGCTCATCGGGGTAGCCGGGGCAGAAGCTGCCGCGCTGTCGGGGGAGATTGCGGGCCTGGGGGTTGCCGTCGACTGCCGTCGCCTCGAGTCCGCTACGGCCCTGCGGCGGGTGCGCGCATTGCGCCGCCGACTGGAGAGGGCCAGGCGCTTCGCGAGGCTCCTCGCGCAGCTATCCAGCCCGACGCCGCAGCTGTTGCAGAGCATCGCGACGCCGGCGACTCTGCTCTGCCGCTGCGAGGACATCACCGTCGGAGAGCTTGCCGCCGCCCTGCAGCGCGAGCCCACCATCGCGAGCGCGAGCGCTGCGAAGCTTTTGACACGCGTTGGAATGGGAACCTGTCAGGGGCGCATGTGCGAGACCGCGGTGCGGTGGCTGATCGCAGATCGCCGTGATAGCGCTCTCAACGCCATAGCGGGATACGTTCCCAGGGTGCCGGTGAAACCCGTGCGTCTCGAGGCCATAGCGGCTCTGGCCCGCGAGGCGGACTCCATGCCGGGCGACCCCGACGGGCACGTTGCGTGAAACGCAACGATCCCGTCACACCGGGTTATTGAGCTGATCCGTCGGCCGTGCAAGATAAGCGAGGTGGTTGTCAGAACCACCGTCAGGGGCACAACACCGTGGAAACGACTCGATCCGCCGTCCGCTTTCGCGGACTGGACCACATCGGCGTCACCGTCCCGAACCTGGAAGAGGCGATCGCCTTCTACATCGGGGCATTCGGCGGCCGTGTACTCTACCGCATGGGTCCGCTCGACTCGCGCGACATGCCACGCGAGGGGGGGCGTGATTGGACCGAGAGCTTCATCGACGTGCCGGATGCCCGTGTGAGGTTCGCCGGCGTGCAGCTCGCGGGCTCGCTCCTCCTCGAGATCTACCAATACGAGCGTCCGGCCGGTGCGGACCGGCCGCCGCCGAGGAACTCCGATCTCGGCGGCCATCACATCGCGTTGCGGGTCGATGATGTCGATTCCGCTGCCGATCACCTCCGCTCCAAAGGCTGCCGGATGATGAAGGGCCCGATCGTGGTGCCCGGCGGCCCGCTTCTCGGCTCCCGCTCCTGGTATTTCGCCGATCCGTGGGGCAATTACTTCGAGATCATGGAATACGAGCGCATGGCCTTCATGAGCGAGGGCTCCGCCTAGCGCCGCGGCCGCTTCGCCTTTTCCAGAGACACAGCAACCAGCGGCGCCTGCGTGGGGCGCCCATCCGGGGGACATGATGACGAGCTACAAACATCGCAGCGGGCGGCATGCGTCGATACAGGCCGCGGCGCTCGGGCTCTGCGGCGCAGCGGCTCTGGGCGCGGCCTTTGCGCAGAATGCCGGTACGGCTCCCGGCAGCGCTCCACAACTCACGACGGGGCAGCTGCAGGAAGTGGTGGTGACGGCGGAGAAGCGCGAGTCCACCGCTCAGCGGACGCCGATGAGCATCACCGCCGTGCAGGGTACCACGTTGCAGGCCAACGGCATTTCCGACATGACCGCCCTCGCACAGCAGGTCCCCGGCGTCTCGTTCAAGACCGCCGGCCCGGGGCAAACCGAGTTCGAAATGCGCGGCCTCACCTCGACGGGTGGCGAGTCGCCGACCGTCGGCGTCTACCTGGATGACGTCATGCTGACGCCGGCCGGCATGGCGCAGAACGGCAAGACGGTCATCGACCCGAGCCTCTTCGATCTCAACCGGGTGGAAGTGCTGCGCGGGCCCCAAGGCACGCTGTACGGCGCCGGCTCCATGGGCGGCACGATCAAGTTCGTGACCAACAGTCCGGACCCGCACAAGCTCTCGGCGGACGCCGCGGCGATTCTCTCCGATACGGCGAGCGGTGGCGGCTTCAATCATACAGAGAATGCGATGCTGAACCTGCCGCTGGTGCAGGACGTGGCGGCTTTACGATTGGTCGGCACGGATCAGCGGACGGAAGGGTGGATCGACCGGGTCGTGATCAATCCCTTCCCTACGGAAGTGAATGACAGTACGGCGCGCGGCGACGTCGCGG
>DASYGA010000001.1:0-1538 GCA_036000265.1 Steroidobacteraceae bacterium | reverse complement strand
GCCGGCGGTCAATACACCGCAGTTCAGCTGGTGCCGATCCAAGCTGCCGGATCATCCAATGCCGGTGCCGCCGATCTATCAGCCCGAGGTGCCGGCCGAGGCGATCTACTGGGCGGCGCATCATCGCCGGCGTGAGGTTTTCTGCGGCGGCAGCGCGGCCGCGGTCATCTTCGCCAACAAGATCGCGCCCGCGATCGCTGATCGCTACCTCGCGAGAACGGGCTTCAAGTCGCAGCAGATGGCGGACAGACCGGTGGCGAAGGACAGACCCGACAACCTGTTTGCACCCCAGCCACAGCTCGCGGACACCCACGGAATCTTTGATCAGCAAGCCAAAGATCGCAGTCTGCAGCTGTGGCTGAGCACGCACCGCAGCATCGCGGTGGGCGCGATGGTGGGCAGCGCCGCGGTCGCCGCCGGAGCGTGGAAGGCCATGCGCCCATGACGTTGCAGGCGACGGCGGCCGTTGCCGTGGGCAATCCTTCAGGTGAGCAGATCGAACTGCGTCACTCCGGACAGCGTGCGATTGTCGTCGAGATCTCGGGAGGGCTTCGGACCTACGAGGTGAATGGTCATGCGCTGCTCGATGGCTATGGCGCCGATGAAATGTGCACGGGAGCGCGGGGACAGATCCTTGTTCCCTGGCCGAACCGGCTCCGCGACGGGCGCTACGATTTCAAGGGCACGACGTATCAGGTGCCGCTGACGGAACCCGCGAAGCGGAACGCCATCCACGGATTCCTGCGTTGGGAGAGCTGGACCCTCGCCGATCGTGGTGATGACTGGGTCGTGCTGGAGCACGCGCTGCGCCCCCGCGAGGGCTATCCGTTCTTTCTGCGACTCGGCGCGGAATACCGCCTGAGCGAGACCGGATTGACCGCGACGTTCACCGCCACGAATTGCGGCGATCGGCCGTGTCCCTATGGCATCGGCGCGCATCCGTACCTGCGCGTCGATGCCGAGACGATCAACGATTGCTGGCTTGAGGCGCCGGGCGGCCGGCATCTGCTCGAGGATGATCAGGCCATCCCTGTGGGCGTGGCCGACGTTGATGGGAGCGAATACGATTTCCGCGCCCCTCGCCAGATCCGGCAGACGGAGTTGGACACGACATTTGTGGTCAGCATGCGCGGGGCGGATGGCCGTGCCTGGGTTCGGCTGTGGCCCGACGGTGAAGGGCCTGGTGTTGGACTGTGGATGGATCAGGCGTACCCGTACTACATGCTCTTCACCGGGGATTCGCTCCCGGACGCGAGCCAGCGCCGCCGGGCCGTCGGCGTCGAGCCAATGACGTGCGCACCGAACGCCTTTGCCTCCGGGGACGGCCTGATCGTCCTGGCACCGGGCGAGGCGATCACCAGCAGCTGGGGCATTGCTCCATTGGCACAACGATGAGCGATGGCTTCAACGTCGCATCCATCGATGTCCGTGTCTACACGGTGCCCACCGAGTCCCCTGAAGCGGACGGCACCCTGGAGTGGGATCGCACCTCCCTCGTTGTCGTGCAACCCGAGCTGGACAACGGGGTTCGCGGGCTT
>DASYGA010000472.1:0-1606 GCA_036000265.1 Steroidobacteraceae bacterium | reverse complement strand
AATCGATCGGCTCGAATCCGGACATGGGGGCGGCTCTGTCTGCGCAGTCGCGATCACGTCTTATTCGCCTTGCGGACCTTGCTCTTCCCTGACTTGCTGGCGCGTTTCCGCGGTCGCTTCTCGGCCGCCGCCTTACGCGGTGGCGCCTCGGCCAGATCGATGCCGAACACGCTGCCGAGATCCTCATCCGCCAGGGTCTTGCGGCCGGCTCCCCGGCCGGTCACATCGAGGTCGGTCGCCGCAGCGATGAGCTCGCCGTGATCGACCTTGCGCAGAGTGAAGAGCAGCTCCGGCTGTGAATCGAGCCGGGCGCCGATGCCGTACATCACCGCCGCGACGTGCTTGCACATGGCGGCCCAATCCGGGCAGGAGCAGCTCATCTCGATTTCCGCAGGCTTCGGGAAGAGGCCCTGCTCGCGATGGGTGATGATCTGCATCACCCGGTCCGACAGCCGTCCTTCGAGCAGCTCGATCACCGAGCCGACCTGGCCGGCGCATTGCGCCTTCAGGCCGCTCCAGTGAGCCGAGGCCACGGGCTTGATGGCCACCACGACCTCATAGAGGCTGGTGCCGGACACGGTCGCGGTAATCTTCCCCGCCTCGACATTGAGGTCGAGCACCGCCCCGTTCCGCAGGTAGCTGCGGCCGCGGGGCAGCCGATGCTCGTAGTCGCGATAGGATTCGAGGTTGTCGCACCAGGCCTTGCCCCAGAAGCTGCTGGCGATTTTGCGGCCGTTGACGGCAGCGGGCGACAGCGCGCGACCGCGCTTGCCGGCGCTTTTGGCCAACCGATTGCCGTCACGCGCTGCGCGCCGGCGCCGCTCCAGCACGCTGGGCTTGCGCTCATAATTCCACCAGGGCATCGGCTCACCGGTCATCGGGACTCGATGCATCGATCATGCATCGCACGCTTTGTGGATGTCGAGCGCCACGATGCCGAGCAGCTCCTCCTTGGCTTCCGGCGACAGCTGCGCGTCCGCGTTCTGGATGGTCTGCGCCTCACCTGAGCACCATCAGCCGCGGGCTCACTCGCACGGCGCGAAACCTCCGCAACCGCATCCGGTCGGAGCGCTGCCGGTGAGCGCGCAAACCTGCATTCACGACGCCAGCATCGAGGAGCTGGACCGCATCGGCGAGCGATTACTGACCGCGGCTACGCTGGCCGATGCGCTCGAGACGCCGTAGGTCGCACCGGCGTTCAGGTACAGATTCACACGTCAAAGCGCAGTCAACTCCCGCCGCGTCAGCAAGCCGCCGCGCCCGGTCAGCGGGACCGCCTCAATCGCACCGCCCTCGACGAGCGGATAGGGCCGCTCGGTACGGCACGCGACGGACGCGTGGCTGACGGAGTCCGCGCCATATTCCGCGTGCAGCGGACGCAGCGCCTTGATATCAGTGATGTCCACCTGAGCAGCCGTCTTGCACTCGATGACAACGAACCGCTCTGGAGCGAGCTCGATCAGCACATCGAGCTCTTCTCCGCTCGATGTTCGCCAATACCACAAGGGCGGCCGGAGACCTCGGTCGAGGAAGCTCTTGCGTATCTCGGAGACGACGAAGTTCTCCCACACGGCCCCCCAGAGCGCATGCCGCGGCAGCTCGCTCG
>DASYGA010000468.1:0-2528 GCA_036000265.1 Steroidobacteraceae bacterium | reverse complement strand
CGTGGCAGGCAGTAATTACATGTATGTCCACGCCACCTAAACCCGCTCACGTCCCAGCCCCCAGGCTGACCACCCTGACCAGATCATCGGTCAGGGTGGTCAGCATGGTCATCCAATTTCGTGTCTCTGATAAACGGGCGTCTCGGAATTGCGCATTCCGGTCGATCGTGATCACCGATTCCGCTCCATCGTGATCGCTCAATCCAGTTGATCGTGATCATGGTTTCCGGCGGATCGTGATCATCGGTTCCGGTGATCATGATCGCGTCGGGAAGAGCGGTGTGCTGACCAACCGCTGACAGTCTTTCAACCATAGGCAGTGTCGGTTCTTTGTCGAGGAGCAAGGGACCGAGATGCCAGGCGAGAGATTGTCGATGCGTAAAATCCGTGAGGTGCTGCGGCTGCGGCTGGATCAGGGGCTTCCGCAGCGGGCGGTGGCGCAAAGCTTGGGGCTGAGCCAGGGAGCGGTCCATGGCTACGTGGCGCGGGCTCGCCGTGCAGGAGTGAGTTGGCCGCTGCCCGAAGGTCTCGATGACAGCCAGCTCGAGGCGCTGCTGTATCCGCCGCCGCCTGCGGTGGCGACAGACCAGCGACCGGTTCCGGACTGGGCAGAGGTGCACCGCGAGTTGCGGCGGCCAAATATGACCCTGGCGCTGCTCTGGGAAGAGTACCGGGGCGGGACCGGTGCCCGGGACGGATTCGGGTATTCGTGGTTCTGTGACTTGTACCGCGAATGGATCGGCCGCCTGAAGCCGACGCTGCGCCAGATGCACACGGCGGGTGAGCGGGTTTTCGTCGACTTCGCCGGTCACACCATGGAGGTGATCGACGGGACGACGGGGGAAATACACCGCGCCGAGGTCTTCGTCGGCGTGCTCGGTGCCTCCAGCTACGTCTTTGCGCAAGCGACCTGGACACAGTCGCTGCCGGACTGGATCGGCGCACACGTCAACATGCTGGCGGCCATCGATGGTGTCCCACGGCAGATCGTCAGCGACAACCTGCGCGCCGGGATCACCCGGGCCTGCTTCTACGAGCCGCTGGTCAACCGAACCTACGCCGACATGGCGTCGCACTACGGCACCGCGGTGATTCCGGCGCGTCCGTACAAGCCACGCGACAAGGCGAAAGTTGAAGTCGGGGTCCAGGTCGTGCAGCGCTGGATTCTGGCACGGCTGCGCAACCGGCGGTTCTTCTCACTGGCCGAGCTGAACCAGGCGATCCGCGAGCTGGTTGATGATCTCAACGTTCGTCCGATGCGCGGCTGGGGTACCACCCGACGTGCCCTTTACGAGCAACTCGATCGGCCCGCACTGCGAGAGCTGCCGCCGACACCTTATGAATATGCCACGTGGAAGCGCTGTCGGGTGAACCTCGACTACCACGTCGAGATCGACAAGCACTTCTATTCTGTGCCGTTTCGGTTGCTGCGCGAAGAGGTCGAGGCACGCGTCACAGTCAAGACGGTTGAGATCTTCCATCGCGGCAAGCTGGTGGCGACGCATCTGCGCAGCTTGCGCCCGCATCATCCGACCACGCTCACTGAGCACATGCCGAGTTCGCACCGGCGCTACCGCGACTGGACGCATGAACGGATCCTGCGCGAAGCCGCGGCAATCGGCGACGACACTGCGGCACTGGCCGAGATCATCCTGCGCTCACGCCCGCACCCTGAGCAGGGGTTCCGCTCCTGCATCGGCATCCTCGGCCTGGCGAAGCGCTACGACGCGGAGCGGTTGGACGCCGCCTGCGCCCGAGCGTTGGCCCTGGGGACGCGCTCCTACAGTTCGGTCGCGACGATCCTGAAGAATGCTCAGGACAGGAAGGCGGCCGATCCGGAACAGCAAAGCCTGTTCCACGAGAACATCCGCGGTTCTGGCTACTACCACTGAAAGGAAAGACGATGCTGATCCACCCTCTGGCCGAGCGCCTGCGCGGCCTCGGCATGGCCGCCATGGCCGATGCGTTCCTTGAGATGCAGACCACGTCGGCCGCCGCCGAGCTCTCGCGCGAAGACTGGCTCGGCCTGCTGCTCGACCGCGAAGTGACCGCGCGCGACAACAAGCGCCTTGCGCGACGACTCAGCCAGGCCCGATTGCGTCAGGCCGCGGTGGTCGAGGACACCGACTTCCGCACACCGCGCGGTCTGGACCGCGCCCTGTTTCACAAACTCGCTGGCTGTGACTGGATCCGTCATAGCCAGCACTTGGTGATCGGCGGCCCGACGGGGACCGGCAAGTCATGGCTGGCCTGCGCGCTGGGGCACAAGGCCTGCCGCGAAGGCTTCTCGGTGCTGTATCGGCGCGCACCTCGGCTATTCGCCGAGCTTGCCACCGCTCGCGGCGAAGGCAGGCTGCCTCGGATGCTCGCGATGCTGGAGCGCACCCGGCTGCTGATCATCGACGACTGGGGACCAGAGCCGCTCAACGCTGAGCAGCGGCGCGACCTGCTGGAGATCGTCGAGGACCGCTACGAGAAGGGATCGCTACTGGTGACCAGCCAGATCCCAGTGAGCCGCTGGCACGAAC
>DASYGA010000454.1:0-16454 GCA_036000265.1 Steroidobacteraceae bacterium | reverse complement strand
GAGCCCGCGTGCTGCCGCCCCCGTCTGATTGCTCATTCGGCGTGCTGTCCCTCGGCCGCGGCGCTCAGCCGCCCGCCAGGGCGGCGGCGCGGGCGCTGAAGTTCTCCTGCTTGACGTAGAACTCGATGGTTCGGCGGATGGCAGTCTCGAGATCCGTGCTGGGACGCCAGCCGAGATCGCGCTCCGCCGCATGGATGGCGGGCACCCTCACCTGGATGTCCTGGTAGTACTTGCCGTAGTACTCGCCGGCGGATACCTCCACGATCTGCGTGGCGCGCGCGCTCTCGCGCAGCACCGGAAACTCCTGCGCGATGCGGATGGTGTGCTCGGCCAGTTCGCGGATGGAGACGCAGTTATCGGGATTGCCGATATTGAAGATGCGCCGCGTGGCGCGGTTGTTCGAGTTCTCCAGGATGGTGAGCAGGCACTCGATCGCATCGTCGATAAAGGTGAAGGAGCGCTTCTGGCGCCCGCCGTCGACCAGCTTTATCGGACGGCGATAGAGCACGTTCGAGAGAAACTGGGTGAAGACGCGCGAGCTGCCCTCCTTGGGCTCCTCGACGTTATCGAGGTTCGGCCCGATGAAGTTGAAGGGGCGGAACAGCGTGTAGTCGAGGTTGTCGCGCACGCCATAGGCGTAGATGACGCGGTCGAGGAGCTGCTTGGAAGCCGCGTAGATCCAGCGCTGCTTCTCGATCGGGCCGTAGACGAGCGGGCTCGTCTCCTCATCGAGCACGGCATCGGGCGACATGCCGTAGATCTCGGAGGTCGACGGAAAGATGAGGCGCTTGCCGTACTTGACGCAGTGGCGCACGACGGTGAGGTTGGCTTCGAAGTCGAGCTCGAACACCCTGATGGGATGGGTGACGTATTGCGCCGGGTTCGCGATGGCAACGAGCGGCACGACGACGTCGCACTTCTTGACGTGATACTCCACCCACTCCTTGTTGATGGTGATGTCGCCCTCCACGAAATGGAAGCGGTCGTTTTTCGGCAGCGAGCCGAGCTTGTTGTCGGAGAGGTCGATCCCATAGACCTCCCAGTCGCGCTCGCGGAGGATGGCGCTGGTGAGCGCGCTGCCGATGAAGCCGTTCGCGCCCAGGATCATGATTTTGAGTGGCATGGAGTTCCGTACCTTGCGCGGGCTGCGGGCCCGCGGGGACTAAAAACGGGGAATTTTAGCAGGATCGCCCGGCAGCGTCCCTGCGCAGGCAGGGATGCCCGCCGCAAGGTGCCCCGCCGGGGCGCAGCTATAGACCCTGGACGGGCGGGCTGCAAGCGGGATGGTCAGGCGAGCAGTGCCTTCACCGCCCGGCGATAGCGGGCCACCAGGGTTTCGCGCTCGCGGTGGCGCCCTGCGGACACCACCTTCTCGCCCGCGCGCCATACGCAGTCGATGACTCCGCGCCCGGCGGCAAAAATCCAGCTGTCGAGAATCTCGTCCTCGCGCCTCTCGATGAGCGCCGGATGGTCGGCGTTCAGGCTGACCAGGTCGAGCGGCGCCTCCGGTACCAGCCCGATACCTGCCCCGGCCCCGGAGCCGCCCACCGCCCGTGCCCCGCCCTCGAGGGCTGCATCGAAGAGGCTGCGGCCGGTCGAGCGACCCGAGTCACCCGCGAGCACGTTGCGCGCTCTGCGCGTGAGGCGCTGCGAGTACTCCAGAACGCGCAACTCCGCGCCGGCATCGAGCAACACATTGGAGTCGGTCCCGATCCCGAAGCGGCCGCTGCGCGCCCGATATTCCACTGCCGGGAAAACCCCATCGCCCAGACTGGCCTCGGTCATGGGACACAGCCCGACCACCGCGCCGGTCGCCGCAATACGCTCGAGCTCTTGCGTCGTCGCGTGGGTCGCATGCACCAGGCACCATCTGGCATCGACCTGGGTCGCCTCGAAGAGGCGCTCGATTGGTCGCTGTCCACACCATGCGACGCATTCCTCAACCTCGCGCACTTGCTCGGCAACATGGATGTGGATGGGACCTCCGGCCGCGAGCGCCACGACTTGCGGCAGCTCCTCCGGGGTCACGGCCCGCAGACTGTGCGGCGCCACCCCCACCGTGCCGCCCATCAGGCTCGCAGCCGACTTGCGGCTCGATTCCACTATTCGCGCAAAGCGCTCCAGATCCGTCACGAAGCGGCGCTGGCGCGCGCCAGGCTCGGCCGCACCAAATCCCCCATGTGCGTAAAAGGCCGGCAGCAGAGTGAGCGCAATGCCGGTCTGGGCGGCGGCGGCCGCGACGCGCCCGGCGAGCTCGCCAGGATCCGCGAACGGCACCCCGGACTTGTCCTGGTGCAGGTAATGGAACTCGCCCACACGCGTGAAACCGGCCTCGAGCATCTCGGCGAAGGCGAGCGCCGTGATCGCCTCGAGCTGATCCGGGTCGATCCGCTCCACGAAGTGATACATGAGCTCACGCCAGGTCCAGAAGCTGTCCTCGGCAGGCCCGCGCCGTTCGGTAAGTCCGGCGATGGCGCGCTGGAAAGCATGGCTGTGCAGATTCGGCAGCCCGGGAATGCCGATCGCATGGCGCTCGTCATCTTCGCCGGGATCGACACCCGGCTCCACCGAGCGGATGAGGCCGTCGCGGCACGTCAGGCGCACCCCATGCGCCCAACCGCCGGGCAACAGCGCCGCCCGTAACCAGACCTTCGCGACCCCCGCGGTCATATTTGTGATCTGCGCCTACTGCCGCACCGCGCGCTCCATGCGCTGCTCGTTGCGGATGGAGCCGGCGATGTTGATGAGCTGCTCGGCGATCTGCTCCAACACATCATCGATGGAGAGGACTCCCGTGAGCCCGCCGGCGCGGTCCACCACCGGAACGCGCCGCACGCCCGCCTCGCGCATGTGCCGCAACACCGCCTCGATCGACTGCCCTTCCTCGATCAGGAGCGGATCGCGGGTCATCACGTCTCCCACTTTGACGGCGTGAGCGTCCACCTCCTGCGCCAGCACGGCGACCACGATGTCGCGATCCGTGAGGACACCGAGGACCTTCTTTTGCGCGTGCGCGGTGCCCGACACATCCGACACTATCAGATACCCGACGTGTTTCTCACGCATGACGTGCGCCGCCGCGATGAGATCATCGGTCGGCGCCACTGTCACCACCCCGCGCTTGCAGACGCTGCCGGCATTCATGGGAAAATCTCCCAGCTGCGCACCGGCCCGCATTGTAATGCAGTTTCCCCGGGGCTCTCGCCCTTGTGAACGCCGGGCCGGGTCAAAACTGCAGCCCCACCCGGATGGGCACGAAGTCGGTCGGCTGGGCGGTCTGCATGCGGGTGAACCGCGCCTCGACGAAGAAGGTCTGTCCGCTGCGCAGCGCGAACTCGAGCCCGAGCCCGGCGTTCCACTCGAAGCGCGTGGTGTTGTCGCTCGCCACCACCTCATCGCCCGGCACCAGGCCGAACTCACAATATCCGAACCAATCGTCGCAGAAGTAGCCCCCGACCGGAACCGTCTGCGTGAGCGCAATACGGCGATGCGCAACTCCGAGGCCGGCCACGGCAAAGCCGGTCAGGTACGGACTGAGCGGCACCCGGTACTCGCCATCGAGCGCCAGGTCGACGATCTCCCCGTACCCGTCGTCGATCTCCGTCTGATCCGCCGCCTGGTTCACGCCGATCAGCTGGCGGGTGGCCTGGAAGCGGCTGTAGTTGAGGTCGGCGCGCAGGGCGAGCGGCGAGCTGAAATCCGGTTGCCAGGAAAGCCCGCCGCCGAAGGTCCAGCCGCCCTGGAGGGCGCTGGAGATCTGGCCCGTGGTCGCGGCGTAGCCGGCATCGATGTGCCAGTGCACGTGCTCCTGGGGTCCGTAATAGCGCTCCACGTAATTCTGCGCCTGCGCCCGCGCCGCGCCCGCAAGCAAAAGCAGCGCCGCGAGCGCATAGGAAAATCGGGTGCGAGGCCCCGTCCCTGCGCCCCACCCAGGCGGCCGGCCTGCGCCGTCAAAAACTGCTCCGGACAATTTTTTCATGTCTACTCCTCCGGTTCCGTCAGTCTACAACCCTGCACGATCCGTTCCGCGAGCGGCCCTCAGGCCGCCCGGCGCAGCCTGCGCTGCACGGCGAGCACGATATCCTGCATCTCGCGGATGCGCAGCGCCGTGGCGCAGAGCAGGAACGCGCCAGCCCCGGCGACGATGACAGCCGCGAGCGCCCCCGCCTTCGGCAGGAACCGCTCGCTCGCCCAGCCGGCGAGCAGATAATGGTCGCCCGCCCAGCAGATTGCGGCGAGCACCGCCGAGGCGACGGACAGCCGCAGGAGGAGCGAGACCATTGCGCGCGACTCGAGCCTGCCCAGGTGCCGGTGCATCAGCAGGTACAAGACGATGAAGTTGGTCGTCGCGATGCAGGCGGTCGAGAAGGCGAGGCCCTGGTGGCCCCAGCCGAGCCGCATGGTGAACACCCAGTTGAGCAGCAGATTGAGCCCGACCGCCCCGAAGCTCACGAACATCGGCGTCTTGCGCTGGTCGATGGCGTAAAAGGCGTTGACCAGGACCTTGAGTGCGGCATATCCGCACAGGCCGATGGCGTAGAAGCGCAGCGCGTCCGCCGCCTCGAGGGCATCGTACGCGGTGAAGCGGCCATGTTGGAACAGCACCGACATGATGGGACCGGCGAGCAGGATCAGGCCGATGCTGGCGGGAATGGTCAGGAGGAACGCGAGCCGCATGCCGCGCGCGAGCTCGGTGCGAAATCCCACGATGTTGCCGCCGGCCGCCATGCGCGCGAGCAACGGCAGCGATACCGTGCCGAGCGCGACGCCGAAGATCCCCAGCGGCAGCTGCATCAGCCGAAAGGAGTACTGCAGCCAGGTGACCGGCCCATTGCCGAGATTGGAGGCGAACACCGAGTTGACGAGCACGTTCACCTGCGTGGAGCTCGCCGCGATCACCGACGGGCCCATGAGCTGCAGGACGGCCCGCACTCCCTTGTCGCGCCAGCGGAAATCAGGCCGGAAGCGATAGCCCAGGCGCTTGAGCGACGGCAGCTGCACCGCGAGCTGCATCGCCCCGCCGATCAGGGTACCGATCGCGAGCCCGACGGTCGCACGCTGACCGAAATGCGGATCGATGGCCCAACCGATCCCTGCCCCGGCAATGATGGAGCCGAGGTTGAAGAAGCTCGAAGCGGTCGCCGGAATACCGAAGACGTTGCGCGCATTCAACATCCCCATCACCAGCGCCGCGAGCGAGACGAGCAGGATGAACGGGAACATGATCCGCGTCAGGCTCACCGTGAGGGCCGCCTTGGCCGGCGCGAAGCCGTGCGCCAGCACCGCGACGATCCAGGGTGCGCACAGGATGCCGATCAGGGTCAGCAAGCTGACCAGCACCGCGGCCGCGGTGGCCACTTTGTTGGCGAGCTCCCAGGCGGCGCGCTCCCCCTCGACGGCGGTGGTCTTGGTGAAGACCGTGATGAAGGCCGTCGACAGGGCACCTTCGGCGAACAGGTCCCGCATCAGGTTCGGGATGCGGAAGGCCATGATGAAGGCATCCATGACCTCGCCGCCGCCGAACAGCGTGCCGAACACCTGATCGCGCACCAGACCCAGTATGCGGCTGCCGAGCACCGCCAGGGCGACCACGCCTGCGGCCCGGGTGTTCAGCTTCTCATGGCGTGGGGGCCCCGCGGCATTGCTCGGGGCCGCGGCGGGAATTTCCGATTGTGGCATGGGGGCGCCACGGTACCATATCGACCCTCAATGGACCGCGAACCCCATATCGCCGCAGACCGCGGCCCGCCGCAGACCTGGCCCGAGGGCATCCTGCCGCTGATCGCCATCCTGCGGGGCATCCAGCCGGCGGAAGTGCTCGAAGTGGCTGCCGCGCTGCACGAGGCCGGCATCGGCGCCATCGAGGTGCCGCTCAACTCGCCCTCGCCCCTCGACAGCATCGCGCGGCTCGCCGGCAGATTCGGCGACCGCTGCCTCTGCGGCGCCGGAACCGTGCTGCGCCCGGCCGAAGTCGACGCGGTACACGCCGCGGGCGGCCGGCTGATCGTAACACCCAACACGGCGCCCGCCGTCATCGCGCGGGCCGTGGCCCTCGGGTTGCCGGTGATGCCCGGCTTTGCGACCGCGACCGAGGCGTTCGCGGCGCTCGGCGCCGGCGCCGGCATGCTCAAGCTGTTTCCGGCACTGACCCACGGGCCGGCACACTTGCAGGCGTTGCGTGCCGTGTTACCCGCCGCCGTCCCGGTGTTTGCCGTCGGCGGCGTGGGCACCGCGAACCTCGCGCCCTGGCGTCTGGCCGGCTGCGCGGGCCTCGGCGTCGGCGGCGATCTCTATCGCCCCGGCCACCCCGCCGGCGAGGTACACCGGCGCGCGCTGGCCCTGGTCGCCGCATGGCGCGCCGCGCAGTGACCCTCAGTTGCCGAATGCCTGGGGACTGAAGTCGGCGGCCCAGGACCACGACGGCCGCAGCCGGACGACTTCGACCGCCACCGGCTGCGACAGCTTCCACGGGCGGGGCAGCGCATATTTGCGCGCAATTCTTACAAAGCTCTGCGCAACGGGATCGTCGACGGGCACTTTCTCGTCGGTGTCGGTCCAGCGACAGACCCACCTCGCCTGCACGGCGAGCTGCTCGCGCAGCTGCTCGGCGTAAGTGCCGTGCGCTGCGGCGGTGAGACTGCGGCGCGCGGCGCGATCGGCCTCCCGCGCCAGCTCTTCGATGCAGCCATCGGTGAGCGGGATGCGGATCTTCAGTAAGCCGAGCTCCTCCCGCAGCCAGCGTGCCGCGGTGCCCTGCGCCAGGAGGAGAACACGAATCCCCGAGTCCAACCATGTCATACCGATCCCCTGTTGTAGCTGGGACGTGACGGTCCAACATGCACGCCCTGTGCCAGGCCGGCTTTCAGGCCTCCCGGCGCCGCAGGAGTGAAAGAAAGAAGAGCCCGCCGGCGACCATGACGATGAACGGGCCGCTCGGCCGGCCGGCGAGCGATGCGACATAAGTCCCCACCACTGTGCACGCCACGGCGACCGCGACGGCAATCGTCAGCATGCTCCCGAGGCCACGCGCGAAGCGGCGGGCGATCGCGGCGGGAATGATGATGAGCGAGCCCATCAGCAGCACCCCGAGGAATCGCAACCCCAGCCCGATGGTGAGCGCGAAGGCGAGGAGGAAATAAAGATCGAGCCGCGCAACGTCGATTGCCGAGGTCAGCGCGATCTCCGGCGAGACCAGCCGCACCACGAGCGCATTGCGCTCGCGCAGCACGAACGCGATGACGATCAGCGCGCCGGCGATGCCGAAAGCAACTTCGTGCGGGGTCAGTGTGCCGGGCGCGCCGAGCAGCGCGTCGATCAGCTCCTCACCGGAGGTGATGATGCTGCCCACCGCCAGCGCCACCGCGAAGGTCACCCCGATCACCGCCTCGGTGGCGATGCGGATGCGCCGCTCGACCGCCCATATGAGCACGGCGCCGAGCAACAGCAGCGCGAGCGCGCCCCACACGGGGTTTACATGGAGGATGAGCGCGATGCCGATCCCGGGGAGCGCGATGTGCGACATGGGATCCGCGGCGAGCACCATCCGTCGCATGACGGCGAAGCTGCCGATGAGGCCGGCGGCCACCGCCATGAGGGCGGAGAGTGCGAGCGAGCCGAGCTCCGGGGCCAACTCATGAGTGATCGTGGACATGAAATCCCAGTGGTTGACCGTAGACCTCGTAGAGCGCCTCGGGCGTCAGCGCCGAGCGCGGCGGTCCAAAGCATGCTCCATGGCGTCCGAGGCAGAGGACGTAATCGGCGTACTGATAGACGACACTCAGGTCGTGTGACACGAGGAGCACCGTCATGGCCTGAGTAGCCTGCAAGCCGTGAATCACCTCGTTGAGCTGCGCCTGCCCCGGGGCGTCAATGCCCGCGGCCGGCTCATCGAGCAGCAGCACGTTGGGACGGCCGAGGAGCGCGAAGGCCATGAGGAGGCGTTGGAACTGTCCTCCCGACATGTTGCCGATGGAGGTTGCCAGCGCCTCCTCGGGCAGGCCGACCGAGCGCAGCGCCTCGGCCTGCATCGCGGGCGAGCTGCGCGCCAGCGCCGCCCTGGCGCGCAGGAAGTCGCCGCCGTTGAGCGGCAGGTCGCGCTCTATGTCGAGTTTCTGCGGGACGTAACCGAGCACCGTGTCGGCGGCCCAGGCGATCTTCCCGGTATGGGGCAGCGCGCCGATCAACGCCCGCAGCATCACCGTCTTGCCGGCGCCGTTCGGCCCGATCACGGCAAGGCAGCTTCCCCGCGGCAGCTCGAAGGTGACACCCCGAACGACTTCCGTGCTGCCCAGACGCACGCCCAGGTCCCGGACCTCCAGCGCATTGCGAGGCTCCGTCCCTGCTCTCTCTGAGATCCGCGTCCGCGATTCGACACCCACCGGGAAACCCCCTTCTTCTTGGCCCTGCTGCCGCGGCGCAGTCTATCGCGCGGCGAGAGGCTCAGAGATCGCCGGCGATGCTGACCACATACCGCCCGCGCGCACCGCCCGCCATCAGCTCCTCGCAAGCCCGGGGCACCGCTTCCAGGCCGATGACGGCGCGCACGATCAGGCGCTCGATGCCCTGGGGCTTCCACTCCCCGGCCAGCTTATCCCAGACCGCGAGCCGCCAGGCGCGCGGTACCTCGACCGAATGAATTCCGAGGAGACTGACACCGCGCAGGATGAGCGGCATCACCGTGGTGGCGAGTGCCGGGGATTGAGCGAGGCCGATGCAGGCGATGTTGCCCCAGGGCCTCACCGTGCGCATGAGGTAAGCGAGTGTCTCCCCGCCCAGGGTATCGACCGCGCCGCCCCAGACCGCCGTCTCGAGCGGCTTGCCCGAGGTGGTGAGCGAGTCTCGCGTGACCACCTCGTCGGCGCCGAGCTCGCGCAGATACGAGGCGGCGTCGGGCTTGCCGGTGATTGCCACGGTGGTGAACCCGGCGCGCTTCAGCAGGCCGAGCGCGATGCCGCCGACGCCGCCGGTTGCGCCCGTGACCGCAACGGGACCGCGATCCGCAGCCTGGTGATTCTCGAGCAGCCGGCGCAGCGCCAGCGCAGCGGTAAAGCCCGCCGTGCCCAGTGCCATGGCCTCGAGCAGGCTCAGCCCCTGCGGCAGCGGCACCAAGGCGGCGGCCGGGAGCCGAGCCCGCTCCGCCAGACCCCCGTCCAGCGACTCGCCGAGCCCCGCCCCGGTCGCGAGCACGCGATCGCCGGGCCGGTAGGCAGGATCGGTGCTGCTCTCGACCACGCCCACGAGGTCGATTCCGGCCGTCCGCGGATAGCCGCGCGCTATCGGACCCTTGCCCGTCACGGCCAGCGCGTCCTTGTAGTTCAAAGACGAGTAGGCCACGCGGATGACGACGTCGCCAGGCGTGAGCTCATCGAGAGTGACCGACTCGAGCCGCGCGAAGCGCCCGGCGGGAGCCTGCTGCACGCGTAGTGCCTTGAAACTGGACATGGATTGCCTTGGCGATGGGAAAACCCGCAGCCCGGTATGCTTCCTGCTGACACGGACGCTCCACGCCAGCGGAACGCCGGAGGCCATGACAGCTCGCATCCCGCGACCTTTCGAGGGAGTTTATGGCGTCTCCCTGCTAACTGCCATTCTGGCACTCGTTCCCTTCATCTTCGTCACTTCCGCCTACGCGCTCCTGCGCCAGCAGGTCGCGCACGACATCGGGGCGGGCGCGACCGGGCTCGAGATCATCAATGGCCTCGCAACTGCCGGTTACGCCTTTGGCGCACTGCTCGGCGGCGACTTGATCAACCGCTTCAAACAGCGGCATCTCTTCCTCCTTTGTGAAGGCCTGTTCGTGCTCGGCTGTGCGCTCGCGGCCGCCGCCGGCGGCGCCGTCATGTATGGGGCGGGACGGGTGCTGCAGGGCTTCGCGACGGGGCTGCTGCTGGTCATCGCATTGCCCCCGGTCATCCAACGCTTCCCGCCGCAGCGCATGCCGACCACCGCTGCCGCGATCAACATAGGGTTCTTCGGCGCGGTGACGGTCGGGCCGCTTCTCGGGGGTGTCACGGCCTTCGAGCACGCCTGGCGTGAGTTCTACACGGCACTCGGCGGGCTCGGATGTCTCACCTGGCTGCTCGCTCTCCTGACACTGCCGGATGCGAAGCCGCCCAATCCCGGCATGCGCTTCGATATCGCCGCCATCGCACTGGGGCTGCCGGCCACCGCGCTGCCGTTCTGGGCGGTCGGCGAGCTCACCGGACCGGGCTTCGCCTCGCCCTGGTTCATCGGGCCGCTCGTGGTGGGCATCGGATGCTTCGTGGCGCTGCTTCTGGTCGAGTACCACAGCAAGGAGCCGCTGCGGCCGGGGCCCGAGATGCGCACCACGGTGCTGGCGGCCGCCGGCCTCCTCGGGCTCGGCGCGGGCGCAACGGTCTCGCCGGGGCTGTACCTGGCGGCCTTCCCCCTGCCCTCGGGGATCGTCGGCCGCATCTTTGCGCTGGTGGAGCTGGTGCGCTCGGTGGCCGATTTCATTCTCGCGCCCGTGATGCTGGGAGTTGCGCGGGTGGCTTCCGGCGGGGTGCAGCCCAACGCCGCGGGCCTGCGGTTCTCGATCTGGCTCACCCTCGGTGTGACGATCGCCCTCACGCTCGGCGGCGTGGCGCTCTACCTGCTCGGCGGCGCGGGCCTGCCCCGTCCGGACCTGGTAGCCTGGATCGAGCGCAACCAGCCGGCGATCGGCTCGCCGCCGCTCGCGCAGACACTGCGCGGAAGCTGACGGCTAGCCGGGGCGCCCGGCTTCCGCGCGCATTTGGCTCCAGAGCCGCTCGACGTGCTCGTGCTCCGTCGCCTCGACTCCGAACGAGACCCGCACCATCCACCGGTCCCCGAGCACGGCCGGGGTCAGGTAAGCGCGGCCCGAGTCGTTGATGCGGCGCACCCAGGCGAGCGTGTGTGCATCGAGAGCCTCGCCGGCAAGGCCTTGCGGGACATGCCGCACACACACGGTCTGGAACGGAACGGGAGCGAGGCGTAGCCAGCCAGGGGCGGCATCGACCTGCGCCGCGAGCCAGCGGGCGTGCTCCAGGTCTCTTCGCAGGCGCTGCTGCAGGCCGCGTACCCCCTGCTCCCGGATGAGCAGCCAGAGCTTCAGGGCGCGGAACCGCCGGCCGAGCGGAACGCCCCAGTCGCGGTAGTTCTTCACGCTGGCATCGGCGGCAGTGCGCAGGTAGCTCGGATTGGTCGACATCACTCGCACCAGATGCTGCGGATCGCGGACGAAGTAGGTCGAGCAGTCGAAGGAGGCGCCGAGCCACTTGTGCGGATTCAACACCAGCGAGTCGGCCTGCTCGATGCCCTGCCAGAGTGGGCGGCATTCCGGCAGGATCATGGCGGAGCCCGCCATGGCGGCATCGACGTGCAGCCAGAGACCGTGCGCGCGCGCGATGGCCGCGATCGACTCCAGCGGATCCACAGCTGTGGTCGAGGTGGATCCCACCGTCGCCACGACTGCGCACGGAGTACGTCCAGCGGCCTTGTCCGCCTCGACCGCGCGGCGCAACGCCTCGGGGCTCATGCCATAGCGATCGTCGACTGCGACGATCCTCAGGTTCTCGCGGCCGAAGCCGGCAAGCAGGGCCGCCTTTTCCACGGAGCTGTGGCTCTGACTCGAGGCATAGACGACGAGCGGCTGCCCGCTCGCCTGGAGGCCGCCGCGCGCGGCGCCATGGGAAGTAGTGCGCTCCCGCGCGCAGACGAGAGCCACCAGTGTGGCGGTGGAGGCGGTATCCTGGATCACGCCGCTCCAGGTATCGGCAAGTCCCAACATCTGCCGCAGCCAGTCCGTGGTCAGCTCCTCGAGCTCGGTGAGCGCGGGGCTCGCCTGCCAGTTGAGACCGAGCTGCGCGAGTCCGGTGCTCAGGAAGTCGCCGAGCACCGCGGGGAGCGAGCTGTTGGAGGGAAAATAGGCGAAGAAGCGCGGATCCTGCCAGTGGGTGCAGCCAGGCAGTATGCGGCGGGTCAGATCATCGAGCAGGCCATCGAGGGGCTGCGGCTCCGCCGGTGGCGCAGCGGGCAATGCGGCGCGCAGCTCTCCGGGGGCGACGCGCGACATCACGGGAAACTCGCCACGCACGGTGCGCGCCCGGTAGTCGGCGATCCAATCGACCACCTCGTGCGCCAGCCGGCGGAATTCCTCGATGTCCATGCCGAAGGAGCGGTCAGGCGCGCATCACGCGCACGCGCAGCTCCGCGAGGTCCGTGCCGTTGGCGGTCATGAGGTCCGAAGGGCCGACGGCGCCCACGCCCGCAGGTGTGCCGGTGAAGATGAGATCTCCGGGCTTGAGCTCCCACGCGGCGGAGAGGTGCGCGATGATCTCCGGTACTTTCCAGATGAGATCGCCCAGCCTGCCGTGCTGGCGGCGCACACCGTTGACCTCGAGGGTGATCTCGATCCTGGCGAGGTCTTCCAACCACGCCGCCGGGGTGATGCCGCCGACGGGCGCCGAGCGGTCGAAAGCCTTGGCGATGCACCAGGGACGGCCGAGCTTCTTCATCTCGCCCTGCAGATCGCGGCGTGTCATGTCGAGACCTACCGCGTAGCCGTAGATGCAGCGCTCCGCGTCGCCAGGGCTGAGGTTGCTGCCGCCCTCGCGCAGGGCGACCACCAGTTCCACCTCGTAGTGCAGCTCGCGCGTGAGGCCGGGGTAGCGCAACACGCCGGTCTCGCCCTCCGCCACCGGGAGGACGGCGTCGGCGGGCTTCATGAAGAAGAACGGCGGCTCTTTCCCCGTCGCGCCCATCTCCTGCGCATGATCGGCGTAATTGCGGCCGACACAGTAGATGCGGTGGACCGGAAACCAGCCGGTCGAGCCGACGATCCGCACGGCCGCGTGCGGCGGCGGAGCGAAGACGTAACGCATGGGCATACTATAGCGAATTGCTACAGGCGCGGTCGCTCCGTTTGGGGCCGTGCCACTGGCCGTCCATGGCGGTTGCGCTGAAATGCACCGGCTCGCCCCGCGGCGGACGGTCTCATGTCCAGGAGGTGTCCCTTGTCGCCCCGCATACCCCGCATCCCCCCCTCACAGATCACGCCCGCGGCGGTCTACTTCAACCGCCGCTCATTCCTCACCGGGGCTCTTGCCGCCGGGGTCGGTGCGTCGATCGGGGCCGCGCGGGCAGCCGTGCTGCCCGGCAAGGCGGGTGCTCCCCTCGCCTTCGTCCCGAATCCGCGGCAGTCCGTCGCTGCGCTGGTGCACGCGAGCGGCCAGGACGAGACGCCCAACACCTGGGAAGAGATCACGAATTACAACAACTATTATGAGTTCGGCACCGACAAGGCAGACCCGGCTGCCAATGCCCACCAGCTGAGCACGAAGCCCTGGAGCGTCGCGGTCGAGGGCGAGGCGGAGGTCACCGGCAACTTCCACCTCGAGGATTTCCTCAAACCCTATGCGCTCGAGGAACGCATCTACCGCTTTCGCTGCGTCGAGGCCTGGTCGATGGTCATTCCCTGGGTGGGGTTACCGCTGGCGAGCCTGCTGCAGCGCTTCAAGCCGACTTCCAGGGCCAGGTACGTCGCCTTCGAGACGGTCTACCGCCCCGCGCAGATGCCCGGCCAGGCCGCCTGGCCGCCTGTCCTGGCGTGGCCCTACCGCGAAGGATTGCGCATGGATGAGGCGATGAATCCCCTCACCCTGATGGTCGTTGGTCTGTACGGCCGCGAGCTGCCCAACCAGGACGGCGCGCCGTTGCGGCTCATCGTGCCGTGGAAGTACGGCTTCAAGGGCATCAAGTCGATCGTGAAGATCCGCTTCACCGAGACACAGCCGCTCAATACCTGGAATCAGGCCGCGCCGGGCGAGTATGGCTTCTATGCCAACGTCAACCCTGACGTCCCGCACCCCCGCTGGAGTCAGGCAACCGAGCGGCGCATCGGCGCGCCTCTTTTCCACGAGCGCCAGCCGACGCTGATGTTCAATGGGTATGGCGAAGAGGTCGCCAACCTGTATCGCGGCATGGATCTGCACCGCTACTACTGACATGCTCAATGTCGACCGGCGTTACCGGCTGATCTACAAGCCGGTCGTTTTTGCGGCGAGCCTGGTGCCGTTCGCCTGGCTCACCTGTTGCCTCTTCGGCTGGCTCGGCTTCAGCGCCGGGGTCGATCCGGTCAAGTTCCTCGAGCTCGAGTGCGGCCAGACGGCGCTCAATTTCATTTTCATCACCCTGATGGTCACCCCCGTGCGCCATCTGGCGGGCCTGCCGCATCTGCTGCGCCTGCGGCGAATGCTCGGGCTTTTGGCGTTCTTTTATGTCGCGCTGCACTTCACCGTCTACGTGGCTCTCGACCTCGAGTTCGACTGGCGCACGCTCGGCGCGGACATCGCCAAGCGCCCGTACATCACGGTGGGATTCGCGGCGCTTCTCATGTTGATCCCGCTCGCCGTGACCTCGACCAATGCGATGATGCGCCGGCTCGGCCGCCGCTGGGTGAAGCTGCATCGGCTCGTGTATGTCATCGCCGCATTCGGCGTATGGCACTACTACTGGCAGGAGAAGAAGGACGTGCGCGAGCCGCTTCTCTACGCGGCGGCGCTCGCGCTGCTCCTCGGGTACAGGCTGGTGCGGGCGTGGCTTACATCGTCAGGACGACGCGGAACTCCGCCTTTCCGCTCAGCATCCGCGCGTATGCCTGCGCCGCCTTCTCCAGCGGATAGGTTTCGATCATCGGGCGCACGCCCGAAAGATCGGCGAAGCGCAGGGTATCCTCCGAGTCAGCCGGGGTGCCGGAAGCCCAGCCCTGAATCGTCCGGCCTCCCATGATGAGCTGCACGGGCGTCACCTGTATCGGCTCGCTCGCAGCGCCCAGCACCATGAGTCTGCCGTTGGGCCCGAGGCCATCGATGAGCTCGGACATGGCTTTGGAGCTGGGCGCGGTCGCGAGGATCACCTGGGCGCCGCCCTCCCGCTGCAGCACCTCGGCCGCACGCTCCGTCCTGCTGTCGATGTAGAAGCTCGCCCCGAGCCTCCTGGCAAGAGGCGCATCCTCCGCGCCGCGGCCGATGGCGGCCACCTTGTAGCCGAACTTGCTCGCGAACTGGATGCCGAGGTGGCCGAGACCGCCGACGCCCAGCACCGCGACCAGGTCTCCGGGGCGGGCGCCGCTGTGCCGCAGCGCGTTGTAGGTGGTGATGCCGGCACACAGGAGCGGCGCCGCCTCGGCGGCGCTCAAGCTCTGCGGAATGGCCGCCAGGGCCTCCACCGGAGCGATCATGTATTCCTGATAGCCGCCGTCGTAGCTGATGCCGGCGATTTGCTGATTGCGGCAGTTGATGAAATCGCCTCTGCGGCATGCCGGGCAGGTGTTGTCGTGTCCGCCGTGCCAGCCGACGCCCACGCGCTGCCCCTCCTTCCAGGCGGATACGCCGGCGCCCAGCGCATCGATCACCCCGGCCACCTCGTGGCCCGGGACCCGGGGATACTGAATGCCGGGCCAATGCCCTTCCTTGGTGAGCACATCGCTGTGGCAGATCCCGCAGGCCTGCACCTTGATGCGCACCTGTCCCGCGCGCGGCTCGGGGGTCTTGCGCTCCACGACCTGAAAATCCGCTCCCGCCGCCGTAACCTGTACCGCTTTCATGAGGCGCCTCCCCGATGGACCGAGCGGGCGCATTCTAACCGAAACACCCGGATGAGAAGCCTGCAGCTCGAGCCGCGCTGCGGCGGGCTCGCCGGTTGCTACCTGAAGCATTGGCTTTTCCCGGGGAGATTGCCCATGACACGGTTGAGACGCAATCCGGTAGCCGAGGGCGGTCCCGCCCGGCAGAAAGGCGCGATGGGCTACGTGTTGGCGTGGCTCCTCGGTGTTCCGATCCCCATCCTGATCATCGTCGCGCTCCTTCGCGGGTGCTCCTGATCGGGCCTTCCCGAGGGTGAGATCATGGCAAGCACTGTCGCCGCGCAGAGCAATCACGCAGTCATCGGTGAGCATCCGGCCATGCGCTGGGGCGCCATTTGGGCGGGATGGTTCGTGGCTACCGGAACCGCGCTCCTGTTGTATGCCTTCGGGCTCGCCGTCGGCTTCTCCGCCGTCAACCCGCGCGATGCGGCGACGGTTGCCCACGGACTCTCCGCCGGCGCATTCGTCTGGATGATCCTGACATGGGCGGCGGCACTGTGGACCGGCGCCATGTTCGCGAGCTGGTTCGACGGCCACAACGACACCGAGATGGGCGTGGTGCGCGGGCTCACGGTGTGGGGGCTGTCGCTCGCGGCCACGGGCCTGGCGATCGGCAGCGGGCTCACGCACGCAGCGTTGGTCACCAGCGCGGTGAATACGGGCGCCGCGCCCGTCGACCCGGCACAAGCCGCCCATTACATGGCGGCACTCATGTGGGTGGCATTCGCGAGCGCGGTGGTGTCGTTGATCACCGCCGCCTTCGGCGGTTGGATGGGTGCGCATCACATCCATCGCGTGTATCACCTGCGGCAATACTCCGAGCACGGCA
>DASYGA010000329.1:0-19747 GCA_036000265.1 Steroidobacteraceae bacterium | reverse complement strand
TTCGTCGATGACAAGACCGGCGCCATCGACCTGGTGATGGATCCGCGCAATCCCAAGATCCTGTATGCCACGATGTGGCAGGCGCAGCGCACACCGTGGTCCCTGGATGACGGCGGGCCGGGAAGCGGCCTGTACAAGAGCACCGACGGCGGCGCGCACTGGAGGAACCTGACGCGCAACCCCGGGCTGCCGGGCGGCGTACTCGGCCGGATCGGGATCGACGTTGCGGCGAGCAACCCGCAGATCGTCTTTGCCATCATCCAGGCGAAGGACGGCGGCGTGTTCCGATCCGCCGACGGCGGCGCCACGTGGCAGCACGTCAACGACAACTGGAGCCTGCGCCAGCGCGCGTTCTATTACACCTGCATCTATGTAGATCCGACGAACCCGAAAACCCTGTACGTCCCGAACGTCGATGGGGTATGGGTGTCGCACAACGGGGGCAAGGGGTTCTCGTTGCTGCATCTGCGCCATGGGGACGATCACATCGTCTGGATCAACCCCAAGGACCCCAAGGTCCTGCTTGTCGGAACCGACGGCGGGGCGACCGTATCGACCGACGGCGGCAAGACCTGGAGCAGCGATCACAATCAGCCGACCGGCCAGTTCTACCACGTCGCGCTCGATGGCGAGTTTCCGTTCAATGTGTACGGCGCACAGCAGGATGAGGGCTCGTTCGAAGGCCCCAGCGCGATGCCGGGCGGCGCGATCACGACCAGCGCCTGGCACGAGGTGGCGCTCGGGGAGAGTACCTTCGTTGCCCCAGAGCCGCATGACGCCGACGTCACTTACGGCAGCGACTACTACACGCTGATGCAGCGTTATAACCGGATCACGGGAGCTCGAACCTCCGTGAGCCCCTGGCCGCAGTATCTGGACGGCGTCTCCGCCGCGGAGATGAAATACCGCTTCGGCTGGACCCATCCGATCTTCTTCTCGCCGGACGATCCGAAGGATCTGTTTCTGGCGTCGCAGTACGTGATGATGAGCGATGATGGCGGCCGCACGTGGAAGATCCTCAGCCCCGATCTGACGCGCAATGATCCGGCGACCGAGAAGCCGAGCGGCGGCCCGGTGGATCTGGATCAGACCGCGGCAGAGGTGTTTCCCGACATCTCCGCACTGGCGGTGTCCACGGTCGATTCGCATGTCATCTGGGCAGGCTCTCAGGACGGATTGGTTCACGTGACGGTCGACGGCGGCCATCACTGGCAGGCGGTTACGCCACCGCAGCTGACGCAGTGGGCCGAGATCTCATCCATCGAGCCTTCGCATACGGCGGCGGGAACCGCTTACCTCACAGCGCAGCGTTACATGTGGGATGACAATCGGCCCTATGTCTACGAGACCACGGACTTCGGGCGGCACTGGTCCGTGCTGACCAGCGGCTTGCCGGACGACGAGGCCGCCTTCGTGGTGCGGCAGGACCCGAGCGATCCGTCGCTCCTGTTCCTCGGCACCGCCAACACGGTATACACCAGCTTGGATGGCGGTGCGCACTGGCGGCCGCTCGGCCTGAACCTGCCGCACGCGCAGGTGCGTGATCTGGCGATCAATGCCCGCGAGGGTGAGCTGGTTGCCGCGACCCACGGCCGGTCGTTCTGGATCCTCGACAATCTCGCATTGCTCGAGCAGCTATCGCACGACGGGCAACCGGCAGCGGACGCCGCCACTCTCTACGCCCCGGAGGCGGCGTGGCTGACGAACGCTTACGGACAGAGCAGCGATGCCAAGTACAGCGGCCCGATCGGCCTCAATCCACCGTTTGGGGCGACCGTGTTTTTCCACATCCCCGCGAAATACAACGGCAAGACGTCGGTGAGCCTCCAGGTCCTGGACGATCACGGCACCCCGGTGCGGCAATACACGCTGCACCTGAAGAAGAAGCAACCGAAGCTGACGCCCGTCGTCCGTGACAACCTGTTGCCTTCGCAGGAGAAGCACAACGCCGACGAGAAGCTGACGGCGATTTCTCCGGGCATTAACAGCCTGCGGTGGGATCTGCGTTACGCGGATGCGACGGGCGTGATCGGCTTCGAGCCGCCGGAAGAGACCGACGGCGAGACCGCCGATGCGCGCGGGCCGCTGGTCAATCCCGGACAGTACACGGTGGTGCTCCGGTACGGCGACCGATCGTCCAGGCAGACCTTCCAGGTCGATCTCGACCCGCGGCTGCACACCACGCCGGCGGCACTGCAACAGCATCTTGGGCTGCAGCTGGGTCTGCATCAGGCCATGGACCAGCTCGACCGGCAGATCAATGCGGCGATTCAGCTTCGCCAGCATCTCGCCCAGGCGGTGGCCGCGCACCAGATCGACGCGTCCAAGGCGGCTTCGGCGCTCGACGGTCTCGACCGGGCGATCGATGCCGTGGTGCAGCGCAAGGTTCGCTCGAGCGAGGGCGATGTGATGAACGAGATGCGCCTGCGCAGCTTCCTGGCGTACCTGCAGTCGGATATCGGCTTGAGCTACGGTGCCCCGGACCCGGCGCAGGTAGCGGCTTGCAGCCGGCTGGAGAGTGAGGCGCAAAGCGGAGAGGCCAGGCTCGAGGCGGCCGCCGCTGCCGGTAAGCAGGTGCTCCAGGGAAGCGGCGCGCGGTAGTGTGCTCAGCCCCCGGAGAGGTGAGCCTGAGGCTCGCCCCCCGGGGGGATCCTACGGCGGTCGTGCGCCAGCAAGCACGAAACTCAGGTCCCTGAATCCAACTAGCCCGGTCTCGATAACCTCGAGACCGGCATCGGCGTAACTGCGCCGATGGGCGGCCCGACATAGCGCGCGCGGGGGCGGATCAGGTGCCCCGCCGCGGCCTGCTCCATCGCGTGCGCCAGCCAGCCGACGCTGCGCGCGAGCGCAAAGAGCACGAGGGGAGCATCGGGTGGCAGGCGAAAGCACGCTGCCATCGCCGCCAGCGCGAAGTCGATGTTCGGCCGCTCGCCCGCCAGCTCCTCTACGGCGGTGCGCAACTCCTGATATTCCGGCGGGACCACAAATGAGCGCAGCAGCGCCTCGGCCCGCACGTCCCCATCTGGATATAGCGGATGACCGAATCCGCTCAGTACTCGCCCGTACGCCAGCCCTGCGCGCACTGCTGATCGCATGTCCTGCTGCCGGCCCGTGCGGATCAGGTCGATCACGCCGGCCGCCGCCCGTCCATGCAAAGGACCGCTGAGAGTCGCCAGACCGGCCAGCACGCCCGATGTGAGCGATGCGCCGGTGGACACCGTCACTCGCACGGCGAAGGTGGAGGCGTTGAGCTCGTGATCTGCGAGAAGAACCAGGGCTCGTCGCAACACATCCGTTGCTCGTCCGCGGCGCCAGGTCGTTGCGAGCTGCGCGTGAAGCGCGACCCCCTCCGCGTCGACGATCGAGGCGGCAAGAGTGCCGAGGACCTCCAGTGCCTCGCCGCGCAGTACCGCCGCGGAGCGGCCATGCGATGGTGGATCTCGTCCGGCCCGATCCGCCATCGCGGTGAACATCGCCGGTAATGCTTGCTTCGGGACGGAGGCGTTGCTTCGGGATCGAGCGGATCGCCCCTCGCGCGTCGTTTGAAATCCTCTCGCGTTCGGGGCGCCCTCGTCTTCCCACAGGACTCCCGAGACCTCTTCCAGAGTCAGTGTCTCGGCGAGGCCGACGGCATCCCGGCCGCGATACCAGAGGCGTCCTTGGGCAACGGTCGAGATCGCCGAAGGCAGGATGGGATCGCCCCATTCCATAGCGCCGGCAGCGACGCGCTCCGTCCTGCGGGCGCCCGCGCGCCTGCCCGCGAGTTTTCGCACATCAGCCTCATGATAGAGACTGCGGCGCGGGTTACCAGGATCGGGCTTGGCACGAATCCGCCGGCGGCTGACGTTCGCATACAGCGTCTGCGCTCGCACCCCGAGGACAGTCAAAGCCTCTGCCGCCGTCAGCCAACCCATGCCGCGGCCGCTCCGATGTTGATCCAATTGATCAAGATTGACGTCAATCATGATGGGTATAGGGTATTCCAGGAAGCTGGAAAACGGGAGTCCATCATGAGTGGTCTTGAAGGCATCATCGCTGCGGAAACGGCGCTCTCGGATGTGGATGGCGAGGCGGGCCGGCTCATCATCCGTGGCCGGACGGTCGAGGAACTGGTGGCCCGCTTCCGCCATGAGGACGTACTGGCGCTCCTCTGGGAATCGCTGTTCCCGGAGCCTGCCGTCACAGTCCGGCTGGATGAAGCGTTGGGGTCGGCAAGACAGCGCGTTTTTGCGCTCCTGCGCACCTCCGATGCGCAAATCGGCGAGCTGCAACCGGTGGATGCCCTCCGCTCGCTCCTCGGGCGGCTAACAGATGGCAGCAACTTGACGGCCGCTCTGAGCCTCGTCGCCGCACCCGCGGTGCTCACGCCTGCCGTGATTCGCCTCCGTCGCGGGCTCGAGCCGATTCCACCTGATCCGGCGCTCCCGCACGCGGCCGACATGTTGCGGATGCTGAGTGGGCACGCGGCAGGGTCCGCCCAGATTGCCGCGTTGGATCGATATCTGGTCAGCGCCGCGGATCACGGCCTCAACGCTTCCACTTTCACGGCACGCGTCATTGCCTCCACGGGCGCCGGCCTGACATCGGCACTGGTGGGTGCCCTGTGCGCCCTCAAGGGCCCGCTGCATGGCGGCGCCCCGGGCCCGGTTCTCGACATGCTCGATGCCATCGGCCAACCGGAGGCCGCGAAACCCTGGCTGGACGCAGCCTTGGCGCGCGGTGATCGCCTGATGGGGTTCGGACATCGGATCTACCGGGTTCGGGATCCGCGCGCGGACGCGATCAAGGGGGCGCTCGAGATGCTCGCGCGAGCTGGAGGTCTGGATCCGGCCAGGCTGCGGCTGGCCGAAGCGGTCGAGCAGGCCGCGATCGAAGTCCTGGCGCGCCACAAGCCGGGGCGGCCGCTGCAGACGAATCTCGAGTTCTACACCGCCCTTCTGCTCGAGGCGCTCGGATTTCCGCGCGAGGCGTTCACATGCGTTTTCGCAGCAGGCCGGGCTGGAGGATGGGTTGCTCATGCCCGCGAACAGGCGCTTCGGGGTCGCCTGATCAGGCCACTATCGCGATACATCGGGCCGCAGGTCAGCGAGGCGGCTTGAGCCGCCCGCAGATGCCGCGTCGCGGCTGACTACGGTGCAGCCGGCCTGGTGGGAGAGAGTGTCCTGCAGGGTGGTCGCCAGGCACTCGGTGTGGGCCGCCACGGGCATCGCGCGGGCGAATGCCATGGGCGCGGTGACGAGAGCGGAACCGACGACGGTGATGACGAGCGCACTGGCGGCGAAGGCGGCTTTCTGGATGGTGTTCATGATGACTTCTCCTCTGTTCTTGCCCCTAGAACACCGGGCGGAGCAGAAAGTTACAGCCGGATCGCCATCACCGGCCCTCACCTCAAAGATCCGGCGCTGGTGCGGACGGGAAGAGACAGGGATGAGCTTGCGTTATAATGAAGCGTCCCGGCCGTGTAAAGGTGGATGCCATGCGAGCCCTGCGAATCCTTGGCGTCGTCATTGGCTGCATCGTGGTGCTGCTGATCGCGGCGCTGATCGCCCTCTGGCTGATCGTCAATCCCAACGACTACAAGGGACGCATCGAGGCGGCGGTCAAGAGCTCGACGGGGCGGGAGCTCTCCCTCTCGGGCAACATCCATCTGGCGATCCTGCCGTCGGTCGCGCTGGAGCTCGGGCCCGCGAGCCTCGGCAATCCGCCCGGGTTCACCACCTCGCACCCGTTCGCATCCGTGCAGCGAGTCTCGCTGCGGGTGCACGTGCTCCCTCTCTTGCACCACCGGCTCGAGGTCGGGCGCATCGAGATCGACGGCCTCGACCTGCGGCTGCTGAAGAATCCACAGGGCGAGGGGAACTGGTCGATGGCCACCGGGAAGAAGACTGCGCCGGCCCCGGAGGGTTCGGCGAGTCAGATGACCCTCGGAGGAGTCGGTGGGCTGGTGGTGAAGGATAGCCGCGTCAGCTACCAGGATATGACGGCCGAGCACGTGAGCATCGACATCGGGCACGTCGCGACCGGGGTCCCGGTGCCGGTCAGATGGAGTCTCGAGCTTGCGACCAGCCCCGGTGCACGGCCGATCCCGCTCTCGGGCAATGCCACGCTGCAATACGACGCCAGGACCGCTCATCTCTCGGGCCTCGATGCGCGGATCGATGATTCGACGCTGCGCGGGAATGCGGCGGTGACCAACCTGACTACCGGGGCGATGCGATTCGATCTTGCCATCGATCACCTCGACCTCGACCGCTATCTCGGCCCGGCCCACTCTTCCAGATCTGCCGCCGTACCTTCCCCGGCGGTGGCAGCCGCGTCAAAGCAACCTCCCGCGGAGCTGCCGACCAGCGCCCTGAAGACCTTGCAATTGAACGGCAGGCTCATGCTCGGCAGCGCGGTCGTCTACGGTATGAAGCTTTCCCAGGTCGAAGTCGGGCTTGCCGCCAACGGCGGGGTGCTGCACATCTCACCCGCGGCGGCAAAGCTGTACGGCGGGACCTCGAGCGGGGATGTCACGCTGGACGCGCACAGCGCGGTCCCGGTGCTGCACCTGAATGAGAGCCTGGCGGGCGTAGAGATCCAGCCGCTGCTCACCGACTTCGCCAAGCTCGATCGCGTCTCGGGACGCGGCAATGTGGGCCTCAATGTCACGGCACGGGGGAACACCACGGCTGCGCTGATGCGTACGCTGGACGGGCACGCCGCGATGAACCTCACTAACGGCGCGCTCCAGGGCATCGACCTCTGGTCGGCGATCAACAGCGCGGTCGCGCTGGCGGAGCGGCATTCAGCGCCCTCCCAGGGCCTGGGTAACCGCACTCCGTTCGATGTCTTCAAGGCTTCGGCCGACCTGGTCAATGGTGTTGCGACCACCAAGGATCTGGACATTGCCTCGGGCGACCTGCGCGTGACGGGCCAAGGCACCGCCAATCTGGTCACCGAGGCCATCGATTACCACGTCAACGCGGCCATTCTCAAAGGACCCGGCGCAGGCGCAGCGCTGACCAACGTGCCCTTGCTCATCGGCGGCACGCTCGCGAGCCCGAGCGTCCGCCCAGATGCGCAGGCTCTGGTGAAGTCGGTGGCGCAGCAGCAGCTGCAGAAGCACAAGGGTGAGGTCGAGAACAAGCTGCGCAGCGTGCTCAAAGGGCTGATCCATTGAGCGCGGCTCGCGCCGAGGGTACTGGGCCAGGGTGATCCTGCCTTTGTCTCCGCCCTCCGGAACGTGACTGCCCTGATGCGTCCAGGCGCAATCCCTGCTCCGCGGGGCTCATGGCCACGATCCGCATCGGAGTCTCCGGCTGGCGCTATGCGCCCTGGCGGGGGCCTTTCTACCCGCCCGGTCTGCCACACCGGGCAGAGCTCGAGTATGCCTCGCACCATTTCCCGACCCTCGAGATCAACGGCTCGTTCTATTCCCTGCAGCGGCCCGCAAGCTATGCGCAGTGGTACGCTCAGACACCGGACGGATTCGTTTTCAGCGTCAAGGGAGGCCGCTACATCACCCACATGCTGCGGCTGCGCAACATCGAGCAGGCGCTCGCCAATTTCTTCGCCTCGGGGGTGTTCAACCTGCGCGAGAAGCTCGGACCGATCCTCTGGCAGTTCCCGCCCAACTTCAAATATGACCGGGAACGGATGGAGCGCTTCTTTCGCCTGCTGCCGCGCGACACCGAGGCGGCACGCGCGCTGGCGCGGCGACGGTCGGCATGGATGAAGGGCCGGGTGCGGCTCGCGATCGATGCGCAGCGACCGCTTCGCCATGCAGTCGAAGTCAGACACGAAAGCTTTCGCGGCCCCGACTTCATCGATCTGCTGCGCGAGCGAGGGATCGCGCTCGTGATCGCCGAGACTGCCGGACAGTGGCCCATGGCGCAGGATGTGACCGCGGACTTCATCTACATGCGGCTGCACGGCGATAAGGAGCTGTACCGCAGCGGCTACTCGGACCGCGCGCTGTCGCGCTGGGCGCAGCGGATCCGGGCCTGGCACGATGGCTCGGAGCCCGCCGATGCGCACAAGGTCTCGTCGGGCGGATCGCTGCCGCACGGCGAGCGGGATGTCTACTGCTACTTCGACAACACCGACGTCAAGCTCCGAGCGCCCGTCGATGCGCAGAGTCTGATGCGCAAGCTGGGAAACGCCTGGCTCCCGGATGGAGGCTCCGCGGATCGCCAGTGGAGCACGCCGGGGCCTCCGCTTCCGCGCCGTCGCCACGGGCAACGGCAGACGGCGCGGGAGAATGGAGCCGCGGGCGCTGGCCGGGCTTAGCGCCGCCTGTGAAGGAGACACGTTTTGCCTCGTCGGGGGATAATGAAGCGCAGGCTCAATTCCACGCTGGAGACCCCCATGAAGCCCAGAATCGACCCTCGCCGCGTCAATCCCAAGGTCCGGCAGCACTTGCTCGCGATCGAGGCTTATCTCCACGATTCGAGCCTCGGCCATCGACTGCTGCACCTGGTCAAGACGCGCGCATCCCAGATCAACGGCTGCGCACATTGCCTGGACATGCATACGAAGGATGCCCGCGCGGACGGCGAGACCGAGCAGCGCCTCTTCACGCTCGATGCCTGGCGCGAGACGCCGTTCTTCGATGAGCGCGAGCGCGCGGCGCTCGAATGGACCGAGGCGGTAACTCTCGTGGCCGAGACTCACGTGCCGGATGATGTGTATGACCGCGTCAGGCAGCACTTCTCCGAGCAGGAGCTGATGGACCTGACCGTCGCGATCGCCAACATCAACACCTGGAATCGCCTGAATGTCGCCTTTCGCACGGTGCCTGGAAGCTACAAGGCCGGCATGTACAACGAGTGGATGGCGGCGGCCGGCGCGGTGGCAACCTGAGTCAAGCCAGCCGGAGGGCTCGCGGCTTCACCGCTGAGCGCCTGACAGTTATACTGAGCTGATGTCCGTCCTCGACTGGCTGCTAGGCTCTGACCCCGCCATTCGCTGGCAGGTATTGCGCGACCTCGTCCAGGCTCCGGAGGACGTGGTCGCGGCGGAGCGCGCACGCGTGGCGAGCGAGGGTTGGGGAGCGCGCCTCCTGGCGCTGCAGGGTGAAGACGGCCAATGGGCCGGCGGAGCATGCTTCCCGGCGCACAGCTCCGACTGGCGGGCGCAGGGAGGGCAGCCGTGGACCTCCACGCTACCAACACTGCAGCTGCTGCGCGACTTCGGAATCGATCCGGGAGCGGAGCGGGTGCGCCGCGCAGTCGCATCGGTGCGCGACCACTGCCGCTGGGAGCACGCGGGCCAGCCGTTTTTCAGCGGCGAGGTGGAGCCGTGCATCAACGGCAGGACCGTCACCCTCGGAATGTACTTTGGCCAGCCTCAGGACGCCGTCGTCGCCCGCCTGCTGAACGAGCAACTCGCCGATGGTGGCTGGAATTGCGAGGCGGAGAACGGCTCCGTCCGCTCGTCCTTCCACACCACCATCAACGTGCTGGAGGGGCTGCTCGCCTACGAGCGCGCAACCGGCGGCTCCCCGGAGTTGCACGCGGCCCGCCGCCGCGGCGAGGAGTACCTGCTGGAGCGCAAGCTGATCCGCCGCAAGAGCACGGGCGGAATCGTCGACCCGAAGTGGCTGCAATTCTCGTTTCCGATCCGCTGGCACTACGACGTATTGCGCGCCCTCGAATACTTCCGCTCCACCGGCACCGCGCCTGATCCGCGCCTGCGCGAGGCGGTCGATTTGCTGCTGTCCAAGCGGCAGCCCGACGGCACCTGGCTGCTGGAGAGCACGCACCCTGGGGCGATCCACTTTGCACTCGAGGACGGCGATGGCCGGCCGAGCCGGTGGAACACTCTGCGTGCGCTTCGTGTGCTCGGCTGGTACGAGCCAGGGCAGGCGGCGGCCAATCGGCCATCCGCGTCCTCTCATGGCGCGTGCGGCGCGCCTATCACCTAGGTCATAGGTGCGCATGCATCGTTAGACCCGTTCGCATGACTCCTGCGAGGGACTCCATCGCTGGGCGCGTACTGTAACATTGGCGCTCGCTGTCTCGAATTACCCGGCGATGCCGAGGAGCACTGCTATGGCCGACTCGCCCGAATACGTTCCACCGAAGGTCTGGACCTGGAACAAGCCGAACGGCGGCACGTTCGCCAATATCAACCGGCCGGTCTCCGGCGCCACGCACGAGAAGGAGTTGCCGGTCGGCCGTCACCCGCTGCAGCTCTACTCGCTGGCCACCCCCAATGGCGTGAAAGTCACGATCCTGCTGGAGGAGCTGCTGGCTCTGGGCCATCACGGTGCCGAGTACGACGCCTGGCTGATCCGCATCAATGAGGGAGACCAGTTCGGCAGCGGGTTCGTGGCGGTCAATCCGAACTCCAAGATCCCGGCGCTGGTCGACCGCAGCGGCCCGGAGCCGATCCGCGTGTTCGAGTCCGGGTCGATCCTGGTGTATCTCGCGGAGAAGTTCGGCGCCATGTTGCCCACGGAGCGCGCCGCACGCGCCGAGTGCCTGTCGTGGCTTTTCTGGCAGATGGGCAGCGCACCGTACCTGGGGGGCGGCTTCGGCCACTTCTACGCCTATGCGCCTGCCAAGTTCGAATACGCCATCGACCGCTTCGCGATGGAGGCGAAACGCCAGCTCGATGTGCTCGACCGCCGGCTCGCCCAGCACCCTTACATCGCGGGCGACGCCTACACCATCGCCGACATCGCCATCTTTCCCTGGTACGGGGGCCTGGCCAAGGGGTGGATATACGGGACGGCGGCCGAGTTTCTCGGTGTGCAGGACTACAAGCATCTGCAGCGGTGGGCGGACATGCTCCTCGAGCGGCCCGCCGTGCGCCGCGGCCGCATGGTCAACCGGACTTCAGGTGAGCTTTCCAGCCAGCTGCACGAGCGCCACAACGCCGGCGACTTCGAGACCAGGACGGCGGACAAGCTGTCTCCCGCCGGGTGAGCCCGAGGCGCCGGAGGGCTTTCGCGCCCTCCTCGCCCCGGACCGATCGCGCCAGCCGGACGGTCACGAGTCAGTGACTCGTCACCCGCTTGGCAGCAGTCACGTCGGATTGCAGTCGTGAGACGCCCGCGGCCGCATCGTTGATGTAACCATCCGCCACCGCCACCATCGCGGGCGTGGGCGCCACGAAGGCCATGCTCACCTGGCCCGCAATCGAGGTCAGCCAGGCACGCAGACGGCCGGGGTACACCAGCGCCCCCTCACCGGACTGGATCTTGAGGTCCACCAGATCATCCATGTCGTGGCTCAGTCGATCGATCACCGGCTGCGCCTCGCCAGCGGCAACGCGCTTGGCGGCGACCGCCTTGTGCAGCGCATCGCGAGCGTCGATGGCCTGGTTGAGGCTGGTATCGAGCCGGTTCAGCGCATCGTGGAGGCGCATGAGCAGATCAAACCGCTGCTGCAGCTGCGCCTGCGTGGTCTGCAGTGTCGGGTCGAGCTTGACCACGAAGGGGTGCGTCTGCGTGGCATGGCCGTAGGTCAGTGTTGCGTAGTAGGTTCCCGGCAGCACATGCGGCCCCACAGGCACGGCGGCCGCGAAGAACGAGTTGTAAATCCCTTTTACATCCACCGCGTCGGGATAGGTCAGATCCCACTGGAAGCGGTTCATGCCTGCCTGCACACCCGTCGCCTTCTCCTCACTTTCCCTGCGCGCGACGGCAGGGTTCTCCGAAGGAGGCGACGGCTTGGCTTGCTTCTTCGGCTTCAGGTGCAGCGTGAAGCTGCGGACCGGCTTGCCGGTAGCGTCGGCAAAGCTGAGCTTCACCGGCGTGCTGCCGTTGTAGTCGGCGGGCAGCTGGAAAAACACCGTGACCCCGGGCGCCAGGTTCTGGCCGCCCGGCCCGCGCGGACCTTCGGACTCGCCCATGCGACGCGTCACCAGCCAGGCCTGCTGCGGCTCGAACAGATGGGGCGCGCCACTCGGCACCTGGGCGGCACCCAGATGCTCCAGGAACTGCAGGTTGTCGAGCACCCAGAAGCCGCGGCCGAAGGTGGCGAGCACCGCCGCATGCTGCTGCGGCTGGATCTCGATGTCATTCACCCGTACCGCAGGTAGCTTCAGGGTCAAGGGCTGCCAGCGCTGCCCGCCATCTTCGCTGAAGTACACCGTCGAGCTGGTGCCCGCGAGGAGTAGATTGGCGTCGCCCGGGTCCTGCCGCACGCTCTCGACGTACTGGTTCTGCGGCAGGCCGGTGGCGATCTCCTGCCAATGCTTGCCGTAATCGGTCGTGGCGTACACGTAGGGATGGAAGTCATCCCAGTCGAAGCGGCTTGCCGACACGAAAGCAGCGCCCGGGTCGGTGTGCGAAGGCTCGATGCAAGTGATCGTGGACCAGGTCGGCAGCTGCGGCGGGCGCACCTGGCTCCAGTGGCCGCCCGCATCGGTCGTCACGTGGACCAAGCCGTCGTCAGAGCCGGTCCAGATCACATTGTCGGTGAGCGGGGAGACGGCAATGGAGGACAGGGTGTCGAACATCTCTTCGCCGGTCACGTCCGCGCTGATCGGGCCGCCCGGCCGGCCCTGCTTGCTCTTGTCGTTACGCGTCAGGTCCGGACTGATCGGCTTCCAGTGGATGCCTTCATCCGTGGTCTCAAAGACCACGTTGGCGCCCATCAGCAACTCCCGGGTGTTCCCAGGCGCAAACACGACGGGATGGTGATTCCAGCCGAAGCGATACTTGATCTTCGATCCGGCGAGCCCGAACTTGTAATCCGGCCAGGGGCTCACGTTGGTGACCAGGCTGGTGCGGCGGTTCTCCCGCCACTCCATGCTGTAATAGCCGCTGCCGTAAGTGACCCAGGAGCGCCCTGGCGTCGGCACGACCCAGCTCATCTCTCCGCCCTGTATGGCCTTCCAAACGGGCGGGATGTTTCCGGAGGGCATCGCGCTCGGCGCCTCGACCGAGCCCCGATCCTGCTGCGCGCCGTAGATATGGAAGGGGAACTGATCGTCGAGATTGGCGTGATAGAACTGGCCGGTCGGCTGGTTGTCCTCGGAGCTCCAGGCCTTACCGCCATTCAAGGTGACGGTCGCGCCGCCGTCGTTGCCCTCGATGAAGATCTGCGGATTGCGCGGATTGATCCAGAGCACATGGTTATCGCCATGGGGCGGGTGCAGGGCGGTCAGCTTCTTGCCGCCGTCGTGCGATACGTACACGCCGACATTGGGCAGATAGAGGGTATCCGGGTCCTTGGGATCCACGAACACGGTCATGTAGTAGAAGGCGCGCTGGGTGATGTCCATGCTGTTGTTGATGAGCTGCCAGCTCTGGCCGGCGTCGTCGGAGCGGAAGAGCCCGCCGGCCTGGCCCCGGTAATCCGCCTGGATCAGCGCGTACACGATGCTGGGACGACTGGGCGCGACCGCGAGGCCCACCTTGCCGAAGATGCCGGCCGGCAGCCCCGGACGGTGCGAGATATTGGTCCAGCTGTTGCCGCCATCGGTCGTCTTGTAGAGACCGCTGCCCGGCCCGCCGCTCGAGAAGGTCCAGTGCGTGCGCGACATCTGCCACATGGCAGCGTAAAGGACGCCGGGATTGGAGGGATCCATCGCCAGGCTGATTGCGCCCGTCCCGTCATTCACGTACAGGATCTTCTTCCACGTCTTGCCGCCATCGGTCGTCTTGAACACGCCGCGCTGCGGGTTGGAGGCGAAGAGATGGCCCAGTGCCGCCACATACACGACGTTGGGATCTGTGGGGGCTACCAGGATCCAGCTGATGATGTGGGTATCGCCGAGGCCGATGAACTTCCAGCTCTTGCCGCCGTCGGCGGACTTGTACATGCCCTGCCCGGTGAGGACCGTATTGCGCGGCGCGGAATCGCCGGTGCCCACGTAGATGATCTTCGAGTTCGAGGGCGCAATCGCCATGGCGCCGATGCTGCTGCTCTTGAAGTCCTTGTCGGAGATGTTCTTCCAGCCATGGCCGTAATCGTCGCTCTCCCAGACACCCCCGCCCGCCGTGCCCATGTAAAAGACGTTGGGCTTCTCCGGGATGCCGGCTACGGTGGTGACGCGGCCGCCGGTATAGGGTCCGACGCTGCGCCATTGCAGCGCGCCCGTGAGCTTGCCGAGCGGCACGGGTGCCGCCAATGCGGCCGACAGCGGCAGGGACAGGCAGAAAAGGAGCGCAAGGTGGCGTGCTTTGAGCATGGCGTATGGCCCTTCTTTTCAGGGATCGAGTTGCGGCTGTGGCGCACCGATTGGAATCGACAGCTGCGTCTTTGAATGTTGGTACTGCGCGGTGGCGACCGAAGCTCATCGCCAGCCACCTGCGATCGTCAGGATAGCATCGCGATGCGGACTGCTTGAAACCAAAATGTCGCGGTTTGGCGCGGGGTCGTAGCACAAATCGTGCGACCAGCCGAAGCCGGCGATCATTTTGCGCTAGAGCGCCAATCGAGCGAGACCAGCGGCGGCCGGCGGAATCGTCAGGAGGCTATCAGGACCGGCTCGGTGTTTCGCCGGAGGTGCGGTAGGCGCTCGCTCCTGCTGGATCGAGCGGATCTCGTAAGTCCGGCGCTAGGAGCCTACCCCGACTCCAGTCATGCGTTTGATCAGCCCCCAGGCTGCGACCGCTGCCCAAGCTGCCTGAAGGAGCACGAAACCCCATTGCTGCTCGAGCCAGGCATCCGCCGTCAGCACGAGGCCGCCGCTCAAGTTGAGCCAAAGGTACACACGATCCTGCCGTCCCACTCGTCCGAACAGCATCAGGATAAAGGGCACGAGAACCGCGATTGCACCGATGAATTGGATGGCCAAGGACATGCGCCCTCACTCGGCTTCCGCCGGGGAGCAGTTCTGCAGCTTCCGGCAGATGCCATATAGAGAGGCAAATGCCCAGCACCCCTCGAGCAACAGGAATCCCCACTGAGCACCAAGAACCGCGGAAGCTGCCAAGAGAGCAGCACCCAGGAAATTGGCTGACAGATAGGCCCAGCCATCCGCTGCCAGCAGCTCGATCTGGCCCAGCACGAAAGCCGCAAGCACCAGTAGAGCGCCGCCGATCTGAATCCAATGCACCATGGGCAAATGGTACTCGTCGCGGCTCCGGCGCGCTTCCGTGTGGGACACATAGAGTGACCGTGCTCACTTATAGCGCGCTGCTGCATCCGCAGCCAGTGGTCGCGGCGCACGGCGAGCACGGCCAACACCAGGGCGACCGCAGTTGCCTCGGCTACTCGGACCGGCGCTGGAAGGTGCTTGAGAGCAAACCGGCGCACCGCTAGAGTATGGCGCCACGATCGAAGACAAATGAGGAGGCGGTGCATGAAGCCGGTGGTGCGCGTTTCGATTCTGCGGTGTCGGCCGGAGTGCTTTGCCGAGCTGCGGCAAATGGCGATGGAGGCCGATCCTGTCCTGCGTCCCGGTATAGAGGCCATGCCGGGATTGCTGGCCTTCTATTTCGGTGCGGACGAGGCGACATCTTCGCTGGCGAATGTCAGCCTTTGGACCAGCCTGGAAGCCGCCAAGCAGTTGGACACCTTCCAGCCGATGCTGGACCTGGGAAAGCCATTCATTGCCAAGGGCGCGACCTTCGAGCGCCCCATCATGAACCACGACACGCTGTGGCAATTGAAAGGTTCGGCGGAGTCCGGTGAGGGAGCACCGTAGCGGTTCGTGCCATGCAGTTAGCTGGCGCGCTGCACCCGACTGGGCACTCGAGGCGGGTATGTCGCGCCCGGCAAATGTAGCGTGGCCGCACCGCCCGAGCTCGCCGCCGGCTCGGCGAGCATCAGTATCCATTGGATGTCGGCGGAATCTACCGGCTGCAATCAGCCCGTCAGGTAGCGCTCGGCCGGGCGGGTGTTGAAGAAATTGGGCTGCACGGCCTGCACGTAGATTCCGCGCGAGCCCAGCTCGCTCTGCAGATTCTGCGAGAGTGCGAGCACGTATGCTTTGGTGGCGCCGTAGGCTCCCATCGGGAATTCAGGGACGAGAGCAAGCACGGATGCGAGGTTCACGATCGCACCCCCGCCCTGCTGAAGGTAACGTGGAATGACAGCGCCGGCCAGTCGCGTCAGCGCGGTCACATTGAGCCGGATGAGGCGTTCGGTTGCATCGAGGTCCGGGTCCGCAAAGCTTCCGTGCGCCGCGGCCCCGGCGTTGTTGACGAGTATGCCGATTCGATGGTCCTCGCGCAGTCGCGCTTCGACGCGCGCGAGCTCGTCGCTTGCCGTTAGGTCCGCCTTGAGGAGGTCGACCGTCGCGGTCGTCTCCCGCTCAAGACGCGAGGCAAGGGCACGCAGGCGAGCTTCGTCGCGGGCGAAGGTCAGTCGCGATCAGGTCGAGCGCCACAGAGAGCTTATCCTTGCCGCCGCCTCGCGCCTGTTCCGGCAGCGTGGATTCGACGGCGTCACGGTCGCTGTGATGAGCGCCTCCTTGGAGCTGAAGTGACCGTAGAAGCCGGCGGCAGCCACGGCGAGACTCCCGATCCCGAGAACGCTGCTGACTTTGCCGATGCATATCTGGCGACGAGACATCGGAACGATAAGGGCGGTGGATGCCCGATCGCGGGATTGGGGTCCGAAGCGGCGCGCGCACCCGCCGAGGTGCGGGCCACGCTGACTCTAGCCATACGGCGGCAGATCGACCGGTTCAGCAGGGCTTCCCCGGGAGCCACCTCCGCGGCGCGCCGGCGTGCTGCCATGGCAACATGGTCGGCGATGGTGGGGGCGGTGGTGCTGGCGCGCATCGTCGATGACGACAAGCTCTCCGGCGAGATCCTGAGTGCACCGCGTGCATCGATTGCGCTGAATTAACGCCGCAACCCGGCACCCGCGGTCGTGCCCGCGCCCCCAGCGAGAGCAGCCGCCCGGCCAAGGGCGCTGGCCCGATGACACCGAGACAGCGCAGCTGCCTCGTCAGGCGTTCGCGGCCGCCTTCCTCTCGATGACTGCGGCAATCACCTCGTCCGCCACATTCTTCGGCACCGGCTCGTAGTGCGAGAATTCCATCGTGTACGAGGCACGGCCGCTGGTCATGGAGCGCAGCTGGCCGATGTAGCCGAACATTTCCGACAGCGGCACGGTCGCCACGACTGCGATGTTGGCGCCGCGCTCGAGCTGATCCTGGATCATGCCGCGGCGGCGGTTAAGGTCGCCGATGACATCGCCCAGATAATCGCCCGGGGTCACGGTTTCCACCTTCATCACCGGCTCGAGGAGGATGGGGCCCGCCTTGCGCATGGCCTCGCGGAAGCATGCCTTGGCCGCGATTTCGAACGTCAGCGCGTTCGAGTCGACATCGTGGTAGCTGCCGTCCGTCAAGGTGGCGCGGAAGTCCACGGTCGGGAAGTGCGCCAGCACGCCGTCTTCCTTCTGGATCTTCAGTCCTTTCTCCACCGCCGGCACGTACTCGCGTGGCACGGAGCCACCGGAGGTCGCGTCTTCGAATTCGAAGCCCTTGCTGCGCTCGAGCGGCTCGAAGGTGATCCACACTTCGGCGAACTGACCGGAGCCGCCAGTCTGCTTCTTGTGTACGTACTTCTCTTCGATCTTGCGCGTGATGGTCTCGCGATAGGCGACCTGCGGCTCGCCCATGATGCCTTCGACGTTGAATTCCGTGCGCATGCGATCGAGCGTCACGTCGAGGTGCAGCTCGCCCATGCCGCGCAGAATCGTCTGCCCCGTTTCGCGGTCCGTCTCCAGATGCAGCGAAGGATCGGCGCGCACCATCTTGGTGAGCGCGGCGCTGAATTTCTCCTGATCGCCCTTGGCCTTCGGCTTCACGGAGACGCTGATCACGGGGTCCGGGAAGCGCATGCGCTCGAGGATCACCGGATTGGCGGCATCACAGAGGGTGTCGCCGGTTTCCGTCTCCTGCATGGAGACGAGCGCGATGATGTCGCCGGCGCGCGCCTCTTCGATCGGATTCGCTTCCTTGGCAAACATCTCGACCATGCGGCCGATCTTTTCGCGCTTGCCGCGCGTGGTGTTCTGTATCGAGGCGCCCTTGGTGAGCACGCCGGAGTACACGCGCACGAACGTCAGAGCGCCGTACGCATCGTTGATCACTTTGAACGCCAGGCCGCTGAACGGCTCGTCATCCGAGCACTTGCGCTCGCCGGTGACGTTGCCATCTTCGTCCAGGGTCTTGATGGCCGGGACGTCCGTGGGCGCCGGCATATAGTCGACCACGGCGTCCAGCACCTGCTGCACGCCCTTGTTCTTGTATGAAGAGCCGCACAGCACCGGGTTGAACGCACCCGTCACAGTGCCTTTGCGCAGACACTTGCGCAGCACCTCGACGGAGGGCGCGTGCCCGTCCTCGAGGTACTTGTGCATGGCGTCGTCGTCCATCTCGAGACAGGTATCGACGAGCTCCGTGCGGTACTTCTCCACATCCGCGAGGATCTTGCGATCCGTCGGCACGTGAACGTCGAGCTTGTCGGCGAGATCCGGCGTGATCTCGAGCGTTTGCCACTCTGCGTCCTTGTCGTCCGAGTCCCACACCAGCGCCTTCATCTCGACGAGGTCGATCATGCCCTTGAAGTTGTCTTCGGAGCCGATCGGGATCTGTATCGGAAGCGGGCGCGCGCCCAGGCGCTTCCTGATCATGTCCACGCAGCGCGTGAAGCTGGCGCCGCTGCGGTCCATCTTGTTGACGTAGCAAATGCGCGGCACGCCGTAATTGTCGGCAAGACGCCAGTTGGTCTCCGACTGTGGCTCCACGCCCGCAACACCGTCGAACACCACCACGGCGCCGTCCAGCACGCGCAGCGAGCGATTCACCTCGATGGTGAAGTCGACGTGCCCCGGAGTGTCGATCAGGTTGATCTTTTTCTCGCGCCAGAAGCAGGAGACCGCGGCGCTCTGAATCGTGATGCCGCGCTTCTGCTCCTGCTCGAGGTAGTCCGTCGTCGTCGAGGTCTTCAGATCCTTGGTGTCATGGATGTCGATGATGGTGTGCTTGCGCCCGGTGTAATACAGGATGCGCTCCGTCGTCGTCGTTTTGCCGGCATCGACGTGGGCGATGATGCCGATGTTGCGGATATCAGAAAGAGCGGTTGTGCGGGCCATGGCAAGTTTCCGTTTCGAATCTTCGGTTCACGCTGTCGGGCAGCACGGGCAGGCGTGCTGGCCCGGCTCAGGTACTCAAAATGATCTGCGCTGAAGAGAGCAGCGCCCTCCTCGATCCCATGCCTGGTGCTGGTAAATCCGGGATTCGAGGGCAGAAAAGGCGGGCATCCTATAGAGATCGCAGCACAAATTCAATCGGGGCGTGCCAGATTTATGAGGGCTGGATGCCGAAAATGGAAGGCGTACCGCGGTCCGCGGGGTGGATCCGGGGCCAGGTGCGGATCCGGTGGGTCAAGAGTGAGTGCCCCGGGCACGAGCGGGACTTTATCCAGGGCGCGAATTCGCCTCCTGGGTCAGCGGGCCTCGATGCAGCGCTTCAGCGCCGCGAGCTCGTCGTCCATCAGCCTCATCCCGGCTTCGAAGGCGTCGGCCGGCATGGGGTCCGGCTTTGGAAGGGTGATCATGTAGACCGACTCCGACAGCCCCACGGGGACGATCCGCGCGCTCACCCGCCAGACACCCTCGCCCGCGTCGATGAAATCGTGATCGAGGATGCCTGCCGCACGCTCGTAGCGGGGACCAGAGTGGCCTTGCCGCGCGGTGTTTCCATCTCCCAGCGGCCGCCCTCGAGCGTGCGGATGGCTTTTACGTTGTGGATCGCCCACCGGGGCATGGTCTGCGGATCGGCGATGAAATCAAAGCCGTCGGCGGCCGAGCGGCCGATCTGGATCGTCTTGGTTACGGTCGTGGTC
>DASYGA010000279.1:0-16402 GCA_036000265.1 Steroidobacteraceae bacterium | reverse complement strand
AGCTCTACGAGATCGGCGCCGGCACTCAGGAGATCCGCCGCATGCTGATCGGCCGGGAGCTCTACGAGAGCGCCGCATGAGCGTAGCGTTCGATCAGATCCTGCTGGTGCCCGGCTACCGCAAGGTGGCCGCCGCCATCGCGGAGCGGATCCTCAGCCGCGAGCTGCGCGAAGGCGAGCGATTGCCTTCCGAGACGGAGCTCGCCCGCCAGTTCGGCGTCAACCGCTCGACCGTGCGCGAGGCGTTGCGGGAACTCGAGAGCGGCGGTTTGCTGGAGCGCCGGCCGGGCTCGAAGCTCATGACGGTCAGCCGGCCGCGGCATCGCGCAGTCGCCAAGGACGTCGGCCGGGCGCTTGCGCTGCACGATGTGACCTTCCTGGAAGTCTGGGAGGCGCTCAGCCATTTCGAGCCCCCGTTCGCCGAGATCGCCGCCCGCAATCGCACCGCGGCGGATATCGACAGCCTCACGGCGGCCTGTCAGCTTTTCATGGCTGACAATGCCGACACCGAGAAGGCGGTCCACTACACGGCGGAGTTCTTCCGCGCCATCGCGCACGCTGCCCACAACCAGGTACTGGGCCTCGTGCAGGAGCCGCTCCTCGGGCTTCTGGAGCCTTCGCTGCGGGTCATGATCGACAAGGTTCCGCAGGCGCGGGCGCGCATCTTGGCGGCGCAGCGGCGCATCCTGGAGGCCATCGCCAGGCGCGACGCCGAGGCGGCGCGCAGCTGGATGACCCGGCACATCCGCGATTTCCGCAAAGGCTACGAGCTCGCCGGCATCGCCCTCGACTGCCGCATCGCCTAATCTCCCCACGTCTTCCCGGTGACCGGGTGCGGGTAGTGAAACGGCACCACTCGGGTGTCCGGCCACGTCTTCGGACACTCGGGCAGGAGCTCGTCAGGGCCGTTGGGATCGTCCGGATAAGCGCGGGTGATGGGCGTCAGGTGTATCACACTGTTGGCCCAGCCCTGATGATAGTCGGCCCGCCATAGCATGTTGTAATGCAGGCAGTTGATCTTCCAGACCCCTTCCTCCTTGACATACGTGTTCTCGTAGATGCCGGCCTCCCAGAACTGGCGGGGGAAGTTCGGGATCGGCTCCCGCATGCTCTCGTGACAGCCGCCCTGCAGCACGCAGCGAAACCTGCCCTTGGCGGTGCGGCCGTCCGCGGCTACGTCGACCACGTCCTGCAGCATCAGGTGATCGAGCAACAGGCCGCGCAGCGGCCCATTCAACCCGCCGGTGAAGTATTTACGGAACCAGCTGCAGTAGAGCCGGCGGATGCCGGCCTTGCCGCGGTAGACGCCATTGAGGAAGCGGACCTCGCCGCTGTCGGCAAAGAGCGTCACCGCCTCTTCATAGAGGCACTTATCAATGTAATAGCCGTACTGGTACTGCAGGCATTTGACGGCATGACCGTCTTCGAGGCGCGCCACCTGGCGCGCGAGCTCGGTGATGCGGCTTTCGAGCGCCGCCAGGGCATTCGGCTCGGTCATGTTTCCCCCTTGGGCTCTTCAGGCCCCTTTTGATAACGCATGATTATGATGGCATAGCTCATTGGCGCCACGGCGGCCAGCATGCCCGCTAAAATGGCTGTGCTGGAATACCCGGCCGGAACAGCCGAAAAGGCAGGTGAGTCTCTTGGCGGCAATAGGCAGCGAGCGCGTTCTCTCGGTAGAGCACTGGACGGACACGCAATTCACCTTCACGACCACTCGGGACACGGGGCTGCGGTTCGAGAACGGGCAGTTCGTGATGGTGGGGCTGCAGGTCGACAGCCGCCCGCTGCTGCGCGCTTACAGCATAGCCAGCGCCAATCATGAGGAGCACCTCGAGTTCCTGAGCATCAAGGTGCCGGACGGCCCACTCACCTCCCGCCTGCAGCATATCCGCGAAGGCGATGAGGTCCTCATCAGCCGCAAGCCGACCGGCACACTGCTGCTGCACGACCTGAAGCCGGGCAAACGGCTGTACATGCTCTCGACCGGCACCGGGGCCGCCCCCTTCATGGCGCTGATCAAGGACCCGGAAGTCTATGAGCGCTTCGAGCAGGTGATCTTCGTGCACGGCGTGCGCTGGGCGCGCGAGACGGCCGTGGTCAAGCATCGCATCGAGGCCCTGGGCACCCACGAACTCCTGGGTGATTGGGTGCGGGAGAAGCTGCTCTACTATCCGACCGTCACGCGCGAGCCGCATGCCAACCGCGGCCGCCTGACGAGTCTCATCGAGACCGGACGCCTCTCGTACGACCTCGGGCTCCCGCCGCTCGACCCGGCGGCCGACCGGGTGATGGTCTGCGGCAGCCCGGCGATGCTCGCGGACACGTGCGGCCTGCTCGATGCCCGCGGCTTCGAGATCTCCCCGGCCATCGGCGAGCCCGGCGACTACGTCATCGAGAGAGCCTTCGTCGCGCGCTGAGTCCCGCAGGCCGCCGGAGCCTCAGTTGAGGTCCCGGGAGAGGATGAGCTTCACGATGCGGTGATCGGTGGCGGCCGTGAGCCCGAACCCGACACCCGCCTCCACCGATACCGCTCCGTAGTAGTCGAGCACGCCGAAAAACTGGTGCTGTTGCTCGCGCGCCGCACGGAAATGCTCCACCGGCCCGAAGTCATCGTACTCCTCGGCCGCCACCGCCCAGGTCCGCGACGCGTGCCACGCGAGGCGCGACGCGGGCGCGAAGTCCAGCCGGCCGAAGCCATCCCAGTCGTTGTCCAGGATCGGGTTGAGGATGAGATCGACGCGTCCGATGTGCCAGCCGATGATGGGCCGGATCTCCGCGGTATAGCGGTGCGGGTCCCAGTGCGGGGCGTTGTAGCTGAACTCGAAATTGATGCCGTAGAAGAACGGCTGCTCGGCCGCATGCGGGCGCACGAACAGCGCCCGCAGCTTGAAGCCGTTGACGAGCACCGCGCCATTGCCGGTAACGCTGTAAAGCGGCAGGTACAGCCCGGCTTCCAGCCAGTCGCTCACCCCGTAGGCCCATTCCGGCACGCCGTCAAGCGAGTGCTGCGGCACGATGGCGCCCGGAAACACCGGTACGGCGCCCCCGCTCGGGGTGAAATTATCGTGCAGCGTCAGGTTGAAAACACCGGGCGCGGCGATCGCCGCGTCATAGACCTGGATCTCGTCGGTCTGCGCGCGCGCCGGCCCGCATGCCGCAAAGAGCAGCGCCGCCGCGAGCCACGCCGACCGCAGGCCTGCGCCGCGGGAGAGGGTCCAACTTTGCGCCACCGGATCCCCTTTGCGATTTCAGAGTGTATCGGCGGCCGATGCGCCATCGGCGCGCGCAGCCCAGAGCCACAGAGCCGCACAGATGGCGACCGCACCCGGCACGATCATCACGGCGGCCCCGAGGGAGGATACGACCGACAGCGCGCCGATGATGGATGGCGAGAGGACATCGCCGAGGAGATGGATGACGAGGATGCTGAGGGCGACAGCCGAGGCGCGCTCCGCCGGACTGACGAGGTTCACGATGGTGGTGTTGATCGGGCCCGTCGACATGAAGAGGAGCAGCTCCGCGGCGATGAGTGCCGGGTAGAACACCGATGGCTTGCCGGCGGCGAGCGCCAGGTAAGCGGCGGGCACGGCGAGCACCGTGATCCAACCCGACATCCACAGATACGCCTGCCGTGAATACCGCAGACAGTAATCGCCCAGCCAGCCGCCGGCGAATGTGCCGATGAAGCCGGTGAGGACGACGATCTCACCAAAGCCCGCCGACGCCTTGACGGCCGAGATGCCGCGCACCCGCTCCAGGAAGGTTGGCATCCAGAATGCCAGGCCACCGAGTGCAAACGTGTAGGCGGCATATCCGAGCACCGTCAGCACGTAGGGCCGCTGCCGCAGCAGCCGCAGGTAGACCGCCCAGGAGCGCGACCCGGTACCGCTTGCGGTCTTCTCGGGACGGACATTGTCCGCGGGCGCTTCGTCCTTCGCGCCGCGCGGCGGGTCCGGCAGCCGCAGTATCCACCATGCGAGGAAAATCCCCGGAATCCCGGCGACATAGAACGCCGCGTGCCAGCTGAACCGCTGACGCATGACCCCGCCCACGATGTAGCCGAGGGCCGCCCCGACCGGTATCGCCATGTTGAATATGGCGAACGCCCGCCCGCGGGTGCGCCGCGCGAAGAAGTCGGCGAGCAGCGAGGGAGCGATGGATCCGTAGGCAGCCTCGCCGATTCCGACGAGGGCTCGGGCGGCGAGCAGCTGCGCGTAGCTGCGCGCGAGCCCGGAGAGGCCGGTCGCCAGGCTCCAGAGGAAAACCCCGATCGCGATCGGCCGCGGGCGCGCGCCGCGATCGCCCAGCCGCCCGAACACCGGCGCCGCCAGCATGTAGACGATGAGAAAGCCGCTCATCAGCGTGCCGAGCTCGAAGTCGTTCAGATGCATCGGCGCGCGCTTGAATTCCGGCAGCAGCGCCGCGACGATGTAGCGGTCGAAATAGTTGAGAAGGTTTACCCCGGCGAGGATGCCGAGCGCCACAAAGCCGCGTCCACCGACAGGACCAGTGGTTGAGCCGGTGTTTTTCAGCAAGGGCACTTACCGTGTCCTCGCTGCGGCGGACGCCCGCGCGCGGAGCGCTCCGGGCGCCCTGCCGCCAGGGACGGCCTGTGACACGGCGGCCTCACTCCGCCCGGACTTTCAGCTTCTCGAGGTGCTGACGCACCGCCTCGCGAAAGCCCTCGCTGCTGGTCACCGTGGCACCGCCGGCGAGCACCAGGATGAAATCGCCGCGGGGCGTGCGGCTGATCTCGCGCAGGTGGTTCATGTTCACGAGGCAGGAGCGGCTGATGCGCAACATGGGCTGCGACTGTAGAGTCTTTTCGGCCTGCTGCAAAGTGCTGCGCGCATGGAAGGTCTCGCGGCCGACGAGCAGCTTGACGTAGTTGCGGTCCGCCTCGGCGGCCTCGATCTGCGCCACATCGAGCATGTGCATCCGGCTGCCACTTTCGGCGAGGACCCGTGGGCGGGCTCCCACCGTCGCCGCCCCGCGCTCGATGCGCTCGAGAAGCGTCGCGAGCGCCTCCTGCCGTTGGGCGGCGGTTTGTGCCTCCCGCCGCAGCCGCACGCGCTCCAGGGTACGGCGAAAGCGCGCGTCATCGAACGGTTTCAACAGGTAGTCCACCGCGCTCACATCGAACGCGTCCAGAGCATACTGGTCGTAAGCGGTCACGAAGACGATGAGTGGCAAGCTCCGGGGATCGAGCGCACGCGCAAGCGACACACCGTCGAGCGAATCCATCTGGATGTCGAGAAAGAGCAGATGCGGCGGCCGGGCCCGGATCGCCCCGAGGGCGGCACGGCTGTCGCCGTATTCGCCGACCACCTGCAGATCGGGCTCACGCCCGCAACACTCCCGCAGTGTGCGACGCCCCGCGAGCTCATCGTCCACGATCATCACCTCGAGCATCAAAGCGGCTCCGGGGATACGCCCTCGAGCGGAGCTTCGAGGACATCGGTGAGAAGAGGCATGCGGATCTCCGCGACCCACTGCCGGCTGTCGTCGGCCGCCGCCTGGAAGGAGGCCCGCTCGCCGAATTGGATCGCGAGGCGGTCGCGTACGTTCCTCAGCCCGATCCCGCCGCCACGGCTCGCCCGCTCCGCCGCCACGGTGTTGGTGACCCGAAGAACGAGCGTGTCACGCAACTCGGCCACCGCGACGCGCACGATGACCGGTCCTTGGTGGCCGGCCAGGCCGTGCACGACCGCATTCTCGACCAGCGGCTGCAGGATCAGGCTGGGAACCCAGGCGGACGGCAGCTGCGGGGAGTGCGGCACCTCGATGCTGAGCCGGTCGGCGAAGCGCCGCTGCTGCAGCTCGAGGTACAACCGCACGAACTGTATCTCATCGCTGAGCCGGGAATATTCCCGCTCACCGGCATGGAGCAGGCGGCGCAGCAGATCGCCGAGCTGCACGATCATGGTGCGCGCGGCGTCCGGGTCCCAGTCGATGTGGCCGCGGATGGTATGCAGCAGGTTGAAGAGCGAATGAGGCGAGAGCTGCATGCGCAGTGACGCCAGATGGGCGGCGGTGAGCGCCCGCTCCAGGGCCGCGGAGCGGATCTGCGAATCGCGCATGCGCCGGTAGAAATCGAAACCGCTGACCAGGGCGAGCGCGAAGCCGTAGGCGAGCAGAAAGATGGTGGCGCTCGCCACCCAGGTCAGCCACTCGGATCCAGGCTGGCTGCTCATCCCCGACATGCCGGCGCGCATGTGCTCATGCCCCATGGCATCGCCCACGACGATTTCCCCGAGCAACAGAGCCGGGCTCGCACAGACTGCGAAGCCCAGCGCCATGAGCACCTGCCAGGGGAGCCTGCGGCTGAGCGGCTGCCAGCCGATGCGCAGCGACACCCAGACGCACGCGAGCAGCGCCGGATACATGAAGAGATGCTGCAGCAGCCGCGCCTGCCAGCCCGCGAAGAAGTGCGCCACGTGCAGGGCATCGAGGTTCGCCTGCATGCTGTTCGCATAAAGCACGTTCGAGACGGCGACGTAGGCCCAGAAGGCCGTGACGATCAGCAGTGGCGGGCGGATGCGCGAGGCCATGCGCATAGATTACGCCAGCCACAACCGCGAAGGCTGCAAACCCGCTCTCCCGGGGGACGATTGCGCTCGCGGCGGGGATGAGTGCGTCGGCTGGAGGGGCCGAGAGGGAGCCCACCTCACGCATCCCTGGCGCTCCCTGAGACCTGCGTGGACGAAGACGAAAAGCGCCTCGGGGAACGAATCTGTGCCGGATCCGTCGCCCCGCGGGACCGATACGAGGCCGGGCGCTTACGGCGAGCCGCGCGGCGGTGTTTCATATGCGTGCCGAAACAAACACGCATCTCATCGACATTCAACAGGAGACATCGCCATGAGCCCCGTCGCTTCACACGCCGCCTTTCGTCCGCGCACCCTCACCGCCGTCGCCGCTGCCGTGCTCGCCACGGCGGCATTGCTCGGATCGCCCGCGATCGCGGCGGCCGCGCAGCCGGACGGCGCGGTGTACCAGACCGCCGTCCACTACAGCCTGCGCGATCTCTCCAGCGATCAGGGAGCCCACGCGCTCTATCGACGCATCCTGGACGCCGCCCGGATGGTCTGCCCTGCCGGTGACTCGCGCGACCTGGGTGAGTTCGCCGCGAGCAGAAAGTGCCAGCGGCAGGCAGTCGCTCGCGCAGTCGCGCAGATCGGCAATGCCAGGCTCGCGGCCGTGTACTCACGGAACCTCGCGAAGCACGGATAGCCGCGGTGACTCCGGGCCTTCATGTCGGCTTGCGGCTCACCCGATAGCCGTTCATCCAGATACGCTCGATGGACAGCGTGTCCGAGATCCTGCGTGTCGGGTCGCCCCGTACCAGCAGCAGATCGGCTCGATAGCCCGGGGCCACGCGTCCGCGACGGCCGAGGTGAAAGGTCTCGGCGGGCAGCGCGGTCGCCGCATGCAGCGCCTCCACAGGCGTGAAGCCTGCCCGCACGAGGATCTGCAACTCCTCGTGCAGTGCCACCCCGAAGCCGGTGGCCGGGTTCGGCGAGTCGGTGCCGGCCAGTAGCGGAATCCCCGCCGCGTGCAAAGCCCGGGTGTTGGCGAGCACGTTGCGGAAGAAGCCCGGCACGGGCTTGCCCGTGCCACTCAGCAGCGTGCCTCGCTGCGAGGCCGACAGGTAAGGAGCCACGCGCGGATCCTGCGCCAGCGAGCGCGCCAGTCCGACACCCGATACGCCGGCCCAGACATCGTCCGTAGTAAGGAAAAATACATGATGCCGCCGCGCCAGGGCGATGAAGGCTGGCCCGAGCGCCCGGTCGGGGATCATGTGGGCCAGAGCGTCGGCACCACATTGGATCGCCTCACGGGCCGCCCATTCCGCCTGGACGTGGACGATGGCCATGCGATGATCGGCGTGCGCCGCGGCGATGACGGCACAGCTCTCGGCCCGCGACAGTGTCGGCAGCGTCCTCTTGGTGTGGTATTCGGACAAGGTTTCGATGAAGAGCTTGATGTAGTCGGAGCCTTCCGCAACCCGCGCATCCACGAACTTACGCGCATCGGCAGCGCCGTCCAGCGTGGGGACCTCCATTCCGGGAGGCAGGTCCTCGAGCGGCGCACCACCCTTCACGGTCACGCCAATGCCGGCTGCCCAGAGATCCGCGAGGCTCGTTGGCGCGAGCGCCGTGCGCTGCGCCCGCCACAGCTTGAACTCGCGGCTGATATCGAACATATCGAGCACCGTGGTGACGCCGAAGCGCAATGCATCCGCGCGCGCACCCGGGAAAACGTGCACATGGGAATCGATGAGCCCCGGCAGCAGCGTGCGGCCACGGCCGTCGAGGGTCCGCATGCCTTCCGGTATGCTCGCGGCTGCGGCAACAGCCGCTATGCGCCCGTCGCGGACCACGACGTTGACATGGGTGAGGGTCGTATCCCCGTCGAACACCCTTACGTCGCGAATGGCAAAGCTGTTACCTGCGGCGTGCGCCGCCGCAGCCAGCAGCAGAAATGCAGAGACGGCCAGAGCCGGGCGTCGCATCCGAGAGCCTCCGGAATCTTGTGGTGGCGGCGTTTATAACGGCTGCGGGCATCACTGCCAATGACCCCGCCGTCCGTTTGGCGCGATCCGTGTGTCCACAGACGCAGACCGTGCATCAAGTGGCGCCGAGGCCGAGACGCGCTCGCACGCTGTCGAGGTACGTGCGGCTCATCAGAAGCGTCGTACCGTCCGAGAGAAGAACGTCGCAGTCCCCATTGCGGCGCGCCACCAGCGACTTGATGCGCTCCAGCCGCACCAGCGCCGAGCGGTGGATGCGCGCAAATTGCGCGGGATCGAGCTGCGGCTCGAGCTCGCTCAAGGTGCCCCGCAGCAGATGCACGCTCTTGCCCGCGTGCACGCAAAGATAGTGTCCGGCGACATCCACGTAGTCGACTTCATGTACCGCTACGATCTCGGTGCGCCCCCGCTCTTTGATGGCCAGCCGCTCGAGATATTGCGGGGATCGCGAGACGACTGCCGCACGAAGCTGACTGCGCGCGCGGCTGAGCGCGCGCTGGAACCGCCCGTGATCGAACGGCTTGAGGAGGTAATCCAGAGCATCGACTTCGAACGCTTCGATCGCCTTCTCATCGTGCGCCGAGACGTAGACCACTACGGGCCGGGCATGGCCCGGCAGGCGGCGGACGATCTCGAACCCGTCGAAATCCGGAAGCTGCACATCCAGGAACACCAGATCCGGCATCAGGCGGGCAATGTCGCGCAGGGCCTCGGCGCCACTCGCCGCCTCGCCTACGACCTGCACGTCCTTCTCCTCCCGCAAATACAGCCGAACGCGCTCGCGCGCGAGCTCCACGTCATCGACGATCAGCACCCGGATCGGCTTCATGCGTGCGGCTCGCTGCGAAACGGAATGGAAATCTCGATGGTCACCCTGTCCGCTCCGCGGCGTATCTCGAGGGCCTGCCGCCCGCCATAGAGCGCTTGCAGGCGCTCCCGGGTGTTGACCAGGCCGATGCCATTGCCGCCGGCTGCCCGCGCCTGCGCGGGCACATCGTTGCTGATCGAGAGGGCCAGGCGCGCCTCTTCGATGTGCGCACGAATGGCGATCCGGCCGCCGTCGGGCCGCTGGGCGATACCGTGGACGATGGCGTTCTCCACCAACGGCTGCAGCAACATCGTCGGCACCGAGGCTTGCCACGCAAGGCCAGCGATGTCGAAGGAGACCTGGAGCGCATCACCGATCAAAAGCGTGTAAAGGTCGAGATACGACCTGACGAAGGCGATCTCCTCCTTGAGGGCGATCTGCTGCGGCCGCTCGTGCAGGGTGTCACGCATCAACTCCGAGAGCAGAGTGATTGCGCCGTCGGCCCGCGCCGGATTCCGATACCCGAGCGCGGCAATCGCGTTGAGGGTGTTGAACAGAAAGTGGGGATTGATCTGGGCTTGCAGCGCCTGCAGCTGGGCGCGGGCCAGCAGTCGCTCGCGCTGGCGGTAGCGCTGGAAATAGGCCAGCGCCTGCGCAACGGCCGCCACCGCGACATACGTCGGAATGGTGTAAAACGCGGTGATGGTGCTCGCCGAAAGAATGCGCCGCAGATCGCCGGGTTGGAGGTGTCCGCGCTGCAGAGTGGTTACCGCGAGCAGCGTGCCTGCCAGAGTCACCGCCGGCACTGTGATCAGACCGACGGCCACGTGCAGGATGAGCGGTCGAAGCATCCTCCCCTCGGAGAGCGCGAAGCGCCGGCCGATTCGCAGCAGCAGCGGCGTGACCGCCATCCACGGTACGAACCCCAGGAGGACATACAGAAATACATGCAGGACCGTCGAAATACCCGGCGCGTGGTGGCCGGCAACCGGCGCACCCCGCTCGGTTGACTGGATGAGGAGGGTGGGTGGCGTCCACGCGAGGGCAATCAGTGTCCACGCCGCGATGATGGCCGCCGCGGTGCGTAGCGCCCGCCACGGCCGCCATCCCGGCATGCGGTTACCGAGTGTGGTGATCATCCGCGGCTCGCTCCCGCTGCGGCTCCCGATGCCTCAGAGGCCCGGGATCGGGCGATCCGGAGGCTCGCCGCGATCGCACTTGCGGCAGTCGAGCGGCGTGCCGAGCATGCTCGTGCGGCCCTCTGGCGTCACCACCCAGGGACGGCTCGTCCAGGGCGGATTGTGGCGCACGTGCTGATTGTGTCCGCAGTCGAGCTCGGCGACCCAGTGGTGCTCCTCGTCGCGGTGATAACCGGTGATTCTGCGCTGCACGATCTGAACCGTTGCGGGTGGCCAACCGCGCGCAGACTATCATTGCCCCGCCGCCCCCAGGTACATTGCGGCCGATGGAGATCTTCAAGGAATTCCGTATCGAGGCGGCGCACCGGCTGCCCAACGTGCCGACCGGGCACAAGTGCGCGCGCCTGCATGGGCACTCCTTCCGGGTATCCGTGTACGTCAGCGGTCCGGTGGACCCGCACCTCGGCTGGGTGTGCGATTTCGCCGAGCTTTCGGCCGCCTTCGCGCCTTTACACGAGGCGCTCGACCACCGTCATCTCAACGAGATACCCGGCCTCGAGAATCCGACCAGCGAGCGCCTCGCGGCCTGGCTCTGGGAGCGTCTCGTGCCGCGCCTGCCGGCCTTGAGCCGGATCGTGATCCACGAGACCTGCACCAGCGGCTGCGAGTACCGGGGACCTGCGGGGCAGGCTCCCGCCTGAGGTCGTGCTAGGCTTGGCCGGCGCCGCATATCCGACAGACCGCGGCGGCTGGGAGGGCTTCGTGAGCACCCGCGCGCCTATCGCCTCGCTGACCGTCGTCGCCTCGGCGGCCCTCCTCCTCTGCCTACGCGCAGGAGCCGCCGCTGCCGCGCCATCGGCGGAGTGCGACGGCGTCTCCTTCCCGCAGCACATCCAGGCCCGCGGCGAAACATTGACACTCAACGGCCTCGGGCTGCGCAAGGCAACGATCTTCGGCATAAAGGTCTACGTGGGCGCGCTCTACGTGGCGCATCCGACGGCCGACGCCAACGCGATTCTGGATTCGCGGGAGCCGGCGCAGATCGATCTCGCTTTCGTGTTTCGCGCGAGCGCCGGTCAGCTGCGCAGCGCCTGGCAGGACGGCTTCCAGAAGAGCGCGCCCGGCAAGCTGCCCGCTCTCCAGAGCCGCATCGCCCGGCTCGACGGCTGGATGCATGGCGTGCGCTCCGGAGAGAAGATGTCCTTCCTGCGAATTCCCGGCGTGGGTATCCAGTACTCGCTCGACGGTGCCGTCCAGGGCACGATTCCGGGTGATGACTTCGCCAGGGCCTTCCTCGCGATCTGGCTCGGTGCCTCGCCGCCGAGCCCAGAGCTGCGGGCCGGGCTGCTCGGCGGTCCCTGTACTTAGCCGGGATGATTCGTGCCTTGCGAAGCGCAGCCCCGGGGCTGCGCCGTGAGAGGCTATCCGTCCCGGGTCAGTGCCGCTGCTCGATTCGTCCACCCCTGATCGCCGTCCCTGTTGGAATCGGCGACAGGACGGCACCGTCGGTATCGGCAGCAGTCGGCGCATTCTCCATCTGGGTTTGGTGGATCTGTCTGGCGCCCAGCTTCTCCTCGGCCCCCGGGGCCATCTTCTTCAGGAAAATCTTGGCGATGCCATCGGCCCCGACGATCTTCTGATCCTTGGGATTGCGCGCGAGCCCGACCAGAGCGTCGATCACGTCCTGCGGATCGTGCAGCGGGGTCGGCGCCTGTACCTGCCGGCCGGTGTAGTTGGCCACGTGGTCGAAGAAAGGCGTGTCGTGCGCCGTCGGCATGACCAGGCATACGTGTACCTTCTCGATTGCCGCCTGATCGAGCTCCTGCCGCAGCGACTCGCAGAGCCCTACGACGCCGTGCTTCGCAGCCGTGTACGAAGCGTAGTAGGGCGCGGTGTGCCGGCCGAGCTCCGAGGCCATGTTGATGAGCACTCCCTCGCCCTGCTGCAGGAACTGCCGATACGCAAAATAGCTGCCGTACAGCGTCCCCATCAGGTCCGTCTCGATCACCTTGACGTGGTCATCGAGCGGCACCGCCTCGAAGCGTCCGAGCGCGCCCACGCCGGCGTTGTTGATCCAGACATCGATGCGCCCGAACTTCCCGACCGCGCTCTGGCAGAGCTCTTCGACCTGCTTGCGGTCGCCGACGTCGGTCGGCGCGGCGAGGGTCTGCACGCCGAAGGCCTCGCACTGCCGCGCCAGCTCCGTCAGCAGGTCCGAGCGGCGGGCCGCGAGCACCAGATGGGTCTGGGCCCGCGCAAGCTCCAGGGCGGTGCCCTTGCCGAAGCCGCTGGAGGCGCCTGTGATCACCGCCACCTTGCCCTTGAGGTCTTGCTTCGCCACGATGGCCTCCTTCGGTCGCTGAGGAATGGATAGCCTGAGCAACTGGCGACGGAGGCACGGGTTCCAGGCCTCAGAGATGGATGCCGGCCAACTCCACGATTCTCACGACGACGAGTCCGCCGGCGATCACGAGGTAACCGCGAAGCGCAAGCATGGAGAGGCGGGTGAGAGGCGTCATGCGCGCCGCTCCCAGCGTGCTCAGGGCAGGCATGCGCCAGGACTCGCGCAGCCGTGAGTCGATACGCCACCTCGGCGAGCGCAGTGCTCTGACGAACGGGGGCACAGCCGCAACGAGGCCGAGTGCCGCCCCGCCGCCGAGCACCGCGAAGATGGCGCCCGCGCCGATGTCCGGGAAAAGCACCGCGGCAGTCAGGACGACGGAGAGCAGCAGCAGCGCCCCGATCACCATGCCGGTGAAAAGATTGAGCCACGCTCCGTTGATCCAGGGTCCAAGCACCTCTTCGTCGTTGCAGAGGAGCAGCAGAAAGACCGTAGCGCTCGGCAGCAGCACACCTGCCAGCGTCTGCACCGCGTTGGTGAGCAGCCCAAGAGGCGTCCCCGGCGTCAATACGAGTGCCGCCGCGAGCGCGACCAATCCGCCATACACCGCATGGAATGTCTTGGCATCCCTGGGCCGATTGTGCAGCGAATGCCGCAGGGACAGCACATCGCCTATGGCGTACGCCGTCGACAGCGAGACCGACATGGCGCCGATCACGCTCGCATCGATCAACGCCACCGCGAAGCACACGCCGGCAGCATGACCGACATACCTGCCGAGCGCCGACGCAACCGCGCCCGCATCCTGAAAGGCGCCGAGCTCCGGACGGCCGGCGAAGGTGGCCGCCGTCAGCCCGATCATGGCAACCGCTCCGAGGACCACCAAGGCGATGCCCAGGCACAGGTCGACCCGCTCGTAACGTATGAAGCGCGGGGTGATCCGCTTGTCGATGACATAGCTTTGCTGAAAGAAGAGCTGCCAGGGCGCGACCGTCGTGCCGACGATGGCGATGATGAGCAGCATGATCTCGCTCAGCCTGCCCTGCGGCAGATGCGGCACCACGAAGTCGTGCGCCAGCTGCGCCACGGGCGGGTGCACCCAAACGAGCACCGGCACAAGCAGCAGGCTGCCGAGCACGAGCAGCATCGAGAATCGCTCGAAGCGCCGGAAATCACCGGTCCCGGCGGCGGCCACGATGACAGCGGCCGCGGCGAGCACACCGAGCGGACGCGAGACACCGAGATAAGAAAGCGCCAGGCTGATGCCGATGAACTCGGTCACGATGGTCAGCGCGTTGAGCAGGAACAGGTCGATGACACTGAAGGCGCCCCAGAACCTGCCGTAACGCTTGAGGATGAGCCGCGCGTGCCCGACGCGGGTCACCGCCCCGAGGCGCAGCACCATCTCCTGGTTGACATAGAGCACGGGTACGAGCAGGAGCAGTGTCCACAGGAGCGTCGTCCCGTAGTTCTGACCCGCCTGCGCATACGTCCCGAAGGCTCCCGCATCGTTGTCGCCCACCATGACGATGAGTCCTGGGCCCAGGATGGCGAGCAACGTCCGCAGCCGTGACGCCCAGCCGCTGCGCGGTCCGACATCGTGGCGGCGAATGGTTCCGAAGGCGCCGTGGATATCCCCGCTGTGGGTATCCTCCAGCGCGACATCGGCAACCGCGGTCAAAGCATCAGAGTAAGACATGGTCAAATCCTCGAAAAACATGCTTTGCGGTGCGGCGCCGCAGCGAGCCCGTCAGGCCGGCGTGCAGCGCGGTCTCGAGTGCTTCATGGAGGATGCGGGGAGCCTGAGACTCCCGTGCCGATGCCACTGGATGCGTGGCCCTGCGGCGTGCGCGTCGTCCCGCGTCGGATGGCGAGACGATCGAGGAGGCGGATTGGAGGACCGCGACCCTGTGACGTCTCGCCTAACGGACGGCGATGAAGCGGCTACTAGGGCTTGGGTCCATACGGTTCCTGGGTGACTTCGCTGGGCGCGGATTCTTTTGGCTCGTCGCCAGAAAGTCAAGAGCTGCGCAATAAAAGATATCAGCTCAGATCGGGCGGTGCGGGCTTCGGGACCTGCGCGGGTGTTGGTTTGGCGGGCAGCTCCCCGGAGGGCGGCGTCGCAGCCGCGTGGCGCTCGGTCGCGCGCTCCGCTTCCTGCGGGGTTGGCGGCAGCTCGCGCGTATCGACCGCAGCCAGATTGATCACGCCGGGATCGTCGCGCAGCTTCACGAAGAGCTGCCCATCCCTGGGGTGCGGCACGGGCAGGGAATATCCCGGGAAGCCATCCGGGACCTGCACCGGATGGCTGAAAGCCGGATCGGTGGAGATCGATTCCACCAGGAAAAGATTGCTGCCCGAGAGCTTGCATGCCAGCTCCGGTGTCGCCGGACATACGAGCGCACGCAGCTTCGGCAGGCGCACCAGCATGGCGAGCGGCTGCCAGTCGCCCGTGACGCCGCCAGCCACCACGCGGAACTGCAGCGGTCCAAACGCCGAGGGACCGAACGCCTGGGCGGGATCGAGGCGGGCAATCGCGACGGAGCGGTTCTCGAGCGTGATGCCGCCGTTGGCAAGGCTGAGCGTCGTCGAGTAGGAGCCGTCCGCAGTGGCTATCTCCAGCATCTCATCGCGGCCGAAGGCGGCAGGCGACTTCGCCCGCACCGAGAAGGTCAAGCGCGCGCGCTGCGGCAGCTCGTCATCATCCGCCAGTTGGATGTGGGTGCCGGTATTCGATGACGAAGGCTGCACGCTCTTGCCGATGAGCGCGACGCTTGGCCGGGGGGCGGCGATCAGCGCCTCGAGGTCGAGCACTCTGCCGTCCTTCAACCTGACTTTCGCCGGCCCGGCATCGCCCGCCTTCAGTGCCGCCGCCGCCGCCGCATCCTGCGCGCTCATGGTGAGCTGATCGACTCCCTGGCTGCTCGCGAGCGCCGCCGGCGCGAAGGCCACCCCGGCGACGGCGAGGCCGGCGACCTCATCCAGCCGGCTGCCCGTCAGAACGCCCTGACTGTCGCCGGCATGCAGCGTGAAGCTCTCCAGATGAGCGGCCTCGGCGAAGGCTTGCAGCTGTACGGGCTGCGGTGAGCTGGCACCATATTGCTTGACCAGCAGAGTCAACTGTCCGGGCTGGGCTGCCTGCAGCGGCAGCTTCACCTCCACCTCGTTGGGACGCACGGCCTTCCATTCAGCCTCGAGCTCCTTGCCGGCGGGGTCGCGCACCATGATCCGGTCGATGCAGCTCACACTGCTCGCCTCGAGATGAATCGTGTCCTCGCGGCCGACGATGGTCGCGCTCTCATCGGCGGCGAGGCGCCACGACTCCTTGCGCGCGTTGACCAGCTGGAAGGCGGGTCCGCCGAAAGGCTCGAAGCCCCACTGTCCCTGCAGCGTAGCGTGCACGACATTGCCGAGACTCGCGGCGCCCACACCCGAGGTGTCCACCACGAAGCCGCCCTGCTGCGCATCGGCCTTTGCGGCGAGGTTGATCGTCTTGCCGTCACTGCCCGTGAGGCTGAGGTGCACATCGTGCGCGTAGCCGGTGGAGAATACGAGCGGCGCGCCCTCCACCGGCAGGAC
>DASYGA010000263.1:0-7332 GCA_036000265.1 Steroidobacteraceae bacterium | reverse complement strand
CAGGCTTCTGGTCCGAATGGCTGCGGCAATGCGAGAGGATCTTCCAGATCGCGGAAGAGTCCCTCACGCCGCTCGGCATTGAACTGAATCGTCCCGTAGCGCATGGCGCAGGGACCGCGCCGCTGAAGGTATTCATCATCGAGCGGGTGGCGACTCTCTTGCTTTGGGCACAACGACGCTGGATCGTCAAAGCCTACGATCCGGCGTCGATGCCGCTTTCACCCGCAAACCTTGCGAAGCTGCTGAGCATTGGCGATTTCTCGATACTCGACGCCCTGAAGATCGCCCACGATCAAACCGGCTTCGAGCGTTACTTGGCCATGTATGCGCAGTTGCGAGGTCGCGTGCTGCAGCGCCCGCCCGGCGCCCAACCCGCGCCGGTGCCGGAACCGGGCACGGCGGAAGCCTCCCAGCCCAATAAAATTCGCATTGTCTGCGCGACGCGAAAAGGCCGCGAAGATTTCTTCACCCACACCGCTCTTGGCAAGTCTCTGTCGCTCTATCGCCCCGCCGCAGTCGAGATACGGCTGTTTCCGGAGAATGACCGCGGATTGCCGGGGCTCTACAACAAGGCCATCGACGAGTCGGCCAAGGACGGCGCCGCACTCCTCTTCATGCACGATGACCTCCATCTCTGCGATTTTCATTGGGCCGACAGGGTGCGCCAGGGTCTAGGTGCGTTCGATGTCATCGGGCTCGCCGGAAACCGCCGCCGGGTCCCGCGGCAGCCCGGGTGGCTATTCCTCGACGAGAGGCTGACGCCCGACAACCGTGAGAATCTCAGCGGCGCCGTCGGCCACGGACGGGGCCTACCCCTCGACACGATCGACGTGTTCGGGCCGTCCGGACAGCCAGTCAAGCTGCTAGACGGCCTGTTTCTCGCCGTCGGCAGTGAGACTCTGCGCGCCAAATCGATACGCTTCGACGAGCGCTTCGATTTTCATTTCTACGACGTCGATTTCTGCCGGCAGGCCGAGAACGCGGGCCTGCGGATGGGCACCTGGCCGATCTCGGTCGTGCACGAGAGCTCCGGCGGCTTCATCAGCGACGGCTGGCGGCGCGGCTACGAGAGCTATCTGGACAAATGGGGCGAGTGAGACGGCATCATGCCAGGCAACCCCTCCGACGGCCTGACGTTCGACAACTTTCGCGAGTTGGCGGTTCGCGACGGCTTGAGCCGTCACGAGAGAGTCGGTTTCCCGGATCGCTATCGCGAAGGCCGCGAGCAGCTGATTTTCGGGGACATGCTGGCAAAGCTCCGCGCATTGCGCGGAACGGGCCTGCGCGTGCTCGAGATCGGACCCGGGTGCGCCGATGTGCCCCGTCATCTCATTGCGCATTGCGCTCAACACCGCCATGGCCTCCATCTGGCCGATAGCGCCGAGATGCTCGCTCACCTGCCCGACGCCCCCCATGTAAGCAAGTGGTGCGGCGCCTTTCCAGGCACGATATTCGAGCGGATGCGCGCCGACGGCCTGCGGTTCGACGCCATTATTGCCTATTCCGTCATTCAATATGTATTTGCCGAAGCCAATCTCTGGGGGTTTCTCGACAGTTGCCTGTCGCTTCTGACGGATGGCGGCGAGCTGCTGCTGGGCGACATCCCGAACGCCACCATGCGCAAGCGATTCTTTTCGAGCGCCGACGGCCGACGTCAGCATCGCGAGTTCACCCAAAAAGATGCCCCGCCCGAGGTGGTGTTCAACAGGCTGGAAACCGGGGCGATCGACGATTCGGTGGTGCTGGCGTTGCTCGCACGGTCTCGTGCAGCGGGTTTTCACGCCTGGGTCGTGCCACAGGCCGACGGGTTGCCCATGGCAAACCGCCGCGAAGACATCCTGATCAGGAAACCATGAGCCATGGCGCACAAGAGACTGGTCATCGTAGGGGATACCGCCTTCGCGGAAATAGCCCGCGAGTATTTCGACGGCGACTCCGACTACCGCGTGGTGGCCCACGCCGTCGAAAAGACTTACCTCAAGCGGGAGGAGCTGCACGGACTGCCAGTGGTGGAATTCGAATCTCTCGAACGGCATTTTTCCCCGGCCGATCACGAAATCTATGTCGCCGCCACATATACCCAGCTCAACAGACTGCGCACGAGGCTCGCGCGCGCGGCCAAGGAGAAGGGCTATGCGCTTGCGTCTTACATCAGCTCGCGCGCCTTCGTGTGGCGTAACGCCCGTCTCGGTGAGCATGTTTTCGTATTCGAGGACAACACCATTCAGCCGTTCGTCACGATCGGCAACAACGTCGTTCTCTGGAGCGGCAACCATGTAGGCCATCACAGCATCATCCGCGACAACGTCTTCATTTCGTCCCACGTCGTCATTTCCGGCTTCTGCGACGTAGGCGCAAACAGCTTTCTCGGCGTCAATGCGACAATAGCCAACAACGTCACGATCGCAGAAGACAACTGGCTCGGCCCGAACACGGCAATCATGAAGAACACGTCGGCCGGCGAGCTTTTCAAGACCCGGCAGGCTCCCGCCGAGAGCGTGTCCACACACCGGTTCTTCCGGATCCCCGCATGAAATGGCTCAAACACGGCGTAGTATGGAAGCCGTCGGGCTCGCGTTGGTGGGCGCGCACTCATGCGACGTCTCCGACGCCGATCTGGCTTCACGAGAACACGCTGCGCGTCTACGTGCAGTGCCGCGACGAGCATGGCGTGGGCCGTGTCGGTTATGTGGATCTCGATCCCAGCGACCCGCACCGGGTGCTCCGTGAATCTGAGGCGCCCGTGCTGGACATCGGCGAGCCGGGAGCGTTCGACGATAACGGCGTGTTTCAGACGACTGTGCTTCGTGTCCCGGATGGTCGGCTCTTCATGTACTACGTCGGGTTCGAGCTGTGCCGGAAAATCCGTTATCGCCTCCTTACCGGCCTGGCGATCAGCGAGGACAACGGGGAGACATTCCAGCGCGCCCAGACCACGCCGATACTCGAGCGCGGCCCCGGTGAGGAGCATTTCCGCTGCGCGCCTTGGGTCGCGATGGATGGCGGGCGGTTTCGCATGTGGTACGTAGCCGGCGGATCGTGGGAGCAGATAGGGGATAAGCGGATGCCAGTGTACGACCTGCGCTACGTGGACTCGCCGGATGGCATCCATTGGCCGTCGCATGGGCGGGTGGTCCTGCCTGTGAACCTCGCCGACGAACACGGGTTCGGTCGCCCCGTCGTCAGGCACGGGCGGGACGGCTACCGGATGATCTACTCGATTCGCCATCGCGATCCGGCGCGGTACCGGATGGGTTTCGCCACATCGCCCGACGGCTTGCAGTGGCAGCGGCATGACCAGATGATCGGACTCGACGTATCCGAGCAAGGGTGGGACGCCGACTCGGTGGAGTTCGGCGTGGATATCGAGGCCGCAGGCAAGACCTGGCTGCTCTATGACGGCAACGATTTCGGCGGCACCGGCTTCGGCATTGCGGAGCTCATCAGCCCATCATGAAGGCCCGCCTCTACCTGCCAGACGATGCCGCACGCTGGGATGAGTTCTGCGCGCGCGCGCACGCCGCGACCTTTCTTCATTCGCGCCGCTTCCTGTCATATCACTCGGACCGGTTCGTCGACCAGTCCATCGTCATCGAGAATGGCGGCGACTGGCTGGGCGTCGTTCCCGCGGCACGGCATCCCGTCGAGCACGACATGGTGGTATCACACCCAGGCATCACCTACGGCGGCATGCTCCATCATGGGCGCTTGCGCGGCGGCGAGATGCTTGCGGCCCTCGGCTCCGCCGCGAGGCTGTGGCACGCAGCCGGTTTCGCTCGACTCCAGTACAAGGCGGTGCCGCACATTTATCAGCGCGCGCCCGCGCAAGAGGATCTTTACGCTTTGTTTCGTGCGGGCGCGCGGCGGTACCGCTGTGACCTCTCGAGCTGCATCGACCTGCATCATAGGCTTCCGGTGAGCGAGCGGCGTCGGCGTGCGCGCGGGAAGGCGCTGAAGGCCGGCGCCCAGATAACCGCAGGGAACGAGCATCTGCCCGCCCTGTGGGGCGTGCTCGAAGACAATCTGCGACGCAAGCACCAGACGCAACCGGTCCATACGCTCGCGGAAATCACAACACTAGCCACGCGCTTTCCAGATCGGTTACGCGTCGTCGCCGCACTCGTTGACGCAAAAATGGAGGCGGGCATCCTGCTGTTTCTGACGGACACTGTGGCCCATGCCCAGTACATCGCAGCGAGCGAGCGTGGCCATGAAGTCAACGCGCTCGATCTCCTGCTCGAGTCGGCGATCGAGAAGAGCCGGCTCGACGGAAAGCGCTATTTCGATTTCGGGATCAGCACGGAAGAACAGGGACACGCATTGAACGAAGGGCTGAACCGGTTCAAGAACGAGTTCGGCGCCGGCGGCGTGGTTCACGAGTTCTACGAGTGGGATCTGCGGAGAAACGACAATGCCATTGAGTGACTGCCGGATCATCGAATTGCCGAAGGTCGCCGACCCGCGCGGCAATCTGACCTTCGTGGAGGGCGGCAACCACATTCCATTCGAGATTCGCCGCGTCTACTATCTTTATGACGTTCCCGGCGGTTCGGATCGCGGCGCCCATGCCCACCGGCGCCTCCATCAGTTCGTGGTCGCCATGTCCGGCAGCTTCGACATCGTGCTCCACGACGGCGACCGTCAGCGCCGGTTTCATCTGAATCGCTCGTATTTCGGCCTCTACATCTGTCCGATGATGTGGCGCACACTCGATAATTTCTCTTCGGGCGGCGTCTGCATGGTGCTCGCATCGGAAGTCTATGACGCCGCTGATTACATCCGCGACTACGACCAGTTCCTGGCACTTGCACGCGGCCCTCGAGCGGCGGCGGACTGATCCGTCCGGCGCACCGCGCGAATCCGTCAGCCCATTCATGAGCATCGAGTTCCTGAATCTCAAGCGCGTGAACGAGCCGCACGAAGCCGAGCTTCGTGCCGGGATCGAGCGCGTAATCGAATCGGGCTGGTACATCCTCGGCGAGGAAACCGCGGCCTTCGAGCGCGAATTCGCGGACTACTGCGGTGTCGCCCACTGCATAGGGGTAGCGAACGGGCTCGACGCGCTGCACCTGACCCTGCGCGCCTACGAAATTGGCGAAGGTGACGAAGTGATCGTTCCCTCGAGCACCTTCATCGCGACCTGGCTCGCGGTGAGCCAGGCGGGGGCCCGCGTGGTACCGGTCGAGCCCGACGAGCGCACCTGCAATCTCGACCCCGGACGCCTCGAGGCGGCGATTACGCCCCGCACACGCGCGGTAATGCCCGTGCATTTGTATGGACAGCCGGCCGACATGGAGCCGATCAACCAGATCGCACGCAAGTACGGACTGCGGGTGATCGAGGATGCAGCTCAGGCTCATGGCGCGCGCTACCAGGGCCGGCGCGTGGGCGGCTTGGGGGATGCCGCCGGCTTCAGCTTCTACCCCGGCAAAAACCTGGGCGCGCTCGGAGATGGCGGCGCCATCACGACCAATGACGACGCACTGGCGGACACGCTGCGCAAGCTGCGCAACTACGGGTCGAGCATCAAGTATCGGCATGACCTCGCCGGATTGAATTCGCGGCTGGACGAATTGCAATCCGCGATCCTGCGCATCAAGCTGCGGCACCTCGATGCGGAGAACGCTCGACGCAGCGCCGCCGCATCCACCTACCTGGACGCAATGGCCGACCTGCCGCTGCAACTGCCTCATGTCCATCAGGGCGCCGAGCCGGTATGGCATCTCTTCGTGGTAAGAACACCCCACCGAGATGAGCTCCAGTCCCATCTGCACGCTCAGGGCATCGGCACGGCCATTCATTACCCGCTTGCCTGCCATCGCCAGCCGGCATACTGCGCAGAACGATGGCCGGCGCTTCCGATCGCCGAGCGAATCCAATCGGACGTGTTGAGCCTCCCGATGGCTCCGTATCTGCCTGAGGCAGATATCCAGACCGTGGCCGCAAGCATCCGGACGTTCTTCTCGTGACTGCCTGCCGGCCTCCGAACGCACTCTTGACGGGCTCATCCGCGCTGGCTCCGCGGTCAACGGTCGTCACATGTCGCTGATCAACATTCTAATCCCCGCTTTCAAGCCCGCGTTTCTCCGGCAAGCCATCGAATCGGCCGCGATCCAATCCCGGGGCAACGTTTCGATCTTGGTGTCCGACGACTCCAAGGACGGCGAGGCGACGCGCGAGGTGCGCCACCTCGAATGCGGTGCGCCGATTCGCTTTGTCGAGGGTCCGCGCAAGGGCACGCACCGCAACATGATGCATCTCTTGGATCAGGTGGAGCCGGACTGCCGTTACGTTCACTTCCTGTTCGACGACGACGTCATTTTTCCGGGTTTCATGGATACGCACCTGCTCGCGTTGGAGTCGTCGAAATCGGCCAGAGTCTCGGTGTCCGCGCGTTGGGCGATCGACCAACGAGGCTTCATCTGCGGTGACTTTGCGGTTCCGGACCAGGTGCGCAATTACCCAGGGAAGGCGACCGCGATCGATATCAACTTCCTGTTCCGATCCACTGTCCCATTCAATTTCAATTGGCTGGGAGAGTATTCGAATGCGGTGTGGCGCCGTGACCATGTGGAGACGCTGCGCGAGATGGCATTCACCGACATCTCATACTATGGACTTGGCGACATCGCTCAGCTCCTGCTGGCGGCCCGCTCTGCACCTATCGTTTACCTTACCGAGCACCTGGGCGCATTCCGCAAGCACGCGCATCAGCAGACGGCCGACAGAAGCTCAGCCGCATTGAAAGCGGCACACTTGGCGTGGGCTGCTTTAGCGCACATTGGAGCGCGGCTGGAGCTTCTGAACGAGGCCGAGATTGAGCAGTCGCTGCGTCTGGTGGTACAGAACGTGAGAGGGAGCTATCCGGACGATGCCGAAATGCTCGCAATCGCGAACACGCTCGCCGCAGGCACGATACCCGACCGGCTGCTGTCCTTCAGCGCGGTGTGGCGGCAGTTCTCTGAGAAGATCCTGAAGCCGTTGCTGCAATAGCCGCAGGGGGATCACGGGATCACGCCGACCTTGCAAGCACCGGCGTGTCCTGCTTGAAAGCCGAATTCCGCAGCAATTCCGCTCGCACTGAGGGCGAATGATCGGGGCCCTACCTCAGTACGCATACTGCAGCCTCAGCAGATAGCGGTTGCTCGAATAGCCGTAGCTGGCGATGCTGGAGTCGTTCCGGCGCAGCCCGTATTCGATGCCGACGCGCCAACTCCCCGTCAGGTCATAAAGAATGCCCGCCTCGAGCTCGCTCGTATCGTCGATCCGGCGGCGGCTGGTGAGCATCCCCTGGTCGAAGTAGACGTCGGGATCGCGATAGCGGCTGTGCCA
>DASYGA010000237.1:0-10434 GCA_036000265.1 Steroidobacteraceae bacterium | reverse complement strand
ACTAGTGAGGTGCGCGTGTCCAATCGCCGTGAGATTCTAGCGTCCATCTCATCGCTACCCTTCTGGCATATGGCCCTTACCTCAGGCACAGACATGAAAACTTCCGAATGGACCGACCGGGCGGTTATGTGGCGCCGCGTGCTCGATGACAGGAGCTTTGAATTGGCGACGATCACCCGCTCCGCGAAGGCGTACCGCATTCACGGTACAGCCCTGATCGCCGAGGGCGCCGCTCCCTCTCGCGTCAACTACATCGTTGAGTGCGATGCGCGATGGCACACGCGCCGGGTGCGGATTCGGCAAGCGTTGGGTGATGGAGCAATTGACTTGGAGCTGACCGCCGATCACGGTAAGTGGCGCCGTAACGGTGTTCTTGCGCCGAATCTGGATGGGTGCTCCGATGTCGATCTCGGAATATCGCCTTCCACGAATGCACTGCCTATCAATCGCCTTCAGATGCCTGTGGGCGAGAAACAGGAGATTCGCGCAGCCTGGGTACGGTTTCCGCAATGCACCGTGGAGCCGGCGCAGCAATCCTACGAGCGCCTGGCGCCCGCTCGCTATCGGTATCGCAGCGTGGCGAGCGGGTTCACCGCGGTGATCGACGTCGACGATGCGGGTCTCCCGCTGGATTATTCCGGCATCTGGAGTCGCGTTGCCACTACCAACGGGGCGGATGCCGCCCATGCGCTGGAGCAGCCGGACCCCGGGGCAGAGGGTTTCAGCGGCGCGTTGGTGTCATCGTGCCCGGCAGCAGAGCTCGGGGGTGCAGCCGACACATTCGCGTGGCTGATCGGCGGTTGGACCGCAGATGTCAAGGATTTCGACAAAGATGGAACGGTGCGAACCGGAACCGGCGAATGGTGGTTCTCCTGGGTGCTGGAAGGTCGTGCGATCCAGGATGTATGGATCGTTCCACCGCGGGGCCTGCGCGGCAAGCAGCCGCAGACAGCGAACAATCGGTACGGGAGCACGATACGCTACTTCGACCGGGTTGCGGACCTCTGGCGAATGGTGTGGGTGAATCCCGTTTCCGGCGCCCTCAACACCCTGCAGGGCCGGCGGAGCGGTGACCGGATCGCTCTCGAGGGTGCTGGCATCCGGTGGAGCTTCGAAGATATAGAGTCCGACAGTTTCGTATGGCGCGGCGAGGAGAAGACGGCGGCAGGTACTTGGAGGGTCAGCGCTGAGTTCAGGTTGCAACGTATCGCCTAGGGCGCGGCTTACGCGATGGTTGGTTGTCAGAACTGTCCGGTAATCGTCTGACAAGAGATGCCGCTCAAGTTGACTTCTTTCTCCTGGCTCGAGTTCCCGACCGTGGGGAGCACGCCGCGGCGGCCTCCAGCCCCCGTGCAACCCATCGCTCGAGTGCCTGGTCGGTTCGGTAGCCCTCCGGCGCGACGCGTACGAAGCCGCGCATCGTGCGATGGCCCATCTTCATTGGAGCAACATGCGGCTCGGTCAATGCGCTTTCGTACCCGCCCGCATCGACCCGGATGAGGAGCCCGCCTCTGCCGCTGATCGAGCAGCACATCGAGCCGCCGACCATGAAGCACAGTCCTCCCATCAGCCGGGTCTCGCTGTACTTGCGGCGCCGCAGGACTCTGCGCACACGTTCCGCAGTCACCTCGTCATAAGCCATGTCGTCCCCTTCGCGAAGGTGGATGCCAGCGGCCGGTTCATCCTCGACGAGTCGTGGCTGCCCTGTTGTCTGGGACGCCGCCGCAGCGTCTCGATATCCGCTACGGCAGCACTTTGATCCGCATGTTTCGAATCGCGATGGCCCCGGGGTGGTTCCCCTGGACGCCAATCAGTCCTTCGGGCGCCATTCCATATCCCGGATAGGCCGAGAACTTCGAGGCCGCGACCCGCTTCTTCCACTCGGGGCTGCCCAGGTCATAGTCGACGATCCGGCGGCCGTTCATCCAGTATGTGACATGGTGGCCGCGCACGAGGATGCGTGCCTTGTTCCAGTGGCCGTAAGGATGCACGAGGCCGGCCGGCGGCGCGGGATACATGGCATACACGGAGCCCGCGGCCGTTATCCGGTTCTTGCCGTCCGGCGCGTTCTGGTCATCGAGAAGCTGGTATTCAGGCCCGGTCCAGTAGATCTCATCGTACTGGTGGGTCGCCCGATAGAAGATGCCGCTGTTGCCGTCCTTGCCGATCTTCCATTCCAGCTCCAGATCGAAGTCCTTGTACAGCCGCGTGGATTCCAGATCCGCCACCTCGCCGCTCTTGGAGAGCACGCCGTCGTGCACCGTCCACCCCGAAGGCAGCCCCGGGCGCCCCGGATGCAGCCAACTGCGGAGCAGCGGGGCGGAATCGCTCGTCAGGAAATCCTGCCAGCCGCCGGTGTGAGCCTTCGCAGAGGCCGCCGAGGCGCTGTCCGCGATCCCAAGGGAGAGTGCCAGAGCCAGGCAAAGCCCGATCGAGCCAAGAGTACGCCTTGTGCGTGCGCCAATCACTTTCATGCGAGTCCTAACTTCTTGAGTAGCTCGACGGGCGGCCCGTCGAAATGGGTGAGTGCCACGTTGCCGATGTACTGCAGGTCCTTCCGTCCGGCCTGGGTGGTGTAGAACCCCGCCGCCGTCAGGTTGCGATAGGTGGCGAAGAACCGCGCCGGCTGTTGCAGATCTGCCGGGGCGCGGCTGATGTCACAGACGCGATCGCATATCGCGCGCTGCTGTGCCTCGGTCAGCTTGGCGAACGGTTGCTCGAAGCGATGGCGGGCATCGCCGTCAATCCAGGTGAATCCGCTCAACACCGTGCCGCGATCCTCGAGCTGTTGCGGGTAAGGAGCGCTGATCCACTCGTCGATGAAGTCCACCACCCCGACTGCCGAAGCCGACGAAGAGTGCTCATCCGCGGGAATGATCAGATCGCAGAGCGCTGCCGCGAGCCGCCGCTGCTCGGCGCTCAGGGTCAACGGCCAGAACGCCCCCTTCTCATAGGCCTTGATCAGGTCCGGATCGGGACCATAGCCCTGCATCGTGGGCTCGAATTGCCGCAGCTCACCGGGCGATGACGCGCCCGGCTCCAGCGAGTCCCGATAGTTCGCCCGGGCGCGCAGCGCCGGCATCGCAGCCGCCGCCGCCATGATCAGCTTGATGGTCGTACGCCTGTCGGTCATCAGATCTCCCTCCTGCGCATACGGTCCAGGATGTGATCGGACATCCGCCACGCGAGCGCCATGATGGTCAGTGTCGGGTTCTTGTCGGCATTGTAGGGGAACACACCGCCGTCGGCGACGAAGAGGTTCGGCACATCCCACGTCTGCGACCACCTGTTTGTCACGGAGCTGCGGGCGTCCGCCCCCATGACGGTGCCGCCGACCTCGTGAATCATGTATCCCCCGGGCGATACCGCCTTCACGGGATCGGTCACGATGGGCGAGGTGACCCGCCCGCCCATGGCTTCGGTGAGGGCGCCGAAGGTCTGCTGCATGTGCACGGCCTGGCGCTGCTCGTAATCACCCCACTGCCAATGGATACGCAGCACCGGTATCCCGAATCTGTCCTTGACCTTGGGGTCGATCTCCACGTAAGAGTTGTCGTTCGGCACCATGGCGCCGCGGCCGGCGAAATACACGAACGAGCCGTAATACCGGCGGGCGTCCTCCTTGAATTGCCGGCCGTAACTGCCGCCGGTCAGCCACTCCAGCCCGGCGAACGTACCGACGGACGGCATCTGCTTCCCGCCGCCATATTCGATGTGATAGCCGCGAGGAAAGGGCAGCTTGTGGGAGAGATTCTCCTTGTAGAGCCACCAGGGCACGTAGACCTGCAGGCCGTCGGCGGCGTCGTCGTTGAGCGGCGGCAGGCTCTCGAGCAGCGGGATCTGCGCGCTCACGGAGCTGCCGACCGTATCGAGTATATAGCGCCCCACGAGTCCGCTGGAGTTGGCGAGCCCGTTCGGATATTGGCCGCTCTTGGAGTTGAGCAGAATGCGTGCACTCTCATACGCGCTCGCACCCAGTACTACCACGCGGCCCGTGACATGCTCATGCCGCCCGGTAGTCGCATCGACAAACCTGACACCGTTTGCACGTCCATTCTTGCCCATCGAAACCTCGTACACCATTGCGTCCGTGATGATGTCGAGGTTGCCCGTCGCGAGTGCCGGCGGGATATGTACGGTGGTGGACTGGTAATTGGCGGCCACGGCGCAGCCACGGCCACAGGGTGTAGCCCACAAGCAAGGCGAGCGCTTCTTCATCGCTTCGGCCAGGACCTTCTGCGCCCGCGGATTGCCGGGGTGCAGCTTGCCAGGGATGGTGCGATGGTCCTGAGCGCGTGTCAGCACCGCCCGCCGCCCCGGAAGCACCGGGATCCCGAGCCGAGGAGCGCGCTTCATGAGCAGGTGATCGCTGACGATCGGCTTCGGCGGCGGCAGCAAAGTATCGCCAGGTCCCGCCGGGGTATTCTCCAGCGAGGTGTCGCCGCCGTAGACGCCAATCAGCAGCTCCACCTTGTCATAGTAAGGGGCCACATCGTCGTACCCGATTGGCCAGTCGAGTCCCAGGCCATCGCGGCTGCGGGGCTTGAAGTCATACGGTCCGTTGCGCAGGGAAATGCGGCCCCAGTGATTGGTGCGGCCGCCCAGCATTCTCGCGCGCCACCAGGTGAAGTACCCGCCCCACTGGTCGGGGACGGATACGTAGGGTTGGCCGGGCACATCCCAGCCGCCAATCGTCGCGTCGTAGAAGCCCTTGTTCTTGTCGGGCGTGTCGGCACCGCCTAGCGGCGCCATATCCGGTGTCTGGAACATCGGGCTCTCGGTGGCGGGCGTGTACCGCCGGCCTGCCTCGAGCATCAGCACGCGCGCACCTTCCATGCACAAGGTGTAAGCCGCCTGTCCGCCGCCTGCGCCGGACCCGACGATGATGACGTCGTAGGGGCCGCGTTGAGTGCTTGCCGTCACGAATGGCATCGATCAATGCTCCTTCGTTGAAATGATCTCACGTTCGGTAAGCTTCCCTGCCGAATCCCTGCACCGGAATCTTCCGCTGCGCCAGCACCTCGTGCTGCAGGGCATACATCGCCGCCGCCGCCTCGTCGATCGCCTTCGCGAACGCGATCGATCCGGCGAGGATCGGCCCAAGCAGCGCCTTATCCTGTACCCGCGCCCGCGGATACTCGTGCTCCAGCACGAGATAGGTCCGCTGCGGCTCCAGCTCGAGCAGCTCCCGGGCCGCGAGCTGATGGTCCAGCCAGTCGACCGACCGGTTCTGCAGATAGGCGAGCGGGTCGTGACGCGCGGTGCCCGGCAGCTCGTGCTCGCAGAACACCGTCTGCTTCTTCCATGCATTCTGCTGCTCGGCAGGGTTGGCGCGAGGCGTATCGCCGTCGCGGTCGCCGCGCTGCATCGTCTGGCCCCCATAGCCCCACGCGGCCACGCCGCGCGAGTCGATCACCTGTCCCTTGACGTGGAAGCGCTGGATCAGGAAGGCGTAGCCCGAGTCGCGCAGGTACTGGAAGACCGAGCGCGAGTCCTGGCCCATCAGGATGGCGTGCGAGGGGTCGTAGTGGATGCGGAACTGATCGCCGACCCCGTGCCGCTCGCAGATGCGGTGCAGCGCGATCCACGGGCCGGGCGCGTAGGCGATGTTGTTGTGCCATGAATCGGAGGTGGTCCAGCCCGGCATGGGGCACTGCTCCACCAGGTAGGTGAGCCCCCGCGCCTTGGCCTCCCGCAGCAGCGGGACGAAAACCTCCTCGAACATATCGAGGTTGGCATCCATGCCGATGCTGTAATTGCGGCCGACGAAGCCGGCCACCGCATCGCAGCGCAGCAGCACCGCGGCATCGAAGACGCGCAGCATCAGCTCGTGCTTGACCCTGCGGGCCGCATCGTCGGCCGCCAGCATGTTGTCGAAGTACCCGAGCTCCGAGAGTCCCACCCCGGTCGAGCGCATGGCACTCTCCACGCGTGCGGCGCGCGCGGCGGTGAAGGGCTGTCGCAGGTCGAGCGTGTTGGCCACGGGATCGAGCAGCGCCGCCGCCGGGACATCGCTCTGCGTCGGGTGCAGGGCGCATGATAATTCAATGTTGGGCGCGCCGATCTCGGCGGCGAACGCCAGCCACTCCTCGATCGCGAGATCCGGATCCGCCTCGCGCTTCTCCCGCGGCGTCAGCTCCTGCAGCGCCGCCGTGAGGATGCTGAGCTTCATGGGCCGCGGCCGGAAAGCACCGGGCGTGGCGCTCGGCGCGCTCCCCCCGCCGCCGGCCGCCGGCGTTGCCGCCGCCCCTGGGCTACTGGGCGACGGCATGCGCGAGCCTCTCGTTGCGAAACGAGAGCACGAAGAGCGCTGCGACGACCAGCGCGAATACCGCCGGATAGATCCAGATCGTCACCCAGTCGTGGCCGCCCGCCACGGCGTAGCGGTCCATGACGATGCCCGCAGCGGAAAAGCCGATGAGCATCCCGATGCCGTAGGTGGCCAGCGTGATGAGACCCTGTGCGGCCGCCTGCCGCTCCCGGCCGGCGCGATTGTCGGTGTAGATCTGGCCGGAGACGAAGAAGAAGTCATAACAGGGGCCATGCAGGGCGAGGCCGACGAGCAGCAGCCACTCCAGCTGCCCGGCATCCCCCAGGGAGAAGAGCGCATAGCGCACCGCCCATGCCACCATGCCGATGAGCAGCGTCATCTTCATGCCGTAGCGCTTGAGGAAGAGCGGCAGCAGCAGCATGAAGAAAAATTCCGAGGCCTGTCCCAGCGTCTGAATACCGGTCGCGTGCGCCACGTGGATCTCGTTCAGAAACTGATTGGTGCCCTGATAGTAGAACGCGAGCGGTATGCAGATGAGGATCGACGCGAAGAAGAAAACCGCGAAATTGCGCTCGCGCAGCATCTCGAGCGCATCGAAGCCGAGCAGGCTTCCCAAGCTCCGCCGGCCCTGGGTGGCACCGAGCGGCGGGGTGCGCGGCAGGGTGAAGCTGTAGGCGCCAAGGAGGAAGGAGCTCACCGCGCACATGATGAAGGTGTTTCGCAGCGCACCGCGTGCTGCGGTGGCATCCCACCTGAACAGGTAGCTGATCATGAGCCCTGCCACGATCCATCCGATCGTCCCCCATACCCGCACCTTGGGGAAGTCACGCGCCGGCGCATCCATCTGGCGAAAAGACACCGCGTTGACGAGCGCGAGCGTTGGCATGAAGAGGATCATGTAAGCCAGGAGGCAGGGATAGAAGTGCGCGAAATCGTGTGCCCTCGCCAATACGACCATCAGCACGCCGCCGACGAGGTGGACGAGGCCGAGGAGCCGCTGCGCGTGAAAGTAGCGATCGGCGATGAGGCCGACGATGAAGGGCGCGATGATCGCGCCCCAGGCCTGCGTCGAGAAGGCGAGGGCGGTCTGCTCCCCCGTAGCGTGCAGGTTGTATTTGAGAAAGGTCCCCAGCGTGACGAACCACCCGCCCCACGTGAAGAACTCCATGAACAGCATCACGCTCAAGCGGATCTTCATGGTGTTCTTCAGCACGGGAGTCGCCTCAATCGAAAAGCGCGAATCCGGCGCGTCGCGCCGGACGCCGGGTCATCGCCCGCGGTCGCATCGTGGGCAGGTTATTGCAATGTAATTTCGCTGTCAAAAACATTGGAATATTCATTCTGCAACGCACGCCGCGGCCAAACCTCACGCCGCCTGCGGCACCTTGCGCCAGACACCGCCCGCCGCGTGGCTCCCGAGCATCGCTTCGACGAGCAGATCGCTGCGATAGCCATCGGCGAACGTGGCGAGCGCCGCAGGCCGCGCCTGCGGCCTCGCCCCCGCTCTTATCCATTCATAGGCATCTGCAATAACATTGCGGAAGGCATCCGCCCAGCCTTCCTGGTGGCCGGCCGGCAGATGAGCGTAAGGTGCGGCGGCCGCAGAGAGAATGGCAGGGTCCTTGCCGACCAGAAGGCTGGGCTGGCCGAACCGTCCGACCCAGAGCTCGTTCTGCCGCTCCTGCAGCCAGCGCACCGAGGCCTTGCGGCCACACACCTCCAGCTGCAGGTCATTCTTGTGGCCGGGAAGCACCTGGCCGATCGCGACACAGCCCCTGGCACCGCCGCGAAACCGCAACAGCACGGTCGCCAGATCCTCGCTCTTGATGCGCACCCGGCGGGATTGGGCTCGCGCAGTGCGCCGCGCCCCGGTCTTCGTGCGTGAGAACGTGCCGCCCGCCGTGCGGGGCACCTCCCTTTGCGTCACCACCGTGGTGAGGTCGGCGAGCACCGCCTCGATGCGCAAGCCCGTGACGTGCTCCGCGAGATCGCACCAGTGCGAGCCGATGTCGCGCAGCGCGGAGCTGGCGCCGCCGCGGGCCGGATCGAGCCGCCAGGAATACACCCGCGCGTCCGTCAGCCAGTCCTGAAGATACTGGCCGTGCACGTAGCTGAGCGGGCCGAGATCGCCGCGTGCGACCATGGCTCGCGCCTCCTGCACCAGCGGATTGCCGCGATAGTTGAAGGTCACGACGTGCGCGACACCTGCCCGCCGCGCCGCCTGCCACAGCGTGCGGCTGTGCTGTGCGGTGTCGGCGAGCGGCTTGTCGGAGACCACATGCTTGCGGGCGGCGAGCGCCGCGAGCGACACCTCCAGGTGCAGGTGATTCGGTGTTGTGTTGTGCACGACATCGATGTCCGGGTCGGCGATGAGCTCGCGGTAATCGCCGTAGGCCCGCTCGACGTGCCACTCGTCCGCGCGCCGGCGCGCCGCCTCGCGGCTCGAGCCGGCAAGCGCCACCACTTCCACGTCCCCGAGGCGGCGCACCGCCTCGATGTGCTGCGCCGCGATGAAGCCCGGACCGATCAGACCCATCTTCAGCCGTTTCAATGCAAGCCCCTTTCGATGCGCGTCTGCCGATTGTAGTCGATCGGAAATGGTTGCGGATCGCCGCCGGCGCGCGCTGCGCCCGGCAGCCGCGCGCGGACCGAGTCCAAAATGCCTGTTCCAATCATCTTGACAGCGAAATTTTCATTACAGTATGCTGAGACATCTCACCTGGGGGGAGTCCATGCCTATGAGAGCCAACAAAGTGCCCGGCAACAGCGCGCGCTCCGGCCGCCGCCCGGCAATCGCCGCCGGCAACACGAATGCCGCATTCTTTGCACGCGGGTCTCGCGCGAGCTCCCGGGCGGGGCGTGCCGGCAGCGTCGCGGCCGCCGTTGGAGGCATTCTCGCCGCCTCCGCATTCGCCATCGTGCCGGCACATGCGCAGACCGCGGCGGCCGGCGGCGCGGCCGGCGCGCAGACCAGTGGCTCGGCGCAGACCTCGCAGAATCTGCAGGAAGTCGTCGTCACCGCCACCGCGATGAAGGTGAGAAAGCTCGACGCCAGCTACAACGTGGTCACGGCCGACGCTGAGCTGATCAAGGAATCGAACCCGCTCAGCGCAGCCGACGTCCTCAAGATCGCGCCGGGCATCTGGCCGGAGTCCTCCGGCGGCCAGACCGGGCTCAACGTCGAGGTGGCCGGATTCCCAAGCGGCGGTGACACGCCCTTCTTCACCACCATGATCATGGGCATGCCGGTCTTCGGCTCGTCGAGCCTCTCCTACATGGATACGGCCTCCTTCGTCCGCCTGGATGACACCGTGCAGCGTCTCGAGGTGGTGCAGGGCGGTCCGGGAGCGGTGTTCGGGCCCGGCCAGATGGGCGGCACCGGCAACTACATCCTCAAGACCGGCGACACCTCGCCGGGCGGCACCGTCAGTGCCACTTACGGCACCGAGGGGCTGTGGCGCGGGGACGTCTATGACGGTTTCACCATCGCCGATGGCTGGTATGGAAGCGTCGGCGGCTTCTACAACGAATCCAAGGGCGTCCGCCAGTCGCAGTTCCCGGCGATTCAGGGCGGCCAGTTCACGGCCACTCTCAAGCACGATCTCGATGGCGGGTCCGTCACCTTCTGGGGACGCGTCCTCGATGACAAGCAGCAGTACATCACTCCCATTCCCGTGGTCGAGAACGGGAACGCCTCTTTCTCCGGCTATCCAGGCTTCGATCCGCTGACCGCGACGTTCAACGGGTACGGTAACGAGATCGCGACGCTGGCCAACGCCAACGGCGGCTTTCTCACCACGGACCTCGCACAGGGCCGCGGCAGCCGTTTATTCTTCTTCGGCTCCTCTTACGATCAGCACTTCGGCGGCTGGACGCTCCACAATGGATTTCTCGTCGACGGCGGCGGCATGGACACCAACGGCTGGTTCTCGGGCCAGAACCCGCGGCCGCTCAGCATGTATCTCTACGGCTGCAACCAGGCCGAGCCCGCCGGTTGGTGCGGCGGCGCTAGCGGCACGACGCCGGTCGACAAGAACAATCTCCATGGCGGTGCGGGCTACGACCCCGCCAAGTACGGCATACAGGCGCTTTACGCGGGCAGCGGCCAGGCCGTTCCTCTCACGGCCACCGTCATCACCCAGAGCTACCATTACATCCAGAAG